>CAYQFH010000037.1:0-22788 GCA_964416755.1 uncultured Piscirickettsiaceae bacterium | reverse complement strand
TCTCCTGGGTACGGCTGGTGATCTCGGACATGTTGAGGTTGACCTCCTGCATGGTGGAGGTGGAGTCCTGTACCAGCTCGATACCGACGCGGATCTCTTCGGAGGATTTATCCATTGAGACCACAGAGGATTCTGTAGCTCTTTGAATGTCACGCACCATGCCACCGATGCCACCGGCAGAGTCGATGGAGCGGTCGGAGAGACGACGGATCTCGGTGGCCACCACCGAGAAGCCCTTGCCCATCTCGCCCGCCTTGTTGGCCTCGATGGCTGCGTTGAGCGAGAGCAGCGTGGTCTGATCGGCAACGCCCGAAATCGAGCTGACCGCATCGGTGATGGTGTCCATCTGGTCGTTGAGCGCCTTGATCCGATCCGAGGTCTGACGGGTCGACTCACCAATGGCGTTCATCGACTCCATCATCTGGCTGGAGCGGCTGTTGGCATCGGCCACCTTGGTCGCCACCGAGCCACTGCTATCAGCCACTGTGCTGGCGTTGGAGGCCAATTGCTCGGCACTCTGGGCGATCTCACGCAAGGTGACGGAGAACTCGTTGAGTGCGCCCGCCTGCTCGGTCGAGGTGGCCGACTGCTGGCTGGAGGCCGCCTGGATCTCGTTCACCGTGGTGGAGATCTGCACCGAGGCACGCTGGATACGATCAACCAGCTGCATCAGGTTGGTACGCATGTGGTCGAAGGTTGAAGCCAGCTGGCCCAGCTCATCACGGCTGGAGACGTTGACCGGCTGGGTCAGGTCACCACCGGCAACACGCTGTGCACCCATCAACAGTTGGTTGATCGCGGCCAGAATCGGACGCGGTACTGCCCAGAGGACAAAGGCGCCCAGCAGCACACCGACCACCACCAGCACCATCAACAGATTCTGGGCATCGTTACCGGTCATCTGCAGCTCACGCGACTGGCTGGCGATATTGTTCCAGGAGCCATCGGAGAGTTCAGTGGCCAGAATCAGCAGACGCTCACCGGTCTGCTTGAGCTGATCCTTCTGCCCTTCGATATCGGCATTGGTTGCCGCAGCACTCTCTGCCACCTGATCCGCGGTCACCACCGCATCACGGAACAGCTTCTGGTATTCGAGCAGCTGCTTGCGTACCTCGCCCATCTGCAGGGTCATCTTCTCATCCCCCGCCTCACGACGCACGCTGTCGGCTACAGCCAGAGCCACATCAATCGAGGCGATTGCACCGTCGGCAAAGGTCTTCTTATTCAACTGCAGGTAGCGGGCCACCTGAATCTGCATCGCCAACAGCTCACGATCGAGATCGGAGAGTGTGGTACCGATCAGTACGGCGTGCTGTACCGCCGCAGTACTCTCCATGGTCTTGGCCAGTGCCGCCTTGGCTGCCGCATCGGACTCGGCAAACACCTTATCTGCAGCCACTACGGCTGCATCGGCCAGTGCCACGGATGCAGCCTCTGCCGCCTTGGCAGTCAACGCCTGCGCATCCACTGCCGCCTGAGCTGCCAGTGCCGCTGCATCACGATTCTGTTGTGCCAACAGATCCTGCGCCTCAAGGGCCTTGTTTTTGACAGCAGCAGCAGCAGCATTGCTGTCAAGATCGTTGCCACCCTTCAGTGCCGCGTTGCCTTTATTGGTACCCATGGTGGTACCCAGCTTGGTCGCCTCTTCGATCGCAATATCCGCATCACGATCAAACTTGGCCTTTGCTGTGGCAGCCAGATCGACCAGACGCTTATCTGCGATCACCTTGTCCGCAGCCACCTTGTCGGCAGCCGCCTGGGCATCCTCCTTCAACTGCTGGTTGGCGCTGGCGAGATCGTCCGCCAGCTTCTGATCAGCAACAACCTTGGCATCATGTGCATCGGCTGCGGCCTGATCGGCAACAGCCTTGGCGTTGATCCCGCTCTGGCGCACCACGTTCTTGGTTTCAATCCAGAAATCGTCGGTGATCCCCTTGACCAGTAGGCGCAGCTTGTCAGCACGATCAGAGAGTTCCGCCTTGGTTGCCTCGGTGCTGGCAAGATCCTTGTTGACACCGTCACGCGCATCCTTGACGTTCTTCACCTGCTCGGCGAACTGCTGCTCATAGGTGTCGACCGCATCACCCATGGCGACAAACTGGCTACCGATCTGTACCCCGGTCTCCCGTTCGATCTGTACGCCCAGCTCAGTCGCCTTCTCCAGCTGACCACGCAGCTTGGCGATAAAGCGGCCGGAACGATCCAGTGCCTCCTGCTCCTCTTTAATGAGGAAATCTTTCTCCGCATCACGGGCGCGGAAGACGGAGGTTTTGATCTCTTCCGTGGTTTTTGCAAGGGCACTCTGGCGATCTGCAATACCGACCGAGAGATCATTGATCTCGACGATGGAGGTGAAGGAGATGACACCCAACATCAGGATGATCAGGGTCAACAGTGAGAGCGAGGCCATCAGCTTGGCTTTGATGGTGAAACCGCTGGTACGCACCAGATCACCGGCAGAGGAGGTAAAGCCTCCGTCATCGGCACCACTCTCCTCCTTCTTGCCACTGGAGATGGCGTCACGCATGCGCTGGTTGAAACCCTGCGGCGTCAGATCGGAGATCTCCCCACTGTTATGACTGGCCTCATCCAGCGGCACACCATTGCGGATACCGTCGGACTCCGGCATTACAAACGATTGGCCGTTCTGACCGTTGCTCTTCTCGTCACTCATCTTTCACTCTCTCCAGTAGGATCGTTGAATTATTGATTATTAAAATTTGGTGGTTACAGCATCTCGCGCACACCGCGCAGCAGGGCATCGACCTGCAGTCGGCTGATCGAGCGCCCGTCGCTGCTATCGGTCACTGCATCGATATAGCGCGTACGCTCGCTCTCATCTCCCTCATGCAGCGCCTGCAGGGTGGACTCGTCAAAGTCGGTTACGGTAAGGATCTCATCGATCAGAATGGCTGTACGCTGTTGATCCTCATCCCCCTGCTCCTTGAACAGCAGCACACGCTGCTTGTCACTGGGAGCGACACTACTACGCAGCCCCAGCATCTGCCCCAGATCGAAGGTCAATATGGTCTCGCCACGCAGATTGATCAGACCGATCGCGGCAGGCGGCAGATGGGGCAATCCAACCCCCAGCGTCACCTCGGAGACCTCATCCAGCGCGGTCATTGGCAGAATGAACTGCTCCTCGGCCACCGAGAACAGCAGCCACTCGGCAGAGGCCCAGATATTCTCGGCCTCGCTCTCCTCCTGCGCATAAAAGGAGGCCCACTCCTCGAGTTGAGCCGTTGTCAGGTTTTCAGTCAACACTGCAGAGAAAGATTGATCATCCTGCATCAAATATGCCACCCCAATTCACGTATTACGGTGGATGATACACCATTAGATTCATAGCTCAACAGCAATCTACCTCCATCCACAGTAGACAAAATCCGGCCTCTCTGAGCAGCAACGCCAGGCAGCCCCGAACAACAATCGTCCTATTTTTTAACAAAAATAGAGGCATCCATACATGACAAGACATCAAAACAGAAAAATAGAACAATAATCACAAAAAAGACGAAAACCGACCTAATATATGGTTAAATTCAGACAAAACCGACCTTGACATAATTAAAACAGAGCGGATCTCGATGAACTCCCCCGGAAAACCCACCAAGATTCTGATCGTCAATGACTCCAATGTGTTGACTGCCGTAATCCGCGCAACGGTAGAGACACAGTCCGACCTGCAGGTGGTTGCCACCGCACTCAATGGCGAGGAGGCGATACAGCAGAGTACGCAGCATCTCCCCGATCTGATTCTGATGGATATCCATATGCCGAAGATGAACGGCATTGAGGCAACACGCAGAATCATCCAGAGTCGTCCCAAATCCCGTATTCTCATCACCAGTGCCACCATCACCCGCAATATGCGCCACATCTTTGAAGCGCTTCAGTATGGTGCCGTTGACTATGTCCGCTCTCCCAGCCTCAACTACTCCCCCGGTACCGCCGTCAGTGAGCAACAGTTACTTCAGGGTGGTGAGGCGCTGCTGAAAAAGATCCGTCTCTCACTCAAAGTCAGTTCCCGAAAGCTGCAACAGCAGAACACCCAACCCACCACCACTCCACAAAGACCCTTACTCCCCACTCCCACTCAACCTCCCGCGCTACGACTGCTCGCAATCGGGGCCTCTACCGGTGGTCCCACTGCGGTGGCTGCACTACTGCAGCGACTACACCACCCCTTTCCAGCTCCAATCATTGTCTGCCTGCATATGGACGAGGAGTTTACCGAAGGTTTTGTCAACTGGCTCTCTGACCAGAGTGGGCTCCCCTGCAGCATCGCCCGCCCAAAACAACGGCCACAAAACGGCCATGTCTATATCGCTCCCGGCGGGAAGCAGAATCTGGAACTCGATAGCCGGTTCCAATTCCAGATCACCCCCCCTCTGCAGGGGCAGTACTTTCTGCCCAACATCAACCACCTTTTCAGCAGTATCGCCAAGATGGCCGGACCGAGCACCTGTGGCGTGGTGATGACCGGCATGGGGGATGATGGTGCCAAAGGGCTGCAGAAAATGCAGGAGGCCGGCGCAATGACACTGGCGCAGGATGAGCAGAGCGCCACCATCGACTCGATGCCACGAGCAGCCCGAAACGCCACCCATCAGCATCGCGGCTATCCTCCAGCTCAGCTGGCCACCTGCATCAACGCTCAACTCTGACCGGCACTATGACCAACTCCACCCAAACCTCACTACCGCAGCTGCTGAGCTGGATACAGGAGAACACCGGTCTCCATATCACCGAGGTAAACCTGCCCCCCATTCTATTAACGCTCAAGGTACTCGCCACCGAATCCGGCATGAGTGAAGAGCACTATATCCAGCGAATTCTTCAGCAGCAGATTCAACCACAGCCCTTTATTGATGCCATCACCACCCATGAGTCCTTTTTTCTGCGTCACCAGCGCAGCATGCAGGCAGCGATACGCCGGGTAATCGTTCCGCTACTCAAGCGGGGCATCCGCCCACGGGTACTCTCTGCACCCTGCGCCCAGGGTGAGGAGCCCTACTCTTTTGCGATGCTGCTCAAGGAGGCCGGCATCCACCCCAACCGGGTCGAGATCACTGCGGTCGATATCGCCGCCAGTTCCATTGAGCAGGCCCACAAGGGGGTCTATCGTCAATATGCATTGCGACAGGTGCCGGAGTACTTTATTCAGAGCCACTTCAGCAATCAGGGAACCACCTACAGTGTCACTCCCGATATCAAGCGCAGCGTCACTTTCAGACGGCTCAACCTGTTGAACCAGGCACTGAGCGAACTGGTTCCAGGCTACCACCTGATCTTTTCCCACAACATGATGATCTACTTTGATCAGGAGACCAATCAGAAGATGGTCCATATCTTCCAGCGACTGCTGGATGATGACGGGCTGCTGCTGGTCGATGCTGTGGAGATCAGCACAGTCAGCTCGATGATGCAGGCGGTAGATCTGCAGGGGATACGCGCCTTCCAGAAGGGAAAAACGAGACCATCCACAGCGGGTCAACACACTTCACCCGGACACGCCCGGACAAAACAGAGCCGACCACAGAGCGCAGCCAATGCCCTGCAGGCTGAGATACCCTCACTTCCCAAAGAGAAGGGCTCAGAATGGAAGAGACGCAACGCTGAAGATGCCTATCGCAACAAGGAGTTTGAGAAGGCAATTCAGCTTTATGAGCAGCTGATCGATGACCACCCGCTCTGGGCATGCTGGGCGCGGGTGGGCAAGGCGCGGGTACTGGTTGATTCCGGTGAGGAGATGGAGGCGCTGGAGGAGGCCGAAAAGGCGCTCTCCGGCAAACAGATGAGTGCCGGCCTCTATCTTACCAACAGCGACCTTGCCGACGCCCATGCGATTATTGCACTGGTACTGAGGAAACGGGGCATGGCCGTCGGCATGCAGGAGCATCTGGAGCAGGTACGCAGACTGAATCCCGCACACAGCATTCTCAAGATCACATAACCATGGGCATATTTTTCAGGAGAAACGCATGAAGGTACTGTTAGTTGACGACTCCCCCACTATCCTCTCGGTATACAGTAACAAGCTGCAGCAACATGGCTATCAGGTACTGACCGCAGAGACCGTCGATGAGGCCTTTGCGCTGGCTCAGGAGCACCGTCCGGAGATCGGCATCATCGACTTCTACATGCCCGATTCCAACGGCGACATTCTGGTACGCAAACTGCTTCAGCATGCCGACACCCGCGGAATGGTCTGTGCCATCTTTTCACAACATCCGGAGGTGATTCAGAAGGCTCTGGCCGCAGGTGCCATTGAGCTGATCAGCAAGGATGACCCCTTTGAGATCTTTATCCTGCGGGTGAATGCAATGCAGCGCCTGGTCTCCAGCTGGAGCATGCAGCGCGAAATCAGCGATCTGGTGCTGGCCGGCACACAAAGTGAAGAGAATTTTCGCATCCTCTTTGTCGACGACTCTACCACAGTGCGCGAGGTCTACTACAATCTGCTCAGCAACCATGGCTACGAGGTGACGCTGGCCGAGGACAAACGCAGCGCACTGAAGATGGTGCAACAGAGCAGGCCACACCTGGCCATTCTCGACTACCACCTCCCTGATGGCACCGGTATTGAGCTGGCACGTGAGATCCACCAGCTGGAAGGGGCAGATGACCCGTTGATTCTGATCTACACCTCACGTAGCGAATCCCGTGCCGTTCAGCGCAGCGGACTGGACATCCTCTACAAGGAGGATTCGGATGATCTGATTGTGCACCGTTTGGAATCCATCAAACGCTATGTGCTGGCTGAGGGACAGATGATTCATGCCAGCCGGTTGACTGCTCTGGGAGAGATGTCGAGCATGATTGCGCACGAGCTTAACCAGCCAATGATGGTGATCAGCACCATACTGGAACGCATTCAGCGACTGAGCAGCACCGCAGACTTCACCCCGCAGCAGCTGCAGAAGCCGCTGCAGCAGGCCTCTGATGCGCTGCAAAAGGCCAACCAGACCATTCGTCACATGCGTAGCTACAGCTATCAGGATGACGAGATCCCACATCCTCACTGGGTTGAACCGGTACCTCTGATCCAGCGCAGCCTGCAGTTCTTCCACGCCATCTGCCAACAACGGGGGGTGACACTCACCATAGAACTGAAGGAGGGGCGCGGACAGATCTGGGGAGAGGAGCGTCAACTGGAGCAGCTGATCACCAACCTCATCAATAATGCACTGCATGCCATTGCAGAGCGCAAGGCGGCACAACAGGGGCACGAAGGGAGCATTCGGGTTCAGTTTCTGCAAGGGACCACACTGACCATTGAGGATAATGGTGTCGGCATGGATGAGGAGCAGCGGCAGCGCTGCATGGAGCCGTTCTACACAACCCGTGATATTGGAGACGGAACCGGCCTGGGACTGTTTGTGGTCAAGGGCATTGCACGGCGCTTTCAGGCCTCACTCAGCTTCGAGAGCGAAAAGTTCCACAATACCCGTGCAATCATTCGCTTCAAGGCGCAAGAGTAGTGTGCAGTACAAGCAAACCATCCCCTTGCCTTGCTTGTCGCTGTGCTGAATACAAGGTACCCTTTTCGGCATGAGTGAGAACAGAGGACAGTTACTGATGGTGGACGATGACCCCCTCCTGCTGGAGGTGGTCAGTGAAGAGCTGGCGGATCGTGGATACCGGATCGACACTCTGCAACAAGCCGAGAAGACCCTCTCCTATCTGCAGGGACACCCGGTTGATCTGCTGCTGCTGGATCTGAAGATGCCCGATCTGGACGGCATCACACTACTACAACAGATTGAGCAGCAGTTCCCCCAACTCCCCGTCATCATCCTCACCGGTCATGGCGATGTCGGTAGTGCCAGTGAGGTGATGCGCTATGGCGCTGCAGGCTATCTGCAGAAACCGATACTGATTGAGCTGCTGGTGGAGGAGATCGACCAGACCATCCAGAAGCGTGGTCGAGCCGACAACCGCAACAACAGCACCGCTCAGGAGAGTGATGCCCTGATCCACCAGCTGAAACAGATTCTCTGCAGAGAGTGTCCCTCCGCTGGTAGCGCAGGCGGACGCCTCCCTCTGATGGGGGTGGATGAGTACCACCGCCAAGTGATCCTGCAGTACCAGCACGAGATGACCGAGACGGAGCTGGCGCGCCGACTCTGTTTCAGTCGTGACAAGCTGTGGCGTATTCGCAAAAAGCTCGGGATTCGACGCAAATAGTACCCGGATTATTGGTTACCTGCATCCACTACACCGCCAGAAAAACACCAAGCTCGTTAGCAATCGTGCGCATTTTCTTGTCCAACGTAGCAAGAGACAGATTCTCGCTCTGTGCAAGATAGAGATAGGCTGCATCATAACTGGTGACTTGGTGTTGCCGGGCAAACAGTACCAATTCCTGGCTATTGATGAGCGGAACTCTGTTTGTGGTAATGATATTCAGTGGACTCAAGGTATCGAGAATATGGGAGACTTGCTGACTGGTAACCCGTTTCTTGCGTTCAGCCATCAGCAACACATTCATCACCTCCAAGTGCCAGAGAGGGGGAACAATTGCCTGCTGTTCAATCAGTAGCTCAAGTACACGTTGCGCATAGTGATCCTCCTCATCCGGCATACACCACGCCAAGGTTACAGAGCAGTCCAATACAAACATCAGCGGCGTCCAGAATTGCGATACTCACTCACATCATCCAGCGCCAGATTTAGCAGAGACAGTGCTTTTACTGCTTCGACTGCTGCCTCTGAACCAGAATGGTCATCACTATACGGGATAATTTTTGCGACCACCTTTTTATGCCTGGTAATCAGCACTTCCTGCCCCTCTTCAACTTCCCGCAATAACCCGGCAAAATGGGTTTTTGCCTCATTCGATTGTATCGTCAACATGGTCATTCACTCTCGCTCTTTTATAAACCAGTCTACACCGGTTGATTTTTTTGATCAAGCGTTTGATTACCCACCTTCAGCACCTGGATTGATTGCTATAAGAGACTCTCACCCCGACCGATACCGTAGTAGGTGATTCCCATCTCTCTCATCTTCTGCGGGTTGTAGAGATTGCGCCCATCGAAGATGACCGGGGTTCGCATCAGCTGTAACAGCTGCTCAAAATCGGGAGACCAGAACGGTTTCCACTCCGTCACGATCATCAGCGCATCGGCCTGCTGCAGGGTCTGCTCGACACTCTCTTCCAGATGAAGGTCGGGTGCTTCCCCGAAGTGCTCCTTTACCCGTTCCATCGTCTCCGGATCATAAAGATGGACCTCTGCCCCCTGCCCCAACAGCACTTCGATCAGTTTCAGTGCCGGTGCATTGCGGATGTCACAACTGCCGGGTTTGTAGGCGGCTCCCCAGACCGCAAACCGTTTCCCCCTCAGATCCATCCCGAAGTGGCGCCACGCCTTGCGGAACAGCACCTCCTTCTGCTGCTCATTGATCTCCAGCACCGCATCCAGCAGTTGCCCACGAGAACCTGCGGCACGGACACTCTCTGCCAGCGAAGCAACATCCTTGGCAAAATTGGGGCCACCAAAACCGGTTCCGGGATAGAGATAGTCATAACCGATACGGTGGTCGGAGCCGATTCCCTGGCGCACCTCTTCAATATCTGCTCCAAATGACTCGGCCACATCGGCCAACTCATTCATGAAGCTGATGCGGGTTGCCAACATCGCATTGGAGGCGAATTTGGTGAGTTCTGCCGCACGCACCGACATCGTCATCACTACATCACGATTACGGTTGTAGGGCGTGTAGAGCTCTCGCATGAGTGCAATCCCCTGCGCATTGTCACTGCCCAGCAGGATACGGTCAGGACGGCGGAAATTCTGAATCATCCGCCCTTCGGTCATGAAGTCCGGCTCTACCACCAATGCAGCGTGCAGAGAGAGTGCGCGAGCTTTCAGCGCCTTTTCCAATATCTCGTACAACTGTTCCGAACTCCCCATCGGGAAGGTGGTGCGGTTGAGCAAAATAGTATCCTGTTGCATCCCTGCTCCCAGCCGCCTCGCAATCTCTGTCGCCAACTCAATCTGCCCGGACTGAAGTAGCAGGCACTGTACAGCACCATGCAAAACACCCTCCTGAATCGATGCGGACTGCTGCAACCGCCCACTCTCACGCTGTTGCTGCAGCAACTTTCTCAACCCCGGTTCCGCATAGGGCGGTTCAGGGAGATGGTCTGCCACCAGTAGCACATCATTACCGATATCTGCCAGACAACCGGCGGTCACCAGTGCCGGAGTACCACTGCCGTAGATGGTGATCTTCATGATCTTCTCTCTCTGCTACGCTGCCTGATACGTGTCAATAGCCCATTGGTTGAGCTGTCAAACGCCTCCCCTTCACCCTCCTGTAGCGCATGGTGCAGATCCAGAGCAATCTGTTTGCCCAGTTCGACGCCAAACTGATCAAAGGGGTTGATCTCCCAGATTACGCTCTGCACAAAGACCTTGTGCTCATAAAGGGCAATCACCATACCCAAACTCTCCGCATCCAGTGTATCGATCAACAGCGTCGTACTGGGGCGATTGCCCTGATGCAGACGGTGTGGATCATCACTCTGCTGTCCCACCATAAAGGCGCGACTCTGGGCCAGACAGTTGGCGATGGTGAGCTGGTACTGATCTGCATCGGCCCCCGCCGGGTCGATTGGCAAGATGAAGTCCATCGGTGCAAAACGGGTTCCCTGATGCAGCAACTGGTAGAAGGCATGCTGGGCGTTGGAGCCCACTCCTCCCCAGACAATCGGCCCGGTCTGATAGTCGACCTGCTCCCCCTGCTGAGTGACCGACTTGCCCAGACTCTCCATCTCCAGCTGTTCCAGATAGCTGGAGAGGTGGCTGAGATGTGCCGCATAGGGCAACACGACATGGCCCGGCATTTTGAGGAAGTTGCTGTTCCAGACCGCCAGCAGCCCCATTAACACCGGGATATTCTGTTCCAATGGTGCATCGGCAAAGTGGTGATCCACCTGCTGCGCCCCCTGCAGCAGCTGTTCAAAGGCATCCATCCCCAAATAGAGGGCGATGGGCAGCCCGATTGAGGACCACATCGAGTAACGCCCTCCAACCCACTCCCAGAATGGAAAGATATTCTCAGTCGGCAAGCCCCACACTCTGGCTGCTGCAACATTGGCGGTTGCCGCTACAAAGTGCTGCCGTATCGCCTGCGGCTGAAATGCTGCTGCCTTCAACCAGGCAAGTGCTGCCGCTGCATTGGCCATGGTATCTGCCGTGGTGAAGGTTTTTGAAGAGACCACAAACAGTGTAGTCTCTGGACTGAGGCGAGGAAGGATATCCGCTGCATGGGCACCATCAATACTGGAGATGAAGTGGATGTTCAGCGGTTGCTGATCAGCTGCATCGGGCTGCAGAGCACGGCAGACCATTTTCGGCCCCAGATCCGAGCCCCCCACACCGATATTGACCACATCGGTGATGCGCTTACCACTGAAGCCTCTCCATCGACCACAACGCACCTGCGCCACGAAATGTTTCATCTGCTGACGAACACGCAGCACCTCGGCTACAACATTCTCTCCATCAAGCTCGACCACACTCTCCACCGAGGCACGCAGTGCTGTATGCAGTGCAGCCCGGCCTTCGGTCCGGTTCAGCTGTGTCCCCTGTAGCAGTTGAGCAATCCTCTCTTTCAACTGCTGATGTTCAGCCAGCACCAGAAGCTGCTCAATGGTTTGCTGTGTGACTCGCTGTTTAGAGTAGTCGAAAAGCAGTTTGCCCAGTGCGAGCGTGTGTCTGGAGAAGCGTTCCCTATCCTCCTGAAACAGCCGGGCGAGATGGACGGACTCCATCTCCTCAGCGTGCTGCTCCAACTGCCGCCATGCCACACTCTGTGAAACTGCTGGAGACATTTGCTTATCCATCATTCAACTGTTTCCGCATCATCTGCTGCAGTGCCCCGGAAATCTCGGAATCCCTGAGCCCATACTCGAGATTGGCTCGCACAAATCCCAACTTGTGACCACAGTCATAGCTGATCCCATCAAAGGTGTAGGCATAGACCGGTTCATGTTTTATCAATGTTGCAATGGCATCGGTCAACTGGATCTCGCCCCCCGCCCCGGCACCAGTCTCGACCAACAGCGACATCACCTTCGGAGTCAGAATGTAGCGTCCTACAACGGAGAGGTTGGACGGTGCCTGATCCGGCGATGGCTTCTCAATCACCGCCTCCATCTGCTGACAATTACCGGACTCCCCGTCACGCAGTGAGACAATGCCATACTTGTCGACCTCTTCTGGCGCAACTGGCTCCACACCGATGATACTGGCCCGCTGCTGTTCAAATGCTGCAGCCAGCTGTTTCATGCAGCCGGGGGCGTTGTGGATCAACACATCGGGCAGGATCACTCCAAAGGGTTCATCTCCAACAATTGACTGCGCACAGCGCACAGCATGTCCCAGACCCAGTGGCTCCGGTTGACGTACGACGACCACTTCGACATCAGCGGGTAGAATCGACTTCACCTTCTCCAGCAACTCCAGCTTTCCCTTGGCCTGTAGAGTGTTCTCCAGCTCGGGATTTTTATCGAAATGGTCCTCCAGTGCCCGCTTGCTGCTGTGTGACACCAGAATGATCTGCTTCGCACCCGCCTCAACCGCCTCCTCCACTGCATACTGAATCAGTGGTCGATCCACCACCGTCAGCATCTCCTTGGGAATGGCCTTGGTGGCCGGGAGGAAGCGGGTTCCCAACCCAGCAACCGGCAGCACATATTTTGTAATTTTCATTCTATAGACATTTAATAAGTAAGCTTGATAAGGTAACCTCTGTTGTGTGTGAATGATAGTCGATGTGTATGTTTTCAAACAGTGATTTGATCGATACACTTTTTCAACACGGATAGTTTTGAGGAGCAGTTGTGAACGTCTTAATCGCTGATGACCACTATCTCTATGTCAAAGGGATACGGATGCTTCTGGAAGGCAATAACAAGGTTTCCAACATTTTTGAGGCCAGGGATCTCGCCTCGGTACTCGAAGAGCTTGGCAAGAATGAGATTGACCTGCTACTGCTTGATCTGAGGATGCCTGACATGGAGGGGTTTGACGGGGTCTACCAGATCCGTTCCGAATTCCCTGAAGTCTCTGTTGTCATCGTCACCAGCTCAGAGAGCCGGGTTGACATTCAGACCGCGAAGAATGCCGGTACCGATGGCTATATCCTCAAGTCACTGGAACATGACGAGATGATGGAGGCGCTGGACACTGTGGTGGATGGTTTCCACCACTTCCCGCAACTGGAACCTTCGCAGACAGGACCACTGGATCGCCTCACCCGACGCCAGAAAGAGATTCTCTATCTGATCAACGACGGTATGGGCAACCGGGAGATCGGCAAGAATCTGGGGGTTACAGAGGGTACCGTAAGCCAGCATATTCATGCGATTTTGCGCACGTTGAAAGTGAAAAACCGTTCCGAGGCTGCGCGCATTCTCCGTCAATATGACTGACGAGACAGGTCTGAACCGGTTTCTTGCACGCTCAGCACACGACATCAAACAGCCGTTGAATGTGCTCCAGATGTATCTGGGGATTCTGCAGCGCCGCAGCGCTGGCGATGACAAGGGGAGTGAACTGAATGGTGTGGTGAGTAACGCCATGAAGAGTGTGCAGTCCACGCTCAATCTGCTGACGCAGTGGGCACGGGCCGAGGAGCAGAGTCTGAAACAGAGGCCGGCAAGCCATTCACTTGCACAACTGCACGATATGAGCAAACAGCTCAAGCGGATCACTGTTCCCGATGCAGATTCTCCCATTTCCACCGCTGCCGAATGTTCGATTGATCTTCAACTGCTGCAACAGACACTACAAGACATTATCCACCTGCTGCCACAGCCGACCCGGATTACACTCTCCGACAGCAACTGGGAGCTGACGCTGTCAGCACCGCTGCTGGTCAAGACAGATGACAGCGGAACCGAAACCTATAACGATGCACTGTTTGAACTTGGAATCCGGGCGGGCCGTGCCATTTTGCAGCAGATGGGAGGCACCCTCTCCTGTACCCACAGCACTGTCGAGGAGCAGAGCAGACTACTACTCTCTTTCATTCCTTAAAACTCACTCCACTCCGAATCTTCAACTACCGTTACCGGCCTCTTCTTCTCGACCGCTGCTGGTTTGCTGACTACAGCCGCAGGTTGTTGCGCTTCGACCATCTTTTTCTCGGGAACCGTCTCACTCTTCCTGAACCCGCTCATCTTTTTCTCAAGCGTATTGAGATATTTCACAACCTGCGCCGAGAGTGGCTCTATCTTGCGGTAACTGGCTTCACATGCACTCTGGTTCTGCTGACGCTTGAATGAGAGGATCTCTTCGATGGTATCGTGCATCTCCTGATGCACCCGCCCCAGCAACGCCATCTCCTTCAGTTTGCCGTAACGTTGCATCCCTTCTCGACTGATCCAGTTACCCAGTTCACACTCCTTGCAGGTGAGAATATTTTCACCATCTACCGACAGGCGTCCCTCAACAATCGCCTTCACCTTCTCTTTCCATGCCAGATGGGCGCTCTTGGCGCGGGTAAAGAGTTCGGTAAAGCTGGTCAGCTCACTGGTGCGCCCCTCCATCTCAGTGCTCAATTTGAAGAAGGCGACCAGATCGGTCAAGCCATCCGCCTGCTCACTCAGCGTGGCACTGGCGGCAGCAGCCTCCTCGACCAGTGCGGCATTCTGCTGATTGACCGAATCAAGCTCAGAAACTGCCAGATTGACCTGATCAATCCCGGAGGTCTGCTCATTGGCTGCTGCCGAAATCTCACTGGCGACATCATTCACCTTCTTGATCGAGGTCTCGATCGACTCCAGCGCCTCTCCGGCCCGGTTGACCAGTGAAGCACCGTGCTCAATGCGATCGCCACTCTCTTCGATCAAGCCTTTGATCTCTTTTGCTGCCTCGGCAGAGCGCTGAGCCAGTGTTCTCACCTCTCCGGCAACCACCGCAAACCCACGTCCCTGCTCACCGGCACGAGCCGCCTCAACCGCCGCATTGAGTGCCAGCAGATTGGTCTGAAAGGCGATGCCATCGATCAGACTGATGATCTCCGAGATGCGAGCGCTGGATTCACTGATCTCATCCATGGCAGAGATCGCATTTTTCACGATACCGGCTCCCCCTTCAGCCTGACGTGAGGCATCCGCCGAGAGCTGATTGGCCTGCATGGAGTTGTCGGCATTCATCTTCACAGTACTCGCCATCTCCTCCATGCTCGCCGCCGTCTCCTCCAGACTGGCCGCCTGCTCTGCAGTACGGCTGGAGAGATCCTGATTCCCCTTGGAGATCTCTGCAGAACCGGTGCCCACACGCTGGGCCGTCAAGCGTACCTGAGAGACCACATGGGAGAGGTTCTTCTGGGTGCTGTTGATCGCCTTCTTCATGGTGTCGAGCTGACCATGGTAGTTGCCCGTCATCTCCTGTGTCAGATCCCCCTTGCCCATGCGTACCGCATTGTCGACCGTCTCCCGAATCGCCCGCTCCAGCGTCTCCATGCTGGCATTGACCGCCTCTTTCATCACCTCCAGACTGCCATCCACCTCAATCTCTACACGCTGAGAGAAATCTCCACTGGCCATGTGGCCCATCACCCGGATGATCTGCTTGATCACCTTCTGTACCGAGCCCATTGCATCATCCACCAGAGTGCGGAACTTCTCCTCAACCTGCTCATCCATCTTCTGACTGAAGTCTCCTTCTCCCAGTGACTCCATCACCTCCTCCAGCGCAGACATGGTTGCCTCTACGCTATTTGCAGAGCCGTTGACCCCTGCCTTGAGCACTCTCAGATCCCCGTTGTATTCAGTATTGATGCGCTTGCTGAAATCCCCGGCAGCCACTGCAGTCACCACCTCATTGGCCTCCTCAATTGCATCATGCAGACTGCCCAGCAGCTCATCGAATACCCGGGCCATCTCGCCCAGCTCATCCTCCACATCCAGATCAACCCGCAGCGCAAAATCCCCCTTCTCCTCTACCTCATGCATCACCCGCTCAATCGCCTGAATCGGCTTCACCATACGGTAGATCAGCAACCAGAACATGATGGCAACGGCCAACAGAATAAAAAAGACCGTGATGGTGAAGAGGTTCATGGTGCGGGTATGCAGCACCTCAAGGTGCTCCGAAATGGATGAGACGGTTGAGCGGGCTGCATCTCCCCCTTCAACCTGTGACAACTGTTCACTCAACCCCTCAACTTCGGACTGGATGGCAGAGACGTTCTCTCCTGATATATAGAGCAAATTGGAGTACCCCAAACCGGAGACCAGAAGGCCAATCACGATGGCCCAGCTAATAGTGGAGAGTTTCAGATTCAGTTTCATCGCGGACAGCCTATTTCTGCAAAAGTAGATATTTTGAAAAACCTTCGAAAATCGTGTTTCAGTATACCCTAATACAGCTGCAGCATACCCCGAAAAAGTTACAAAATATTACAATAGCAGCGATCAGAAGAGTTCAATCTCGCCACCATCCTGCTGCTGTTTTGGCTCAATCTGTCCCGCATCCACCAGTTCTTCGTAGCTGCAAACACGGTTGCGTCCATGCTCCTTGGCAAAATAGAGCGCCTGATCTGCGCGGTCGATAATCTCACTGGAGACACTGCTGCCCGGTACAGCGGTATAGCCGATGCTGACGGTAACCTGCCCGACCTGTGGAAAATCAAACTGCTCAATTGCTCTGCGAAAATTCTCCAGCTGCTGTGCAGTCTCACGATCACTCGCATTCATTACCACAACAAACTCCTCACCCCCAAAACGGTATAGGCTGGTCTCTGCGGAGAACTGTTCACGCATCTGATTGGAGAACAGCAGCAGTACATCATCGCCATAGAGGTGGCCATAATTGTCATTAATCCGTTTGAAGTGGTCGATATCCAGTACCGCGAGATGAGGAATTGCTCCTCCTGCTGTTTTTTCCATATCAGCAGAGTACACCTCGGCAAGCTGCTCCATATAGTGGCTTAAACGCTCCTCAAATGAGCGTCGATTCAACAACCCAGTCAGCGCATCACGTTCATATTTGTGTAGCAGCTGAGTGTAGTTGCGATAGATCTCCGACAAGAAACGGATCGACTCAAAATCGGCATCCGAGAGCTCACAAGACTCTACCGAGAGCAGTTCAGAGATCACGCCACTGCTCTGGATCGGTATTACATAGCGGTGAGTATGGGCCTCTCCAGACTCAATTTCATCTCTGACAATCTCCTGTCGGTGAAACGCCTGGAGCATGGAGGAGCGCTGTTCAAGCCGGGTAAATTGTGCATCAGACTCTAGTGCATTGCGATAGAAGAGTTCTCCTTCCTGTGCTTCTTTCAGGTCGCTCTTCATCTCGAACAAGGCCACATTGTTGACATGCGGTACCGCGCCGACTCCAGCAAGCAGCACCCGGCGCAGTGCAACTTGATCCTCCTGATCAGTCAATTGCAGTGCCACATTGAGCACCGCAGTATTGGCTATTGGTTGAGACATCCTATCTTCTGTATTGATCCTGCGGGAGCCATCCATAAAAAATGGGCACAGTGCAGATCACACTGTGCCCATCATCATACCAAGTTCTATTGGCTATTTAGACTTCTTCGCGCCACTACCGGTAGCGCCCTTGTTGTCTGTCCAGCTAACCTTGATCTCATCCCCCTTCTCACCTGCAACCTGAATTCTCAGGTACGGGTTTTTGGAGATGGTGGAGTTGAAGTCTGCATGCATGAACGGTACACCGTTCTTCTCTGCGACCACTGTCTGAATAAAGTGGGCAGGGATCTTCTCACCGGTCTTCTTGTCTTTTCTCAGACCCGTCTCCATTGGGTGGCTCATCAGGCATTTGATATCGATTACGCCTTTCTTTGCCTTGGCTCTCAGTTTTACTGCGCTCTTTGCCATCTTGTTTTCCTCGCTAAATTCTCTATTGTTCTCAATCGACTCAAACTAGCCGCCACAACCACCGATGGTCACCTTGACCTGGGTCTTTGCATTGACGGTACCGGAAGCGGTCTTCACTACGCCGTACACATCACCAGTCTTACCCATCTTCAAACGGGTGGATACGAAAGGAATTGCCCCCTCTTTCATCTGGTAGGTGGCAGCCAGTGGACGCTGGTTGGCTGCAGCAACAATGCTGACACTCTCAACGATGCCGTCCACACCGGTCGCATCAACAGTGACAGGAACAACCGCACCGTTCTCAGCAATTTCAGGCGCCTTGATCTTCACTGTTCCACTGGCCATACCCGTGTCAGCAACGCTCTCCGCCTCCATTTCAGCCTTTGGCCAAGCCGCCAGTACCGCACGTGGTGCCAGCAATCCTGCCCCCAGGGCAGCGGTGATCGCACTCCCTGCCAAAGTTCCCTTCATGAACAATCTTCTCTTCACTTTTTTCTCCTTCTGATGAAAATTTACTTCTATAGCCTGAGCTTCATCACAACTACAGATAACCTGACTGTAATGAAATCTGTATCAACTGTCGATGGTTATTTCAATTAATCTGACAGCTCATCAAAAATTGCAACGAAATCACTGAAATTATCCAATAGCAGTGTAATCAGCTGCGGATCAAAGTGACTTCCTTTCTGCTCATCAAAGAAGCCACGAATCTGCTCCATATCCCACGCCTCTTTATAACAGCGCTTGCATGCCAACGCATCGAACACATCCGCAATCGCCGCCAACCGCCCGTAGAGGTGGATCTCTTCCCCCTTCAACTGCTGAGGATACCCAGTCCCATCCCATTTCTCGTGATGCTGATGAGCGATAGTACTGGCAGCCATCAATACCGGGCGATTCTCGTTTCTGCGCAGGATCTCATACCCCATCTGGGCATGTTTGCGCATCTCATCCATCTCCTCATCGGTGAGTCTGCCGGGCTTTCTCAGGATGGTATCACTGATACCCACCTTGCCCATATCATGCAGTGGTGCAGCCTGCTCCAGCAACTCCACTTCGTGCATACCCAATCCATACAGTTCCGCCAGACGGGCGGTGTAACGCCCCACTCTCTGCACGTGGAGACTGGTCTCCTGTGAATGAAATTCCGAGACGGTGCCCAGCAGGTGGATCACATCCTCCTGGGTACTCTGCAGCTCGTTATTGAGCTCAATATTGTCTGTGGCAATGGAAATATTGTGTCCAAACAGCTCCATCAAATGCCGTTCTGTCGCGTCAAAATGTCTCTTCCCCTTCAGATAGAGCACGCCACAATGGTCATTCCCCCCCTCAAAATAGATTACACACTCATGTTCGAAAAACTGATTCCGCTTCTCTTCCCGAGCCTGCGCGATCCTCTGTTGAGTTTTCCGGTCCAGAATATCTGTGACCAGTTGGCCTGCGTGTTCTGTGAACTGACCTGTACCGGCCATGACTCTGCATACCTCGGCAGCACTGCTTCCAGCCTGTTCATAACGGGAGACCAGCGTCGATCCCATGGCACAGAAGGCATCATCATCCAGTCCGGCCAGCGCCACAATCTGCGTCAAAATCCCCTGAATAAAGTCTTCCATCGACTTGATTTTGAACACAGAAGCCGAGGCATCCACAATCTTCTGCAGCCCCTTTCTGCTCTTCTCCAACTGCATTGTTGCCTGGAAGGAGCGCAGTGTCGTAACCATCGTGGTATTGAGCTTGCGGGCAGTCAGCTCGGTCTTCTCCTTGTAGTCATTGATGTCATACTCGACGATCACCGTCTCTTCCGGTGCCTGCCCCGGTTGTCCGGTTCGCAGGATAATACGGGTAAACGGGTTCTGGAGCACTTCACGCACATGACGAACCACCTCCAGACCGGCATGGTCATCCTCCATCACCACATCGAGCAACATCATGGCAACATCAGGGTGCTGCGCCATCAGCGATTTCGCCTCTTCACCGGAATAGGCGTGGAGGAACTCCAGATTTCGCCCCTCATAGGTAAACCCACTCAGGGTGAGCTGCGTCACCTCATGGACGGAAGGTTCATCATCAACCAGCAGGACCTTCCAGGGGGATGTCCCCCCCATTTCCGCATGCATTTCCTCCTCTTCGGCAAAAAAGAGTTCGTCATCGACACCAGCTATTTCCCCCATTGACTCCCCTCTACGCAATTAAGATTGATTTGCAACCAGACTAACACTAAAAGAGCGTTAATGTCTCATCAAAATCATCAATCATCTCTCTCAACAACCCCTCAAACTGATCCGCTGGCAGTGGGCGCGAGAAGAAGTAGCCCTGCAGCTCTTCACAGGAGTGCTTGCGCAGGAAGTCCGCCTGTTCTTCGGTTTCGACCCCTTCGGCCACCACATCCAGCCCCATGCTGTGTGCCAGGGCAATCACCGCTTTGACCAGCGTCATGTCTTCAGATGAATTCGGGATATCCCGGATAAACTGCTGATCAATCTTGATAATATCAACAGGAAGCTTCTGAAGATAGTTCAATGTCGAGTATCCGGTACCAAAGTCATCCACCGCAATGGAGATGCCTGATGCGCGAATTGCATGCAGTGTGGCCGCCACCCCCGCCAGATTATCAATCGTTGAGGTCTCGGTAATCTCCAGCTTGAACCAGGGTGGTGCAATACCACTCTCACGGATCACCTCAATCACCCGGTCTGCCAACCCCTCCTCTTGCAGCTGGATCGCAGAGAAGTTGACTGCGATACGAACCCCGGGAAGCCCCTTCTCAATCCACTCCAGATGCTGTTGAATCGATTGACGCATAATCCAGTCCCCCACCTCACGGATCAGCCCTTCCTTCTCCAGCAGCGGGATAAAACGATCCGGGGAGATCATCCCCAACTTGGGATGATTCCAGCGCAGCAACACCTCACAGCCGACAATGTTACGGTTGATCGCATCCACCTGCGGCTGGTAATAGAGCTCAAATTCCCCACGCTCCAGTGCGCCATGCACGCCGGAGAATACTTCAAAATTGGTCTCGGCCTGCTGCTGCATCTCCTGATCAAAGAAGTTGTAACAGTTGTGTTCACTGTTGCGTGCAAAATCAAGTGCTGTACTGGCACAGCGCATCATCATCTCGGCGTTGTCACACTGGTCAGGATAGAGTGCAATTCCCACATCACACCCCAGCATAATCTCATCTCCGTTCTTTTCGAACGGTGCAGTAATGGATGCAATGATCTGTTCAGCCAGAGTGTTAACCTCCTGAACATCTTGATATTGCTCCATGAAAACCACGAAGTGGTCTCCTCCGGTACGCGCAACCACCTGATGCGTCTCATCCACAACATGTTTGAGACGAGCAGTCACCTGCTTGAGAACCTCGTCTCCAGAGCTATGCCCATAGACATCATTGACCCGTTTGAAGTTACTCAAATCAAGCATCAACAGTGCCATGCTGTGGCCTGTTTCCGCTTCTGACAGTGCCTGGGCAAGATAGATCAGAAAAAAATGGCGGTTAGGCAGCCCCGTCAACACGTCATGGTTGGAGATGTGGCTAAGTTCTTGTTGGGTTTTCTTCTGATCTTCCAGCTCCCACTCCAGCTGCTGAATATTCTGCTGCAGTGAGTTGTTCAGTGTCTGGATACGGAGCTGAGCATTGATTTTGGCCCGTAACAGGGCACCATTAATCGGCTTGGGAACGAAATCATCACCGCCACTATTGAGGGCCTTGGCAATGGACTCCTCTGAATCCTCTGCAGAGACAAAGATGATCGGCAGATAGCGGCTACCGGCCTCGGTTTTGATGTTACGTGCAGACTCATATCCATTCATCTTGGGCATGAGGATATCCATCAACACCAGATCTGGTGTTGTCTTCCGACACAATTCTACTGCTTCAACGCCATCCACAGCCTCAACAACCTCATAGCCACTGCCCGTGAGCAGCATTTTGAGCTGAAGTCGGTTTATCTTTTGGTCATCCGCTATGAGAATCCGGGACACCTTGCTCTGTCACCTCTACCCTGTTTCGGGCTCTTTGATGAAAATTCAGGAAACTAAAGTGGGGGACTCTATAAATTCCATCAGTCACTGTCAATCCATTTAGCCTGTTCAACCAAGGCAACAGCACGATCTTGATGATAATAGCATACAGTCAATCACATCAATCCACCGTTGTGCCATAAACCAGTCAAAGTGTTTATAGCACAACAGGGAAGACGATCTATTCGGCTTGAATACGCGCCTTTGCTGCAGCTCTGCGTTCTTCTACCCGTTCGCGATGCGCCTCATAGCCCGCTGTTGGGTTGAAGTGGGCAGGGGTTGCATAGTACCCGTAGTGGACTGGATAGGAGTAGCTTCCCCAGCCACTATCTCCGTAGTAATCCATATCCCAGTCACTATCAAAGTCGGTATCCATATCGGTGTGGGCACTACCACTGGCATTGATGGTCATGCTGAATGAGCCATCCATGTCGGTGCGTCCGCGACCATGTCCACGCCCGTATCCATCATGGTATCCACGCCCGTCAAAGTTGCTCCAACCATCCCAGTTGTCGTTGTCTCCACTAAACCATCCCATGGCTGAGGTTGAGACCAGTGCCAGTACGATGGCAGCGATTCCTCTTTTCATGATGCTCTCCTGCTATACAATGAAAACCACCTACATAGAGCATATAATTGAACACTTATAAGTGAAATTAGAAATACTGTTGACCATCACTAAACGATAAAAAATCATGATTGGCAAACACATACACATTGGCAACGCATGTAGCAGCAACTCCTGCAACAGGATCTCAAACCGCAGCGGTGTACAGATGGGAAAACGCCTCATCCCCTTCCCTTCCAAACCTGGCTACCTGTCTGTCGAAACCATTAAAAAAATCCCCTGAAACATCGCTTCAGGGGATCCTTGAGAAGGCGGCAGCCTT
>CAYQFH010000036.1:7586-23240 GCA_964416755.1 uncultured Piscirickettsiaceae bacterium | reverse complement strand
ACGCACTTGTAATGCGTAGGTCCTCAGTTCGACTCCGAGTGGCGGCACCATATAAGCGCTGTAGTAACAGCGTGTTACACAATTTACCAGAAGTGTGACACAATTTGCGTTGACTTCAATGCAACCATAGTGCAACTCTTGGCTTACCTTAAACAGTAAGTCAGGAGTTTTTTTATGGAAATGATTATCTCACCAGAGCAGCTTAAAGCCGCTCGACAAAGTAATAACGTCTCTCAGGCGGCACTTTCCAAAGCTACAGGAGTGCCTCGTTCCTATGTTTCACGGTTTGAAGGGGGGAAGCAGATTCTTCCTGATGAAACATTGATTGTGATTCGTGACTACTTCGAAGAGCAAAGGATCGGCTTTGATGATCAAGACATGATTCCAGAAGAGCGTGATAACTACGATGTGGTGATTCAGGCCAGTGCTGAGGCTACGTTACGAGATGGCTTTATGGTACCGCCTGATGCTGATCAGGAGCAGATTGAGCGAGACTTTGAACGCTATCACAGCAACAGTGACAAGATTGAATCATTGCTTAAACACAACCTGAAAGAGAGTCACTACTCCAGCGGATTCTTCGGTAGCGGGTGGGATGATGAAGCTGTCGAAGGAGAGATTAAGCAGGTGCTTCAGTTGATGGCTGAAAACTACGTGTTGATCCAGCGTGTCCAGGGGAACCCCATGTTGACGCAAGAGGAAGGAGCCGCTGAACCGGAACGGCTCGGTCAGTTTGTGGCGGATCTGTTTGAGTTGGGAAACAGTGTTATGCAGGAGGCAGCGTAATGAGTTCATCAAAACACTACTGTCAACAGGTTGGAGTCGCTGTCAAGAAGAGAGGTATCTTTCCGGTTGTTGCGGTTACGGCAGCGGGGTTTGGTCTCTATTCGTTTTTCAAGAAGAAGCCTGCAGCACCTGAGTCATCGACAAAGGAGAAGCTATTTCGAGGGACTGGGGTTGATCTGCGGTGACTGAGGGTGTTTTTTGTTAAAGGACCGGTCTACCCCTAGGGTGACCGGTTTTTTACTGTCCGTGGGTTTTACATGGTTTAACATTGTGAAACAACGTGTTAACTGTGGGTGTGTTTGATTGTTATCCTAGGGTACCCTCGGGGTTTTCGGAATGTTTTACAAAGAGGCAGGGTGCTGTTTTTGTCTGTGAAATGGTGTTTTTCACTTGTTAAAGTGTATTCTGTAGGATACAGTTAGGAGTGTATGGTATATGAGATCCAAAGCACCAAGCAGTTCAATCAGTGGTTCAAAGGGCTGAAAGATCCTGTCACGAAGCGCAAGGTGTTGGCTCGGTTGGCTCGGATAGAGAACGGTAACTTTGGTGATCATAAGAGCATCGGCGGAGAGCTGTCTGAGCTGCGTCTGTTCTTCGGTGGAGGGCTACGGATCTACTACACCGTACGCAATGGAAAGATTGTTCTCTTGTTGAGCGGGGGAGACAAAACGAGCCAGAGCAAGGATATTGAGAAAGCCAAAACACTGTTGAGTGAACTGGAGTAGAACCATGACTACAGAGACAATGACCTTTGATATTGCTGATCACCTCAAAACAGAAGAGGATGTTCAGGAGTTCATCAAGGAGGTAGCCAGTACTGGCACCCCTTCAGATCTGATCCATGCGCTCAATATTGCCGCCAGAGCCAAAGGAATGAGTGAAGTTGCCGAACAGGCCGGTGTTACTCGTGCCAGCCTCTACAAGTCGCTTTCTGAAGATGGAAACCCACGCTTTGAGACTGTCAGCAAGGTGATCGAAGCGCTGGGGTGCAAGTTAGTGGTTGCCTGACACGATACACTCCCTCAACCAGCGGTTAGCCCGGTACCGCGCCCTGTTCTCCTTCCGGTACTCCACCGGCTCCGCATCAAAGGCACTCTGCCACTCCCGGTCATAGCCCCTGTAGAGCCTCAGCTGCTCCCGCTGATCGGCTCTCAGTACCTGCTCCATGATCCACCGGCCATCCTTCCGGCAATGGGCGATATGGGCCAGTGGATCATGCGCCAGCTCTCCCCATTCGTTCAGTTCTTGGTTGTCGGCCATTTCTATATTTTTACCTCTGCCATTTAATCCAAACTATCCATTTAATGCCTCTGAAAGCGATTGAATGGATTGTTTGGATAAAATGCTTAATACGTATTTTTAGTTTATCTATCTATCTATTTTTATGAAAAAGCGGGTCTACAGGAGAAAAGGGGCCTTGATTGGCCCCTCTGCTCACCTCCACTGAATCGCTATCTCCAGCCTTCTGACAGGTCTGGACGGACTTGGTAGTGGATACTGGGTCTACCAGCCTTGCCGGTCTCCTGTCGCTGCTCATGCTCCTGTAGATAGCCACGCTCAATCAGACAGTCGAAGGCCGGTTCCATGGTGCGTATGTGGCGGAACTGACCTCTGAGTGCTGCATGACATTCACTGCGCAAAAAGTACGAGTTACGGTTACGCTCAATCCAGCTCCAGATCTTGCGAGCATTCCCCAGAGCGCTATCCGTTCCCATGTGGTCAAACACGATCACCGCATAGTCCCTGTACAGCTCTCCCAGCTGGATAGCGTGTCTCATGGTCTCTACGGTGATATTGTGCTTGTGTGGCTCCTCAGAGGCTGTCTCAGCGCAGTGGAGCAATCCTGCAATGCGAGCCACAGCACCGGGTAGTTTGCCGCCCCATTCGCGCTCATCCTCCAGAGCGCCGCCATGATCCATCATGCCCTCTACCGCCATTTGGTAGCGTTTCCATTCGCTGTAGGCTTCCTCTGTCAGCCTCAGTGTGTAACTATGAAACTCGTTGTCACTGGTGCGTCCCTCGGCGATCTCCAGCAGTGCAGAAAACATCTTGCGATATTTATCCGTCACACTGTCCGGTACCGGGAGGTTCTCCAGCTTGCGCCGGCCGATGTTGGAAGGGGGCATGGTGAAGAGAAAACGGGCCAGCAGGCCGCGCCCCTTGAACTCTGGATTACTGTTGAGTCCAGCCAGTACCGAGGGTTGTACAGCCAGCCCCAGAGATAATGCCGGAGAGTCGATAATCACACTGGGCTTGGATGCGCGATCGACCTGGACGGTTTCACCGGCATGCCCTTGCAGGTAGATATCAAGATTGGCTACACCGTTGGAGTAGCGTCCGCCCATGGTGGCGAACACACCACCCTCATCAGAGAGCAGGGTGATCCTCTCGTTATGGGCCTGTAGCATCGTGGCCAGATGTTCCGGCGTGGTGTCCTGTGCAGTCAGGCGGGGTGTGGTGGGTACGGTAGGTTCATTCTCCTCCAGCCGGTTCAACTCTTCACGCGCTTGATCCCGCTCCTCTGCATCCTTGCCCTTGGCGATCCGGCCTCGGAGATGCTTGGAGCGCTCCTGAAACAGCTCAACCTCTCTGTTGGCGGCCTTGATCTCACTCTCCATGTTCTTGGCCTGCTTGCTCTCCCAGAACCGTACCGGTCCAGGCATGGTGCGAAACACAGAGCTCTTTCGAGATCCCGGGGGCAGTGCCGTTGCTGTCCAGATCGAAAGGGGCTCTTGATACTTCTCGGCCACCTCAACCACAAAGGTCTTCTGACAAACTGCGGCCAGCGCCGCAAGCCCTGCGCCCAGTGCCAATTCAGGTGGTGTTTCGGTAGACTTGGAGACTGCACGGATCATATCACCCAGTGGGCCAATCACGGCCTCATGCGGGAAAGGTGGAGTATCGGCCTGATCGAGTGGTACCAGCGTGCTCCATCCCTCCTCCTGCAGACGCTGTTGTGCTGGATCGAGCTGTTGCACATTACTGCTCATTGTGTGCCTCCTGTTTTACTGGATCAGCTGGCCAGTGCTCACTGGCGGTCTGTCCGATATTGATCAGCTCACCAACTGCATCCACTGACATTGATAGGGTGTCCTGTGAGATCTGCTCATCATGGGCTGCAACATAGGAGATGATGTCCGTCAGGTAACGGGCGTATTCCAGTGCATACTCATTCAGATCTCTACAGGCCTGCTGCAGATCCTTCACCTGCTGCTCTGACGGTGTCTCGGCTTTGTGGAATTCCACCAGCGCCTCGACAAATTTATCAGTAAAACTTCTATAGCTCTTCATGATGCGGCCCTCGGTGTGGCGTCATAGTCGTATTCACCAAACGGCTTCATCTCGACGCTCTTGTGTTCGTGGCCGTTCACTTTGACCACAATTTCAATGTTCTCTGCAGACTGCAGCTCTTCCAGTTTGCGTTTATAGAAATCGGCCTTGTTCTTCAGGTAGTGATAGGTCTGTTTCTGAACCCAGTAGGCGCGCAGCTCCTCAATTGTTAGTTCATATTTCTCACCGGGAACATGGAGACCAAAAGGAGTAAGTCGCATATCCTCCCAGCGCCAGTTGCTGTGCGGGAATTTTCCCTGTTTCACCAGCTCAACCAGTTTGATGCAAGCGGCTGAAGGGTTGGCGCTGCCTTCTCGATAACGCTTGATTGCCCATCGGGTGACATCACAGATATCCATCAGCTCCTCATCATCAATGTTGTTCAGTGATTTGAACTCCTGATAGTCACGGTATCCATACTTCTCGTAATTGGCTTTTGTCTTCATGCTTGCGCCTCCTCGGCTTTATTCGGCTCCATCATTTGTGCGAGTTGAGCATTGAAGATCGCAAGTTGGGACTTCAGGTGTGACAGTTTGAATGCTGTCGTACCGCCATCAGAGTTGGGTAGTTTGGATAGTCGCTGCTGAGCATCCGTCATGGAATTGGAGAGTGACTCAATCACCTCTCCAATCGGATTGGTTGGACGAAACGGAATAGTTTGATGATCCTCAAACTGACGGTAGTGCTTACGCTCCTCCACAATATAGCGTTGCTCTTCACCGGTGATCTCCATGATTTGATCAGAGATAGACTGAAGTGTTGCACTGTGTTCAGAGAGTAACCATGAAAGCGAATCAATGCGCTTCTTCAGGCTGCTAACCTTCTCGACTACATCGCGGCGTTGGTTTTCGCTGGTGCGTAGCTCTTCGGTAAATCGATCCTGTTTTAACAGCTCGACCAATCGAATGCAGACCGGATCAGGAGCAGATTTGCCTGTTTTGTAATAACGGTTGATGGTTGATTGTTTAAGGTCGCATATCTCCATCAATCCTTCATCATCAAGGTTGTTGCGTCTCAGGAAGTCTTCATAACGGAAGTAACCAAACTGCTCAAAGGGGTTGGTTTTCTTGCTCATGCTTCACCTCTCACGATCAGTTTGCAGCAGGTAGCAGCAGGCGTTTCGATGTGGATTCGTATGTCCGAGAATGCGCAGCAGAAATCGTCATCATCAAGGTAACCACACATGGTGCAGTTGAGCATGTTCACCATCTTTACTCCCATCACCTGTTTGAGATGTGCTATCCGGCTTTCACGTTGTTGGTGCTCTTTGAATCCTTGGTCTGTCATGCCGCACCTCCTGCCATATCGGTGATCTTGGTGGTGCAGGTCTCCAGCAAGGAGAGTGCGCGTGCGGCTTTGAGTCGATCCTGATCACTGCCGGCATAGGCAATAGCTCGTTCAATGGCTGCGTGTGCGCTGCTGAGTAGGTCGGTAGTGACAGCCAGATAACCGTCAGAGGTAACGCCGTGTTGTTCGGCGAGGGTTTGATTTTGTTCCATGGGAACTCCTAGTTGTTGGTTCTTAAATTCCAACCTATCAACTGTTGATAGGCGGTCGGGACGGTTAAGAACTCCAACTAGAGAGCCGGCCTTATTCCCCATAAAGGGTGTTGTATTGGGGCCACCTTCCCGACCATTAAGGGTCTGGGGTACTGCATTGGCACCAGATACCAAAGTAACAGGCGCAAAAAAACCGCGAGGCTTTCGGGTGCGGTTGTCCGCTAGTTGAGGAGTTCTTAAGCTCCGAGTAGTCAATCTCTCAAAGTCTGGATATGGTGTCAAGGTATTTGTATTTTTGTGCATGGTCATTTCCTCCTCAGTGCATGGTGATATCAGCTGGACTGATCCGGCGGGATTTGTCCCAGGCGGTAATGATCTCGTCCACTGGATCGCTGTCTCGGTACCCCTTCTCAGCAATGAAGTGGCTCACGATATTGCTCGGTGAGAGGCTGAAACAGGCGACGAAGAAAGCGCCGGAATAGCTGCTCCACTTTCCCTCATAGGTTTGGGGGAGGCGATCAGGGAAGGCGTAGCGGGACTCGAACAGTCGATGCTTGATGTCAGTGATCCGACTGACTCTGAGCTGCTGGATATGGTTCTCAATGAACCGATCCAGATTGGTGAGAATCTGAGGGGGTTGTGTCTTTGCGTGGGGTATAGAATTTCTGTTACGATACATGGACTGCTCCAAATATGGCCTCCAACAGATGGTCAGCAGATCTGCCCCGATCTGTGATGCTGGAAGCGGTTACGTTGGTTAAAAGTTGATTGGAAAGGCTCACGGATTGCCCCCCGTGGGCCTTTTGTTTTTCAGGCGGCCTGCAGGCTGGTGTGCATCTGTTTGCGTGACTGGATAAAGGCGTACACATCCGCCTCGTCGTAGAAGACGCGACGACCAGATTTCACGTAGGGGAGGTTGTAGCTGCCAGATTGTCGCCAGTTGGCCAGCGTGGTTGGTGCCAGTTTGAGGATGGCTGCCGCTTCCTTGGGGGTAATCAGATTGGGTTTCATAAACCTGTTCTCCGGTAATTCAGTGATGAAAAGCTTTCACCGAGTGGTTTCGGTGATGGAGAAATAGTGGTTAGAAGTAGGCTGTTGTTAAAGGGGGGATAGGGGGTAGGGTTCAGGAGTATGGGTGATTTTAGTCTTTTGGCTGCATGTACTCTTCGATAGTTTCAGGGCGCTTTCTTTTCTTTGCTGGACGCAAAATAATATCGATGGCTGCAGCCTCTTTATCTGATAGTTGAGGGTATTTTTCCTGTAGATACGGAGTCAATGCCTCTTTAGAAAGCACTTTGTTTCCTCTGCCTTTAAACTCGGCATCAAACGTTTCAAGAAGGATCTGGAGTAGGGGGGTTGAGTGCTCCGCAAGTAATGTTGTGCTTGAAGAGTCAAACCAAAAAGATGGTGGCGATAACTGGTATTCAGTGCCTTTTCGGTTTAAGAATATTTCGAGAGACCACTGTTGAATGTGTATAGACTTTAATTCTTCAATGTTTACAATGGAGTCCATCAGCAAAGGGTAGATCTTTGTTACGGCCTCTTCTTGTTCCGGATAGGGGCTGTCGACAGGATTGATTTTTTCCCGGTAGTAAAAATTCACATGCTCATTTTTAGGTATGTCGCCTGGTGAATTAGATAGTGTGATACATGCTGAATGAAGAGTGCCATCGTCCAACCTCACAGCAAGATCATGGTTGTAAATGGCGAGTGCCAATTTGCGCAATGTATCGATAACTTCAAAAGGAGTCTCCTCGGGTGTCCTGGCTAGTTTCTCAATCTTGTTCCATCGGTGTGCAAGTTCCCACATGCTGTAGTGAGGAATAAATCTGTTATCCATCATTGTTCGATTTCCTCTGGTTGGGTCTCATCAGTTCTTGAGAGAATAGTGTTGAATGCATGTGTAGCTGCTTCTCTGATCGGTTCATTGGCCTTGTTCACGTAGATGGCGCTGGATTGCAGGCTTTTGTGTGAAAGGGCATCCCGGATCACAAACTGATTAGCGCCAGTCTTGCTCAGGTAGGTGCCGAAGGTGTGACGAAGGTCGTGCATTCTCAAGTCTTCGATTCCAGCGCGTTCCAGCAGTTTGTGCCAAGCCTTCTTTGGTTCCTGAACGTAGACGCTCTTCCCGCTGCCGATAAAGACATAGGGGAGTGTTTCGTTTGGCTCTCTTGCTTTGCGGAGTGCGTGAAGGATCTCCATTGCCTGGGGGATCAGAGGAATGGTAGCGGGCTCTCCGTTCTTGGTCTCTGGAATCATCCACTCTTCATCCTCAAAGTTGATCTGGTTCCACTCCATTGCTTTCACGTTACCGCTACGGGCACCGGTAAAAAGAAGGAGCAGGAAGTAGGAACGCCATGGCTCTGCGGTCTGTTCATTGGCTTTGAGGAATCTGGGTAGCTCTTCAGGTAGCAGATAGCGCTCTCTCGATTTGGTTGGAAACTTCTTGATTCCCTCGGTAGGGTTGCGGTACTTCCAGAGATCCCACTCGATGGCCCGGTTAAAGATCGACTTGAGGTAGGAGAGTGTCTTGTTGGCAGTGCCGCCGCTTCTCTGGGTGTTGATCCGGTTCAGCAGTTTGGCGATATCGGCCTTGGTGACCCCCGAGAGTTTTCGGTTGTGCCATTGTGACACTCGAATCCTGTAGATCCCTTCGGGATTCTGTGGATACTTCAAGTGGGGGTAAGCGTAGCGCTCCATATAGATCTCATGCAGCTCTCCCAGTGTCATCTCGTCACGCTTCTGGCGCTTGAGGTCGTTGGGGTTCTCTCCACTATCGATCTGCTGGTTGAGAAAGGCGGCTCTCTTGCGGGCCTGCTGTACGGTGAAATCTGGAAAGCGGCCGATCAGGACGCGCTCTGCTCTACCATTCACTTTGCGATTCACGTAAAATGTTTTGGTACCAGCAGGGGAGATTAGCAATACCAACCCCCGCTGTTGGGTGTCCCTCAAGGTCTGTTGTTTACCGTTACCCTCGGTTGCCAGCAGTTCACCTTTGGTGAAATTGAATTTCCTAGTTGTCATGGTTGATGTTAATGCCAAACTTGGTACGTTGGTCTGTTAATGCAACCATAGTGCAACTATAGTGCAACTATAGAAATCAACTTTTAGTGATCTTGAGTGATTTTGTGTGTTTTTAGAGTTTCTGTAATCTATTGATTTAATGGATTAAAGAGGGCTTTAGTGTTATTCGGTGATCTTGGGTGATTTGCGCAAATTACGACTTGTAATGCGTAGGTCCTCAGTTCGACTCCGAGTGGCGGCACCATACAGAAGTCTTCTGTAATAACCAGATTACAGAAGCATCGGAAGAGGGTTGTCTCGTTCTTACAGACAACCCTTTTTTTATTACTGCGGATACAGTGATGTAACTCGGTTGAAGTGCATTGAACTGTAAAAGCGCTTACTATATTTTCCTCTTGGGAATAGTGGAATTTGGCCTACACGTATGAATACTGAATCTGAAAATGGACCCAAAGTTGGTGTCATTATGGGATCAACCTCTGACTGGGAGACGATGCAGCATGCAGCAGATACCCTGGAGCAGCTCGGTGTAGCACATGAGGTTGAGGTGGTCTCGGCGCACCGTACTCCAGACAAGCTGTTCAGTTATGCAGAAAGTGCTGCAGGGCGTGGACTGGAGGTGATTATCGCAGGCGCGGGAGGTGCTGCGCACCTTCCCGGTATGGTTGCGGCAAAGACGCCGGTGCCGGTGCTGGGTATTCCGGTGCAATCCAAGGCATTGAACGGTATGGATTCTCTGCTCTCTATCGTGCAGATGCCGGCGGGTATCCCGGTCGGGACGCTGGCGATCGGACGTGCCGGTGCGGTCAATGCGGCGTTGTTGGCGGCCAGTATTGTCGCCAACCATGATGAGGCCGTGCGGCAGGCGCTGAACGAATTCCGCAGCAAGCAGACCGAGACTGTGCTGGCCAATCCGGATCCAAGGACGGCTGCATGATCATCGGTATTGTTGGAGGGGGGCAGCTTGCCCGCATGATGGCGCTGGCCGGAATCCCGATGGGGATGCGTTTCATCTTTCTCGACCCGGCAGAGGATGCCTGTGCAGCAGTGCTGGGGGAACATCTCTGTGGTGACTATGATGATCCGCTGCTGCTGGCAACGCTGGCTGAAAAATCGGACCGGGTCACCTATGAATTTGAAAATGTTCCCGCCAATGCCATTGCCACCTTGAGTGAGCAGGTCGATGTTTTTCCCTCTGAGCAGGCGCTGGCTATCGCGCGTGATCGGCTCAACGAAAAGAGCCTGTTTCAGGAGTTGGGCATTCCTACGGTGCCGTTTGCAACGGTCGACAGCCTGGGGGAGTTGCAGCAGGCGGTGGGTACGTTCGGTCTGCCGGCCATCCTGAAGACGCGTACTCTGGGTTATGATGGCAAAGGGCAAGTGTTGTTGCGGGAGCAGCAGGATGTGGAGGCAGCCTGGGGGCAATTGGGTGGCGTTCCACTGATTCTGGAGGGGTTTGCCAATTTCGAGCGTGAGATCTCGATCATCAGTGTGCGCGGAGATGATGGGGAGACCCGTTTCTATCCACTGTCGGAGAATGATCATCGCGACGGCATTCTCGATACTGCGTGCAGCCTTCCGTCTGATCCAAAACAGCCGGAGGCAGAGGCGTATGCCAGAAAACTACTGGAGCGGCTGGATTATGTTGGTGTGATGACGCTGGAGCTGTTTGATACCGGTGAAACACTGCTGGCCAACGAGATGGCTCCTCGTGTACACAACTCGGGACACTGGACCATTGAGGGGGCTGAGACCAGCCAGTTCGCCAACCATGTACGTGCGGTTGCCGGTCTGCCGTTGGGGAGCACTGCAGCCAAAGGGTATGCCAGAATGGTCAACTTCATTGGCGAGATTCCCCCATCTGCCGAGGTGTTGCAGGTAGAGAACACCCATCTGCATGACTACAACAAGGCGTTCAAGCCAGGGAGAAAGGTGGGGCATGCAACGACCTGGTCACCAACGCCGTTCGCTGATTGATCGGCTCTCTACTGTGTTGATCTACATTGCACTGGCGATCATTCTGTTGATGATCTGGACGGTATCCTGAAGGAAATTCTGCCTTAGCGAATAAACGGGTTTGAGATCCGTTCCTGTCCAAAACTGGACATTGGTCCATGTCCGGGAACGAAACGAATATCATCCCCCAGAGGGAGCAGTTTGTGGTTGATTGAATGGAGTAACTGCTCATGGTTGCCACGGGGGAAATCGGTGCGGCCAATACTGCCCTGAAACAGCACATCTCCGACAAAGGCAAGCTTCGCTTGTGGGTGAATGAAAACAACGTGCCCTGGTGTGTGCCCCGGGCAGTGGTGAACCTCCAGCTGCTCTTCACCAAATTCGATGGTATCTCCCTGGTCGAGCCAGCGATCCGGTTGTACGGCGCGTGCAATCAGATTGTAGCGTTGGCTCCACTCCGGGATTTCGGCCAGCAGAAATGCATCCTCTCTGTGTGGTCCTGTCACCGGGATACCCCATTCTTCGGCAAGCTCTGCAGCTGCACCAGCATGGTCGAAATGTCCATGGGTCAACAGCAACTGTACCGGAGTGACACCCAGTTCAACAATACGGTCTTTGAGTGCGCTGGCGTCACCTCCGGGATCAACCAGTACAGCCTCTCCTGTGCTCTCGCAGATCAGTATGGAGCAGTTCTGCTCAAGTGGGGTGACGGGGACAATTTCCAGTTTCATCGGTCTCTATAATCTCTCGCTAGGGTGGCAGAATCGGGTATGGTTTCCGCTGAGGGGGAAGTTTATACTTGTCGACATGAACAGAAAAAACTTTTTATTGATGCCAATGCTGATTGCACTGGTGGCTTGTGGTCAGGCGGGTGATCTCTATCTGCCGGATAATGTTAAGGCAGAGCAGCTGGAACTGCAGGCGGGGCAAGCCTCTACCGAGGCAAAAGCCAAACAGCTGCGTAGTGAGGCTGCAAAGTTGCGTCAGCGTCATCAACAGGAGCAGGAACTCCGTACCCAACTGGCTGAGCAGGAAGCGAAGGAGCATACATTGCGTGAAGCGGGTAACAGCGCAGAGGCGGATGAAGCGCTGAAAGAGGTCAATCGTATTCGCTTCGATCTCGGTCAACTGCTTCTGCAACAGCAGCGCTCCAGATAAACTCAAGGAAGTCCGAACACCATGTATCCCTATATCGAGAGAAAGGGGGGATCGCTCCATGTCGAATCCCTCTCCCTGCAGTCGTTGGCAGAGCAGCACGGTACGCCGCTGTTTGTCTACTCCGAGAACGCCATTCGTGACCAGTACAACGCCTACGAGGCCGGTTTCAGTGGTCAGGATCATCTGATCTGCTTTGCGGTCAAGGCCAACTCCAATCTGGCGGTGTTGGCACTGCTGGCGAAGCTGGGGGCCGGGTTTGATATTGTTTCGGTTGGAGAGCTGGAGCGTGTGCTGGCTGCAGGTGGTGATGCGGGAAAGGTGGTCTTCTCCGGGGTCGGCAAGCGTCCGGATGAGATCCGCCGCAGCCTCGAAGTAGGCATTCGCTGCTTCAATATCGAGTCCGAGGCGGAGCTGCAGCGCGTCAACAATGTAGCCGCTGAGATGGGCGTGAAGGCGCCGGTCTCGCTACGCGTCAATCCGGATGTGGATGCGGGAACCCACCCCTATATCTCCACCGGACTGCGCTCCAACAAGTTTGGCGTCACCATTGATGAGGCGTTGCGGGTCTACAAGGAGGCGGCCACCCTCTCCAATCTGGAGATTGTTGGTGTAGACTGCCATATTGGTTCTCAGCTGACTGAACTCTCTCCATTTGAAGATGCGCTGGATCGTGTGCTGTTGCTGGTCGATCAGCTGGCAGAGGCGGGGATCAGGTTGCACCATATCGATGTGGGTGGTGGTTTGGGGATTGACTACCAGAACGACAATCCTCCCACTCCACAGTCCTATGTGCAGGCAGTCACCGCCAAGTTGGCAGGACGTGATCTGGAGATCATCATGGAGCCGGGGCGAGCGATGGTCGGCAACGCCGGGGTGATGCTGACCACGGTGGAGTTTCTCAAACAGGGAGAGGAGAAGAATTTCTGCATTGTCGATGGGGCGATGAATGATCTGATTCGCCCGGCCCTCTACAGCGCCTGGCAGAATATTGTCACGGTTGAGGAGCGTAGTGAGGGGGCAGCGGCCACTTACGATGTGGTGGGGCCGATCTGTGAGACTGGAGATTTTCTCGGCAAGGAGCGTGAGCTCAATGTAGAGCCGGGCGACTGCTTGGCGGTGCTCTCCTCTGGAGCCTATGGTTTTGTCATGAGCTCCACCTACAACTCCCGTCCGCGTGCGGCAGAGGTGATGGTCTCTGGTGATCAGCAGTGGCTGGTGCGTGAGCGTGAGACTATCGAATCACTGTTTGCCGGCGAACATATTCCGGGGTAAGCGATGAAACTCAGATTTACCAAAATGCATGGTTTAGGCAATGACTTTGTGGTCATTGATGCAGTAACTGAACCGTTTGAACCGACTGAAGAGCAGGTGCGATTTCTCGGTGACCGCAATTTTGGTGTCGGTTTTGATCAGCTGCTGCTGGTTGAGCCGCCGCGCAGTGAGGAGACCGACTTCCGCTATCGCATCTGGAACAGTGATGGTGGTGAGGTCGAACAGTGTGGCAACGGTGCCCGCTGTTTTGCCCGCTTTGTCCACGATAAGGGGCTCACCGACAAGGGTGAAGTGGTTGTTGAGACCGCCAGTGGTGTCATCACCCTGAAGATTCAATCCAATGGCTGGGTTACTGTCGATATGGGGGCACCGATCCTCAGTCCGGCTGAGATTCCATTTGAGGCCGATGCTCAGGCTAAGAGTTATGCACTGGAGGTGGATGGCGAAGTTCTCAACGTAGGTGCTGTTTCAATGGGAAATCCCCATGTAGTGGTGACGGTTGACAAACTGAGTGACCAGATTGTCGAAGCTCTGGGGCCGAAACTGGAATCTCACCCCCGCTTTCCGCAGCGGGTCAATGCCGGTTTTATGGAGATCATCAACCGTTCCGAGATCAATCTGCGCGTCTATGAGCGCGGTGCCGGAGAGACACTGGCCTGCGGTACCGGTACCTGCGGTGCTGTGGTGGCCGGTATTCTGCAGGGAGCACTCGACCACGAGGTCAAGGCCCACCTGCGGGGAGGTGACCTCTCCATCCGCTGGGAAGGGGGAGATGCTCCGGTGATGATGACTGGACCGGCAGAGACGGTTTTTGAAGGGGTAATTGAACTGTGAGTGGCACTGCTGAAACAGAGATGGAGATCACCAGTGCACAGGTGATTGGTTGGCTGCAGCAGCACCCCGATTTCTTTGCAGATCATCCACTGCTGCTGCGTGAGATGGTCATTCCCCATGAGAGTGGTGGAGCCACCTCGCTGATTGAGCGGCAGGTCAAACTGCTGCGCGAGCAGAATGGACAGCTGCAGAACGAGATTCGTAACCTGCTCCATGTGGCGCGCGAAAACCACAAACTGAGTGACAATATGCACCACTTGGCGCTGGAGCTACTGGAGTGTGAAGATCATGATGATGTGATCGCCTCGCTCTATGAGAGCCTGCGTGAACACTTCGGGATCGAACAGGTGGTGGTACTGCTGCCCCATGGGGAGACTGAAGAGACACACGAACAGTTTGAAGAGCTGATGCATGACAGTATTCCCTACTGTGGCCAGCTGGAGGAGGAACAGCGCCATGTGCTGTTTGGTGAGGAGATGGAGCATGGGGCTTCGGTAGCGCTGCTGCCACTGGGAGAGTTCGGTGCACAGGGGCTGGTGGCACTGGGCAGCTCTGACCCGGATCAATACCATGAGAAGATGGGAACCCACTTCCTGGTGCAGCTTGCTGCCTTGGTAAGCCGGGCGCTGCAGCGTTGTGGTACCCCCTGAGGCGGATCAGGTTGGTGAATGGATAGACCGCTTTGTCGGCTATCTGCAGCACGAGCGTCGCCTCTCACCCAACAGTGTGGTGGGGTATCGCAGGGATCTGACCCACTTTGAAGCATATCTTGAGGCCAATGACGCCCACTTCCTGCGTCTGACCCCACATCAGTTGCGTGATTTTGTAGCGATGCGCCACCGCAAGGGGGTCACCAGTAAATCCATTCAGCGCAATCTCTCCGCCATCCGCACCTTTTACAACTATCTGCTGAGGGAGCAGCTGGTGGAGTTCAATCCGGCAGCCGGGATCTCGGCCCCGAAGGGGGTACGCAAGCTGCCCGCTACGCTGGATGTGGATCAGATGGAGGGGTTGTTGAGTGGTGGAGATGATGATCCGCTCTCTATCCGTGACCACGCCATGTTCGAGCTGATCTACTCCTCCGGATTGCGACTCTCCGAACTGGCCAATGCCGACTGCAGTGCGATCAACTGGGATGAGCAGAGCATCTCTGTGGTGGGCAAGGGCGACAAAGAACGTGTGGTTCCAGTCGGTAGCAAAGCGTTGGAGGTGTTGGAGCAGTGGCTACAGCTACGTAGCGGTATTGCTGTAGTGGGAGAACATGCACTGTTTGTAGGACAGCGTGGCCAACGCATTGCACCACGCACCATCCAGCAGCGACTGGCCAGACTGGCAAAGGAGAAGGGGATCAGCCAGCGGGTTCATCCCCATCTGCTGCGCCACTCCTTTGCCAGCCATCTACTGGAATCGAGTGGCAATCTGCGTGCAGTTCAGGAGATGCTTGGACATGAGAATATCGGTACCACGCAAATCTACACTCATCTCGATTTTCAGCATCTGGCCGAGGTCTATGATCGGGCTCACCCGCGAGCTAAACAGAAAGGGAGGACGGCCCATTTTCCCCCAAAACCGAATGACAATAGCAGCAGTGAATAGTGCTTTGCGGTAGAATTTCGTCCCCTTCTCCACAACGAGCAACAGGAATTTAAAGTATGGAGCAATACCACGGAACAACGATTCTCTGTGTACGCCGTAACAACCATGTGGTGATTGGTGGTGACGGACAGGTCTCGATGGGTAATACGGTGATGAAGGGCAATGCGCGCAAGATTCGCCGCCTCTACCATGACCGGGT
>CAYQFH010000036.1:0-7486 GCA_964416755.1 uncultured Piscirickettsiaceae bacterium | reverse complement strand
ATACGGTGATGAAGGGCAATGCGCGCAAGATTCGCCGCCTCTACCATGACCGGGTGATTGCCGGATTTGCCGGGGGTACTGCCGATGCCTTTACCCTGATTGAGCGCTTCGAGGGCAAGCTGGAGAAATACTCCGGTCACATGGTGCGCTCTGCGGTGGAGTTGGCCAAGGACTGGCGTACCGACCGCATGTTGCGCCGTCTGGAGGCGCTGCTGCTGGTTGCAGATGAGAAGGAGACCTTGGTCATCACCGGTAACGGGGATGTGATTGAGCCGGAGCATGGTGCGGTGGCGATCGGTTCTGGCGGCCACTATGCACTCTCGGCTGCCCGTGCCCTGCTGGAGAACAGTGAGTTGGGGGCAAAGGAGATTGTGGAGAAGAGCATGGGCATTGCCGCCGATGTCTGCGTCTTCACCAACCAGAGTCTGGTCATTGAAGAGTTGGGCGAGCCATAACTGTCCAGATCACCCCTGAAATCCGCCATTTCGGTGTTCGAAAATGGTCATTTACATTTGTAAACTCACATTTTCTGCCTTGAACTGACGAATTTCAGGCGCAACCTGAATCAGTTATGAGAGTTGGTGAATAGTTATATTTCAAAATGGATTAGATAAAAAGATGAATGAGTTGACTCCCAGAGAGATCGTTCACGAACTGGACAAACACATTATTGGTCAGAGCGATGCCAAGCGTGCGGTGGCGATTGCGTTGCGTAACCGCTGGCGGCGGATGCAGGTCAATGAGGAGCTGCGCTACGAGATTACTCCAAAGAATATCCTGATGATCGGGCCAACGGGTGTCGGCAAGACCGAGATTGCCCGCCGTCTGGCACGTCTGGCCAATGCCCCTTTTATCAAGGTGGAGGCAACCAAGTTTACCGAGGTCGGTTATGTGGGGCGTGATGTGGAGTCGATTGTGCGTGATCTGTCCGATATCGCCATCAAGACGATGCGTGAGAGCGCGGTCGAAGGGGTCAAGGTGCGTGCCGAGGATGCTGCAGAGGAGCGGGTGCTGGATGCACTGCTGCCGCCGGTGCGTGGCAGTGGCTTCGACAGTGAATCTGCAGAGCCACAGGAGGAGTCCTCCACCCGACAGAAGTTCCGCAAGAAGTTGCGTGAGGGTGCTCTGGATGAGCGTGAAATCGAGATCGAGGTGGCCGCGCCATCACTGGGTGTCGAGATCATGGGCCCTCCCGGCATGGAGGAGATGACCTCACAGCTGCAGGGGATGTTCCAGAACCTGGGTGGCAAGCCCCCCAAGCCGAAGAAGATGCGGGTCAAGGAGGCGATTAAACTGTTGATCGAGGAGGAGTCCCACAAGATGATCGACGAGGAGGAGATCAAGTCCAAGGCGATTGAGAGTGTGGAGCAGAACGGCATCGTCTTCCTCGATGAGATTGACAAGGTGGCGCAGCGCAGTGAGGGGCGTAGCGGTGGTGAGGTCTCGCGTGAGGGGGTGCAGCGCGATCTGCTGCCACTGGTGGAGGGGAGTACGGTCAGTACCAAGTACGGGATGATCAAGACCGACCATATCCTCTTTATCGCCTCCGGTGCCTTCCACCTCTCCAAACCCTCCGATCTGATACCGGAGTTGCAAGGCCGGCTGCCGATCCGGGTCGAGCTGGAGGCGTTGAGTGTGGAGGACTTTACCAAGATCCTCTCGGAGCCGGATGCCTCCCTGACCGAGCAGTATACGGCACTGATGGCGACTGATGGGGTCAATCTCCGTTTTGAGGAGGAGGGTATCCACCGCATTGCCGAGTTCTCCTGGCAGGTGAATGAGCGCACCGAGAATATCGGTGCCCGCCGTCTGCATACGGTGATGGAACGGCTGCTGGAGGAGATCTCCTTCGAGGCGGCGGATCGTAGTGGAGATGAGGTGGTGGTCGATGCGGAGTATGTCAATCGGCACCTCTCCGAGCTGGCGGAGGATGAAGACCTCAGTCGCTACATCTTGTAGTATTGGTCAGACAGGACGCACCCTTTCGAGGAGCCCGATTTCAAGGAGCGGTAACAATGAGCGAAAAGAGAGATATCACCCCGAGCGAGATCCGTTATGACAAGGAGTCACGGACGCTCACCCTAAGCTATGAAGATGGTAAATCGTGGAGCTACACAGCAGAATTTCTGCGAGTCTACTCCCCGTCGGCAGAGGTACGTGGTCATGCCCCTGGTGAAGAGGTGTTGCAGGTGGGCAAGGAGGATGTGACCATCGAGAAGATCGATCCGGTTGGTAACTATGCGGTCTCCCTCAAGTTTGATGATGGCCATGATAGTGGGATCTACTCCTGGGACTGGCTCTACACGCTGGGTGAGAAGCATGATGAGTACTGGCAGGATTACCTCTCCAAGCTCGAGGCGGAAGGGATAGAGCGGATGACTACCTCGGAGCGTCTAGCGACCTAAGGAACTCCTCAAATTCATCCATTTCACGGGAGAAGCGCCACAAGTTGGCGCTTTTCTGCCTTCTGTCGGTGTGGAATTTGCACGATTGGCCGTTATTCCATTCGGAATACTCTAATGAATTGTAAATTGACACTACTAGCCTGCGGTACCATCCTGACTGAGTAGCAAAGTGTAGAAATAGGAACAACATGAAACGACTACTGCTGATTATTCTCTCCGTGCTGATCCTGGGGCTGCCACTGTCAGGCAGCGTTACGGTGGCGATGGCCGAAGAGGAGGCCAAGGAGGAGAGTGAGGCGAAGAAGCCCGCCAGGGAGTACAGCAGCAAGGCGAAGAAGGCGGCCAGGAAATTTGCCCGCCAGCTGGTTCAATACAATGCTCTCTCGGCGGGTGAGCGCAAGCGCTACCTCAGAAAAAATCGTGATTTTGCCAAAACTCTGAAGGGGAAGAAGAAGGCCATCAAGCGTCTGCAGGAGGCGATGGTGGCGGTAAAGACAAAACCCAAAGCGGAAGAAGAGGGTGAAGAGGAGGCTGAGGAGGAGAGCGAAGAGTCCGCAGATGGGGATGAAGAGATTTCGGAGGAGGAAGAGTCCGACGAAGAAGAGTCTGATGAGGATTCTGAGGCCGAGGAGGAAGAAGAGGAGAGTGACGAAGAGGAAGAAGAGGAAGAAGATGATGAAGAGGAAGATGAGTAGAGCCGCTCTACCCACTATCAATATCTTCTCCAGCTCTTTCTCAGGAGTTAGGCAAACAGGTTGATGGTGCTCCCCTGTTCAGCAGCAGGGCGGTAGGCGGCTATCGAGGAAGACTGATCTGTTCCATCTTCACGCTCAGTAGAATGCTGTGAGGGAGGGTTTGCATGTGATTTCTTTGCATCCACTTCCGTTGCAACAGGTTGTGACTCTGTTTCCTCTGTTTCCTCTGTTTCCTCTTTTTCAGCTGTTCTGGCTTCCTGTCGTTCTACAGATAGCTCAGCTTGGGCTACGGCGATGGTCTGGGTTGCTGAAGCAGCTACCGCCATATCCTGGGCAGAGGGGTTGGCCGGTGCGAGTGCAGCCTTGCGTACCTGCTCCGCCTTTTTAATGGTCGCCTCAGGATCACCAGCGACAGTACCAGTATCGATCTGTACCTCACCGCCGACCGCATAGCGGTGCCCGTCTGGACCGGTCTGGTAGGTATAGGTGGGGCCACTGGTCAAACCGGCGCCAGCGGCCATGTGGGCCTGTTCGTGATTTCTCACCTCCTGATCACGCGCCTTCAGCTCTGCTACTACTGCTTCAGCCTCGGAAGAGAGGGTCAACTGCTCCTGAGCGATTTTGTGAGGTTTGGAGTGCTCTTCTGCTGAGGATTGTTCAGCTGCAGCGTCCCTCTGCTCATGCGATGTGGAGGAGATGTCTCTCCCCTCCATGGCATGGACAGCATGTGGTGTGCTGTGATGAGGCTGTTCAATCATCATGGTGATAGGATTTTCCTTATCTTCTGATCGGGCGGAGTTCTATGGACCAGTTATCGGCCTGTAATGGATAATCTTTAGAAGATAATTTCAGGTAGAGGGACGGTGAGGGAAAGCTCAGCAGTCGAATTTTTCAGTGCAGTGATGCAATACCGTATAATCTGCAATAGTTTATCGACAGCGGATAGAGCAATGAGCAAGGAAGAGACAACCCATTTTGGCTACGAAGATGTTGCAGCCAGTGAAAAGGCAGGCCGGGTGCGTGGTGTCTTTGACTCCGTCGCCAGTAAGTATGATGTGATGAATGATCTGATGTCGATGGGCATTCATCGACTCTGGAAAAAACAGGCGATTGAGATGAGTGGTGCCCGTGAAGGACAGCAGATTCTCGACCTGGCAGGTGGTACCGGCGACCTTTCTATCCAGTTTGCCAAAATTGTCGGCCCGCAGGGACGAGTCGTGCTCTCTGACATCAATGCCAGCATGCTGGAGCAGGGACGTGAGCGGTTGATCAACGAGGGGGTGCTGGGCAATGTGGAGTATGCACAGATCAATGCTGAGACCATTCCCTTTCCCGATAACACCTTCGATTGTGTCACCATCTCCTTTGGTCTGCGTAATGTGACCGACAAGGATCAGGCACTGCGCTCGATCCATCGTGTTTTGAAGCCCGGCGGTCGCCTGCTGGTGCTGGAGTTCTCCAAGCCGACCAATGAGCGCTTCAAGTCGATCTATGACTTCTACTCCTTCAATATTCTGCCAACCATCGGCAAGGTGGTCGCCAATGATGAGGAGAGCTACCGTTATCTGGCCGAGTCGATCCGTATGCATCCGGATCAGGAGACTCTGCGTGGAATGATGGATGAAGCCGGTTTCAGCCGTACTGAATACTTCAACATGACAGGAGGCATCGTCGCACTCCATCGCGGCTTCAAGTCGTAATGATTCGACCCAGACAACTGTTCCGACTATTGGCAATCCAGAGGGTGCTGGCGCGCCACCGTCTGGATGAGATTATTCTGGCGATCCATCTGTTTCGTCCATTCCGCTTTATTCTCTACCTCTCACCACTCTACTGGATTCGCAGAGACAAGGGGCCGGAGGGTGCAAGGATACGACGTGCTCTGGAGGATCTGGGGCCGGTCTTTGTCAAGCTGGGACAGATGTTCTCCACCCGCCGGGATCTGCTGCCCGATGAGATTGCCGATGAACTGGCCAAGCTGCAAGACTCGGTGCCGCCATTCTCCGGTGTACAGGCGCGCCAGATGGTGGAGGAGGCGCTGGGAGATCGCATCCAAAATTTGTTTGATTCGTTTGATGAGACACCGCTTGCCTCCGCCTCCATTGCACAGGTACACAGTGCCCGTACCAAGAGTGGTGAAGAGGTGGTGGTCAAGGTGGTACGCCCCGGCATCGAGAAGCAGATTCGACGCGATCTGGGGTTGGCTAAACAACTTGCCACACTGGCAGAGCGCTACTGGTCTGAGGGGCGTCGACTGCACCTGAAGCAGATCATGCTCGACTATGAGCAGACCATGCTCGATGAGCTGGATATGATGCGGGAAGCGGCCAATATTTCACAGGTGGGGCGCAACTTCTCGCGGGGCGAGCATGTCCTGACCGTGCCAGAGGTGGATTGGGATCTGACCCGCGAGCGTGTGCTGGTGATGAATCGGCTGCGTGGTATAGCGGTGGGGGACCTGGAGACCCTGCGTGAGCTGGGTGTCGACATGAAGCGGCTGGCAGAGCTGGGGGTGGAGATCTTCTTTACCCAGGTCTTTCGCGACAACTTCTTCCATGCCGACATGCATCCCGGCAACATCATGGTCGATGCCACCAATCCCGGATACCCAAAGTACGTGGCGGTCGACTTCGGTATCATGGGGAGTCTGACCGAGGGTGATCAACGCTATCTGGCCGAGAATTTCCTCGCCTTCTTCAATCGAGACTATCGACGGGTGGCACAGCTCCACCTGGAATCGGGTTGGGTACCCACCACCGCGCGTGTAGATGAGTTGGAGTCCGCCTTCCGCAGCGTCTGCGAACCGATCTTCGAGCGCCCCTTCAGCGAAATCTCCTTTGCCCTGCTGCTGTTGAAACTGTTCCGCACCGGGCGCCGTTTCGGCATGGAGGTGCAGCCGCAACTGGTGCTGTTGCAGAAGACACTGCTCTATATCGAGGGGTTGGGCAAGCAGCTCTATCCCGATCTGGATCTGTGGGATACTGCCAAACCATTCCTTGAAAACTGGATTCGGGAGCGCAAGGGCTTTGACGGCCTCAAACGCAAGGTGATCCACGAGACCCCCGACCTGCTGGAGCAGATCCCGGAGATGCCACGTGTGGTGATTGATCTGCTCAACAAGGCACAGCAGGGCAAGCTCGCCTTCGAGTGGCGCTCCAACGAGCTGGAGCAGGTGCGAGATGAGCTACGCAGCAGTCGTCAAACCACCTACAGCGCCATTGCTGGAGGCTCCATGCTGGTGACCGGTGCACTGCTGGTGGGTGAATTTGTTGTGGTCGGCGGCGCGTTTGCTGTGGTGGGCACACTGCTACTGCTGCGCAACTGGCCACAAGCGGATTGAGATTTTTGGTGCGCAACCGGTTCTGGGAACGCTATCCACTGGATCAACTCACCACTGAAGAGTGGGAGGCGCTGTGTGATGGCTGTGCCCGCTGCTGCCTGCAGAAGCTGGAGGATGAGGAGACAGGGGAGGTCTACTACACCAGTATCGCCTGTCATCTGCTGGATCTGGAGCAGTGTAGCTGTAGCGACTATCCCAACCGTAACCGCAATGTCCCCAACTGCGTTTATCTGACTGTGGCAAAGACTGCGGAGTTCCACTGGCTGCCCGAGACCTGCGGCTATCGTCTGATGCATGAGGGGCAGCCGCTACCCCAGTGGCATCCACTGATTAGTGGGGATCGCGATTCGATCCATGATGCGGGTATCTCTGTTCGCAGCTTTGCCATGCTGGAGACGGGGGAGGAGGATCTGGAGGAGTATCTGCTGGACATCCTGTGAAATCTCGTACCGGTTATAAAAATACGGGTCTTCGGAAGATAGGGTTGTTCTGCCAGCTTCAAATGCTTTGCAATCAGTCTATCCAATCCTTGGACGACCACCTCTTCACTCACTGCAGGCAAAAAAATCCCCAGCAATGGGGGCTGGGGAAAACCTGAACAGTTTCAACGGTAGGTTAAACTGCTATGGGGATAGCTTGGAGCCATCAAAATAACGAGGGACTTTTGATAGTTGAGCTACCGATACATCGCTATAGCCCGATGGCTGATAAAGATGAAGTCAATGTTCCGGTAGCCGCAAGCATACCGAAGAAAGCTATCGCAGTTACTCCGGTTCCAACCACTACAGCAGTACAGGAACCGAAAAAAACTGAGCAGCAAATGTCTTTGAATTTTTCCATGATATATACCTCTTCCCTAGTTCAAACAACAGCCGCCAGGCTGGATTCAGTTAAGAGGTGGCTCAAGAGTTGAGCATGTAGATAATCCATTCTATCAGCGCCACCGATCACATTGTTTGACTGGTAACCCTGCTGCCATTGAAGCGTACTTCTTTAGGCCAGTGGTTTTGCGTAGCTGCCTTTCGATCAGCCTTGCCGTTACAGAC
>CAYQFH010000035.1:0-23348 GCA_964416755.1 uncultured Piscirickettsiaceae bacterium | reverse complement strand
CTGCAGGGAGATCTCACGCTCGCTCTGAGCATGGCTCTGCATCGAGAAGAGCGCCAACAGCACCCAGATCACAGCAAAAAGGTAATTCATAGATAGACTCCAAACACAAACAGTACGCCAAACAACAGCTGCAACTGTGCAGTCTGCACCAGCAGGCGATTCAACGCCACCCCATGGGGGAGCCGGTAGATCGACCCCCCCAGATAGAGGGCATAGGGCAGCAGAGGCAGCACACTCCAGAGTATATTAGGACGCTGCAGCGGATCAATCACCTCCATCAACAGCACAAAGGGTAACAGAAGCAGCAGCAGGTAGAGATGTCGAGTCTTGTCCCTGCCCAGGTGCACCGCAAGGGTACGCTTGCCAACCGGCTCATCGGTATCAATATCACGGTAATTATTGACCACCAGAACCGCAGCAGCGATCAACCCCACCGCACTGCCTGACCAGAGCGCACTGTCACTCCACTGTGCGGAGAGAATCCAAACCGTGCCCACCACTGCTGCCACACCGAAAAAAAGGAAGACAAACAACTCTCCCAGAAACGTGTAGGCGATGGGGGTGCGCCCACCGGTATAGGCGACTCCTGCCACTACAGAGAGCAACCCCAGCAGCAGAATGGGCCACCCCCCCAGCAATACCAGATACCCACCGACCAGGATCGCCACAGCAAAGCTGAAATGTGCAGCTCGCTGAACCGAAGCAACCGTGAGCCATCCTGACGCAACCGCGCGCTGAGGCCCCAATCGTTCCGGCCCGTCTGCACCACGCAATGCATCTCCTGCGTCGTTATAGAGATTGGTACCGACCTGAATCAGCAGCGCTGCCAACAGAATGGCCAATAACGCCCCACCCTGAACAACCCCAGACTCCACATGGCTAATGGCCGCCCCCATCATCACCGGGACTACAGCCATGGAGAGCGTCTTGGGACGTATTGCCAACAGCCAGGGTTGAATCTGTGCGGAGATAGACATGCAGTGCTTTCTTGATTTGAATCAAAACCCCTTCAGTCTCTCATTTGCTATCCTGTGGGGCAAATGATTCGTATCACATCCGCACTATTTCTACTGCTCTTCTCCGGCCTGGCTACTGCTGTCACTGACACACAATTCGAAAGTGTTCGTGCGCTCGGCAAACTGAATGGTATTGCACTCAACTGCAGCTACATCGATGAGACCCGCAGAATGAAGCGTTCACTGGTTGCAACTGTTCCAAAATTGCGGGTGATTGGGCAGGCCTTCGATGAGTCCACCAATGACGCTTTTCTGGAGATGGTCCACAACGGAAGCAGCTGCCCCAGTGAACGCAGTTTGAGCGAGCAGGTAGACCACGCCATTCAGCAGGTAGAGCAGCAGTTCGCCTCTACCCTCCTTCTTCCAAAGCCCTGACCTCCCCCATGACCAGACGCACTCTTGCACTCCTGTTCATGCTGCTCACCAGCAGCACACTGCTTGCAGGTGCACCGCTCAATGTGGTCACTACCATCAAGCCACTCCACTCCATTCTTTCCAATCTGCTGCAAAACACACAGCCACCAACACTACTGATCGCCGATAGACAACTCCCCTATCACTATCCATTGAGTACCGAACAGGAAGAATCGATACAGCAGGCAGACCTGCTGGTCTGGGTTGGACCTGAACTGGAAAAGTTCATGCTGGAGCCACTGCAAAAGCTCAGCAGACAGACAACGGTCTTGACACTGCTGGACAACGAAGAGATCAAAGTGCTCCCTTCGCGCTGGGAGGGACAAGGGCGCGACCCCTTCTTCTGGCTCGACAGCCGCAATGTCATCATTCTGGCCGATGAACTGGCTCGGGTGCTGATGCGTCTCGATCCGGAAAGACGGGCACTCTACGAGAAGAATCGTCACCAATTGCTGACTCGTCTGGCAGAGCTGGATCGCCAACTGGAGTATGGCTATCGTGGTCTGAAGAGTGGCATCGGCATGGCCTACTACGACACGCTTCAATACTTCGAGCAGGCTTATGCACTGAAAATTCGGGGCGTGGTGACGCAATCCCCCACCATGCCGGTCAGCGGAGAGTCTCTGCTGGTGAATCGCGCCAAATTGGCCACGGGTGACTATAGCTGCCTGCTCACTGAACAACAGAGTGTGATGGAGCAGTTGGCACTACTGACCAACCAGATCACCCTCAACATCACTCCGCTCGACAGTTTTGGTTCTCAGCTACAACCGGGTGCTGATCTCTATTTTGAGTTGATGAAGCAGAATACCGATGCCATCAAACAGTGTCTGCAGTATGAGCATACCCCTCATGCACTCATCGAACCAGAAGATGAAGCTATGATTCCCAGCGGCATTGGCGGACGATTCATGCTGCAAGACCACTTTGGACGATTCATCACCGATCAGGATATAGCTGGCAAATTCCAGCTGATCTATTTCGGTTACACCTTCTGTCCGGATGTCTGCCCCACCTCACTGATTGCGCTATCTGCTGCGCTTAACCAGCTGGATGAAGCGGAAGCAGAACAGTTCCAGCCGCTTTTCATCACAGTCGATCCTGAGCGTGACACTCCTAAAGTGCTGGGAGAGTATGTCACCTACTTTCACCCCTCACTCATCGGCTTGACCGGCACCAAAGAGATGATTGAGCATGTCAGCCAACTCTACAAAGTGAAATTCGAGCGGGTGGAAGATCCCTCTCGCCCAGCAGATCAATACATCATTGACCACTCATCCGGACTCTATCTGATGGCACCTGATGGTCAATTCATCACCAAATTTGCGCATGGCGCCTCCCCCGGGCTGATCGCTGAGCGACTGCGTAGCTATCTGAGAAAGTAGCTCCCCCTCGACACTAACTATATTTACACACTATCGATAGGTATTTACATCACCTAATCCACTGCTAGACTCTCTCCTCATGAGAAAAGCAGCAGTTGTAGATGTTCGCGGCCTGGATTGCCCCAAGCCCTTCCAGAGAGCACAACGCGAAGCGATGACGCTATCGCCTGGTGAATCTTTCACACTACGCATCGGCATACGCCCTCAGCCCCTGCTCGACTTTCTGGAGCAGCACAACTTCAATTACAGGGTTGAGGCAGCGTCAGAAGGGGAATTTCTGATCCAAATCTCTGCCAAAAAGGGGAGCATTGCTCTTGAAAGTACATTGGTCGATCTGCCTTCGAGCTATATAGCGACAGCCTAGCCTTCTGCATATGGATCAGAAGTCAGGATTTTTCCAACCCACAGGGGCAACATCTTCAGCCGGTGGCTTGGTTCGAGAGATGTAATCAGCCAGCAGCGCCAGATCGCGCACCTTGAGTTTATTCACTCGTTTGGCCATCTCTGCATTGGCATTACGACGTTTTCCGTCCCGAATCCAGTGGAGCTGACGTAGTAGATACTCGAAATGCTGTCCTTGAAGGCGGGGGTAGTAACGCTCTGCATCCCCCTGTCCATTACTACCGTGGCACTCGGCACACTTCCGAAAATAGAGGCGCTCCGCCTTGCCCAGCTTTTCTCCTGGCCCCAAACCGGGGGTGGGGGTCATCGGCAGCGTCTGGATATAGGCAGTCACATCAGCAATCGCCTGCGGTCCTCCCATCACCTTCTCCTGAGCGATCACCAACATGGAAGGGTTGTCACGGTTACCTGCCCGGATATCGGCAATCTGCTTGATAATTACACTACTGTGCTGACCCGCCAGTTGGGGATAACTGCCATCCACCGTCCCCCACGACTCGGTCTGGTGGCAGACTACACAGAGCTTGAATACCTCACGTCCGGCATCCACATTGGGAGTTGCGGCCATCGCCTGAGTCAGCTCATCGTCCAATGGTGCCTCGGCAACCGCATGGGTCGAGAGAAGCAGCAGAGAGGAGCCCAGCAGTTGAATCAGGCGACTCCGCAGCATAATAGTAACTGACAACGCTATTTGACCCCTTGTGAGGAGAGGTAACGTCCCAGTTCCTTGTCTGTGTTCGTGATATGGTTAATGAGCCAGGATTTGAGGAAGTGATAGACCTCCATACAGACATCATCCTCACAATTCGGGCTCTTCTCGATACGGTTACTGAACTGCTCAACCTGGGCAATCATGCTTTTGTGCTGATTGATATGAGCCTCAAGGTCTGGATAGCTATTCTCCTTCATCAGATTCTCTTCACGCTCAAAGTGGTATTTGGTGTAGTCGATCAATTCACCGATCACACTGCGGATATAGCTCTCTCCCATGTGGAAATTGGCTGCACTCACCACCTGATTCAAAAGGCCAACCAACTTCTGATGATCATGATCAATCAGCTCGATACCCACCGCGTACTGGTCATTCCAATCAATATACTCACGACGGATCTTGCGCTCGTGCAGGTAAGGAATCACTGCCAGCGCAGCCAGCACAATCCACGGAATGGGGTTATCCAAGCCAAAAAGGAACCCAAGGAAAATCGTCACCAGTGCGACAACAATCATAAAAAAGAGTCCAAACATCGAGTAGCTTTTCTTCATAAACCGGTTCCTCTACTATGGCATCATATCGCCAAGATTATCCTGTCGTAGTAGTGTACAGAGTCCGCCACGAATAGGGGTTTGATTTGCATCAAACTAGCTCATTAGAAATGACAAACTACCACAAAATGGATACACTGGCACACCATTAACCTTATTTACACTACCGGTATATACTGATGCCACTATCTTCTGTCTTTGAGCGCGAAATTCGCCGCTCTCCCCTGTTCTCATCCATTGGAAAAGATGTCATTGACGAGATCTTCCACTCCTCTGAACTGGTGCGAAAAAGACAGCATGAGACGCTCTTCTCTCAAGGAGATCAAGCCGAGCACTTCTATATTCTGCGAACCGGCTCTGTACGCCTCTATCTGCTGGCTCCGGATGGCGGCGAGAAGACCATCAACATCCTGCAACCCGGCAACTCCTTTGCCGAGGCGGTGATGTTCATGGAGAGCGGAAATTATCCGGTCAGCTGTGAATTTCTGGAAGATGGAGAGGTCTTCTCCTTCCACAACCAGACCTACCTGAACATTCTCAAGAAGGCCCCGGAGATCTCATTCTGGATCATGGCCGATCTCAGCCGACAGCTGCAGGAGCGCGTTTCCGAAATTGGAGATTTATGTCTCAACAGTGCAACCAACCGTCTGATCAGCTACCTGCTCTCTTTTATCCCTGAGAGCGCAACCGATGCCACCGAGTTCCATCTTCCCACGCAGAAGAGCGTCATTGCATCACGCCTCTCGATTCAGCGCGAGACCTTCTCCCGCATTCTCGGCAAGCTGAAGAAGCTGGAGATGATCGAGGTACATGGCAACGACATCAAGATCCTGGACCCAGAGCGGATGCGCCAGGCACTGCTCGAATAGCAGCCCCCTACTCAGCCACTTCAATCCTGCCTTGCATCTCCGGGTGAGGCCCACACAGGTAGGAGTAGTTCCCCGCCTTGCTGAAGGTGTGCTCCCACTGATCACCGGGAAAGAGGTACTGTGAGTCCAATTTGGAATCCTCCGAACCATCGCGGTGCAGCTGTACCGAGTGGTATTGACGACGCTCCCGATTGATCCAGCGTACCGTATCCCCAACCGAGATCTGTACGACTGCGGGCTGATAGCGATGCTTCACGATCTCCACCTCAACGGTTCCCGCAAACAGTGGCGATGAGCAGAGAGACAAAAAAAGACCTCCAAGAAGCGATCGAGGAGGCCTAAAAAGGAGTAGGTTAAATCGGTTCATCTCACCATTTTACTGCATTAATCTCCGCTTTGGGATCGTCCAGCCCCAGTTTGTAACCGAGAGATACATGGTGGTAGCGACCATTGGTGTAGTCATCATGGATCGCAAAGCCGAAGTTGTAGAGTGTACCTGCCTCAATGGCAATGTCATCGGCATCACCGGAGTTGAGCTTGCGACTCATCACCACCGTCCACATACCATTGGCACTCTCTGCAATAAAGCTGGTGTCCTCGGTGTTACCGTCCATCACACGATCCTTGAGGATGTAGCCATCTTCAACGGTGCCATCAGACTGGTAACGGATCAGATCCATGAACTTCTTGGCTTCGAATGCAGCCTGGATCTCGTCATCACCGCGCAGCTTATCCCAGCCTCCACGCTTCTTGCCACGACGTCCCTTGACCTCGATCTTCTTGCGAGACTCCTTGATGTACTTGACGACACTCTGGCCTTCCGGCTGGTGCGGCATCGCATCGGCATCATGGTGACAGGTGCCCCAGCAACCGGCACGATCCGCATACTCCACTTCATCGGTCGCCATCATCATCGCCAGTTTGATCGCATTCTTTGCATCCATACGATCCCCCTCTGCAACCGGGGTACCGCCGTCGGTCCACTGGAACAGCATATGCAGGTTCTCGCCATCATGCGCGGCCTTCACAGTGACTGGGATCGCACCGCGCTTGCCTGGAATTGGATTGGGCTCATGCGCCTTCTCATGCTTGCCGCCGACGATCTTGCCGCCCATCTTGTCGGTCTCTTTATCGTGACAGGTGAAGCAGCGATCACCACCCTTGACGAAGGGGCGTGAACCACCATGATCCTTACCATTCATCACCCACTCCATTGAGGCTTGTCCAGGATAGAAGAGGGTGATCTTGCGCCCTTCAATGCCATCCCAGCGCTCATCAATGCCACCACCAGCTGGTGCTGCGCCGGATGCGGCATCAGCGGCCATCTGTGCGGCCATCTCTTTCGCCATCTTGCTGGCCATGACCACTGCGGCCTGCTTGATCTCCGCTTCACGCTCTGCTGCTGCAGTGGCCTCGGCCTCGGCCTGCTCCTGCGCCTTCTGTGCAGCCAGTTCCGGTGCAACATCCTTCAGTTCGAACAGCTTCGCATCGGGACGGGCCAGCATGGCATCGGGGGCCTCCAGCCTCTCCATCTCCTCATCGGTCAGCAGGTTACGGATATTGTGGTGTGCAATACCTTTATGACAGTCGATACAGGTCTGTCCATCGCGCAGTGCGTTGGCATGCTGATTCTGTGCGCGAGGTTTCTGGTTATCCTTGTTCATCGCGGTGAAGTCATGACAGTTGCGACACTCGCGTGAGTCGGTCTCCTTCATCGCATTCCAGACATTCTTCGCCAGCCTCAGGCGTTCTGCCTCAAACTTCTCCGGGGTATTGATTGTGCCGACAATCTTGCCCCACACCTCTCGGCTCGCCTGGATCTTGCGCTTGACCTTGTGCAGCCAGGGGTCAGGCACGTGGCAGTCGGAGCAGGAGGCGCGCACACCGGAGCGGTTGGCGTAGTGCACGGTCTTCTGGTACTCCCGATAGACATTCTCCTCCATCTCGTGACAGGAGATACAGAAGTCCATGGTATTGGTCATCTCCATCGAGGTATTCAGTCCACCCCAGAAGATAATACCGAAGATCGCAAAGACCAAGCCACCACCCAGGCTGGTGTTGAGCATCATTCTACGAGAGAACAGGGTCTTTAATCTTGCTCCATATCCGGGGCGTTCAGGAATAGGCATGGAATCTCTCCGTCATTGCATTTTCAGTAGGGTAAGACTTTTACAAAATCGTAACTTTGTTTCTTTGATATGGGTCACGACTTGATAAAAGACTTGCCATTTTCAATAAAGAATAGGTAAAAAAAAAGCTGGCCCCTGAGGAGTACTCCTTAAGGGCCAGCTTCTTACTCAGGGTTTAAGTAACGTGGTTGGTTCTGTTGTAAACGTTGAACTTACCAGTTGGTGTAGTCAGACCCTTGATGCGCGTAATCTCTTTCAGAGTCTTCGCATCGTAGACCACGATCTCACCGGTTGGGTTGCTGTTGTCGGTACGGTTCCAGACAGAGACCCATACCTCAGAGCCATCCTTGTTGAACTCCATGTGAAGTGCAACCTTACCCTCTTCCTCAGTGACCTGGATCGTCTTCACGATCTCACCAGTCGCCTTGGAGATGACCTGTACAGACTGCTGTACTTCAGGCTCTGGGTGTTTGGTCTGATCAGCCCAGACGTAGTCTGAAGTTGGGTGAGTACGGATGAATACGCCAGCACCGTCGGTCTCAATCTCACGAACGATCTTCCAGGCATTCTCTGGACGTTTCGCTGGATCACTACCCCAAACAGTCACCATACCGGTACCCAAGTGAGTGGTTGCACTCACAGGACCATACTTTGGATCCATCCAGTTTGCACCAGGACCTGGGTGAGGCTTCTTGCCCGTAGTATCGATCATCGCTTCCAGTTTACGCGTCTTGGTATCTACAACCACCATCTTGTCAGACGCATTTGCTGCAATCTGGAAGTAGCGACCGGTTGGATCGAAGAAGCCGTCATGCAGGAACTTGGCAGAGTTGATCTGCTCGATACGGAGGTTGTCCAGATCGGAGTAGTCCACCTGCCACATCTGACCCAGCTCTTTTACTGCAACCAGGAAGCTTGGCTCATTTGGCGTGGTGTAGATTGCTGCCACACGGGCCTCGTTGACGTACTCACCATCCACATTGATACCGCGAGTGGAAACAACCTTCAGTGGCTCCATGGTCTTGGCATCAGCAATTACGAAGTGTGGTGGCCAGTAGCCGCCACCGATAACATATTTACCGTCACCGGAAACCGCTACGTCACGTGCGTCATAGGCGATCTGGGTCTCGGCCACCAGCATCTTGCCAGGCTTCTGCCAGAGGTCAATCTTGGTCATACGACCATCACGACCCATGGTATACCAGAAACGACCGGCAACACCATTCTCGGGATGCTCGGTTGCATGGTGCTCAGTTGCCTTGATTACGTGTACCGCATAACCGGTATCAATATGGTCGATGATCTTGTGGGTATTACCGTCGATGATCGCAGCCTTACCTGCATCACGCTCGATAACCACGAAGAAGTTCTCCCAATTTGGGTTATGTGGTTTGGTTGGGTAGTTCTCAGGATTGATGTAGGTGATGGTGCGGTCCTTCATCATTGCCAGAGACATCTCAGGTGGAATAGGTGGCTCCATCTGGATGTAGGTGGAGATCATGGAGATCTGCTCTTTGGTGAAGATATCATCAAAGTTGTTCATACCGCCTTCTGTACCGTAGGCAATAATCTTCTCAAGACGCTCCTGACCCAGTTCACGAGTATCTTTCGGCAACAGGCTCTTACCTGTAGCTCCCTTACGCAAAACACCGTGACAGCCAGCACAGCGCTGGAAGTAGAGGTTCTTCGCGGTCTCGAAGTCTGCATCAGAGAGTGTCGGGCCTGCTGCACTGGCAACAGAGCTCATACCACCCATAGCGACACCTACTGCAAGGCTCAGCGCGGTTAGTGACAGTTTCTTCATTTTCATCGTTCTCCTTAGGATATTGAGAGTTCAGGTTTCAAGTTTTGAAAGACGCGTTTTAAGAGGTCAAGTCTAAAAAATTAAAAAATAGCGTTCTTAAGGTCGTTCAGCCGCCTCTGTATTCGTCGAGGGAGAGAATCCACGATTTGCAACTTGCGCTTCATTGACTCAGATCAAAACCAGACTATAAACAAGGATATTGATACGAATTAACGGAACCGGAACACCATTTCGTGACATGTATCAATTACACTGTTCAGCCTCCCTCATTAAGATGGATTCCATCTGATGAATGCAGAGAGACCAATGAATCCACTTCGACTGACTGCCCTGTTCCCCCTACTCTTCTGCTCCCTTCCAGCCATAGCCGGTGAAACTTCAAACGGCAAGTTAAGTGATGAACGCAAGCAGGAGATTGCTGTACTGGTTCAACAGGATTGTGGCTCCTGTCATGGCCTCACACTGAAGGGGGGACTCGGCCCCAATCTCAATCCTGAGCGACTACAGCAGTTCCCCAGAGGGTTTCTGGAGACCACCATCCTCCATGGACGTCCCGGCACCCCGATGCCACCCTGGAGCGCCATTCTGACTCCAGACGAGATCAACTTTATCGCCACCCAACTACGTACAGGAATCTGGTATGTCCCTTAACCTTATCTCCATGATTAAAAGCACATTTACACTACTGCTCTTCCTGGCCGCTTCCACCGCACAGGCCTGTGAGCTGAGAGGCACAGGTGATCTTGGAATCATCATTGAACGGGCCAGTGGCAGCATACAGATCATCAACACCACCAACCGCAACAGTCTCGGACGTGTTGAGGGGTTGGGCGATCTCTCACACGCCTCTGCAGTGTTCTCCCGGGATCAGCGTTACGTCTACATCTTTGGTCGCGACGGCGGACTCACCAAAATCGATATGCTCTGCCACGCCATTGTGAAGCGCACCATTCAGGGGGGCAACAGCATCGGTGGCGCCATCTCACAAAACGGGAAGTGGGTGGCTGTCTCCAACTATGAGCCCGGCGGCGTGCGCATCTTTGACAGCAATACTCTGGAGTTGGTGAGCGATATCCCGGCCACCGCAATCTCTGACAAGAAACATTCTCGCACCGTCGGCCTGGTCGATGCTCCGGGAAACCGCTTTGTCTACAGTCTGTTTGACACCGGTGAGACCTGGATAGTTCAGATGTTTGATGACCAACCGCCAAGCATAGAGAAGTTTACCAATGTCGGCATCCAGCCCTATGATGCACTGATCACTCCCGATGGTCGTACCTATATCACCGGCCTGTTTGGAGAGGATGGTCTCACGCTGTTTGATCTCTGGAACCTCGACAAGGGTCCAACCCGCATTTTGAATCACTACGGTCGCGGTGAACAGAAACTTCCTGTCTACAAGATGCCCCATCTGGAGGGGTGGGCACAAGCAGGCGAAAAGACTTTCCTTCCAGCAGTAGGTCGCCACGAGTTATTGGTGGTTAATAGTGGTGAGTGGAAAGAGATTGGGCGCATTCCGGTCCACAGCCAGCCCGTGTTTGCGATGAGCCGTCCGGATGGACGCCAGATCTGGGTCAACTTTGCCTTCCCCCACAATGATACGCTACAGGTAATCGACACCCAGAGCATGGAGATTGTGCAGCAGATGCAGCCGGGCAAAGGGGTACTCCATATGGAGTTCACCCCACGCGGTGAAGAGGTCTGGGTCTCTGTTCGAGACAAGAATCGGGTCGACATCTACAACACTGAAACCTTTGAACTGATCAAGAGCCTGCCTGCAGAGACACCCAGCGGCATCTTCTTTACCCATCGTGCCGGTCAGATCGGTCTCTAAAACAGTCGAAAGAGGGTTGGCAACACGCTCCCGCTATAACCGATCCAATTCTTGAAATGAATTGTTCTGTGTCAATTTCAGCCTCTGTCAAAGTGGGGATAATGGATCACAGTTCAACGGGAGATTCGTAATGCCAACTGCAGCAGTGCACCACACTACAGTGGATCAACAGAACCCTCCAACCGGCGACCTGTCGCTTCAGGATCGACGTCTGCTGAACGAGTTTCAGCACCACTTTCCGCTCAGCTCCCACCCCTATGCTGATCTAGCCGAGCGGCTGGGGAGCAGTGAAAGCGAGGTGATTAAACAGATTGCTCGCCTCAAAAAGGCTGGACTGATCAGTCGAGTCGGTGCCGTGATACAACCCCATACCATTGGCTACAGCACCCTGGCCGCCATGGCTGTTCCAGATAACGCCATTGATCAAACTGTCAAGCTCATCAACCGCATCCCCGAGGTCAACCATAACTATGAGCGAGAGGATGAGATGAATCTTTGGTTTGTGGTCACAGCACAGGATGAAGCTGATCTGAATGGGATTCTGGCACAGCTGGAGGCCGATTCAGGTTATCCCGTCCACTCTTTTCCGATGGAGCGCGACTTCCATATCGATCTTGGCTTCAATCTGGAGTGGAAGCACCCCTACCCCCCTCCTTCTGACAACATCCATCCGGCAGCATTCTCATGAACAGCAATCGCCCTCAATATCTGGTAACCGATACCGACAGAGCTGTACTTGCCGCACTGCAGGATGGTTTGCCCCTCACACCTCAGCCTTACGCCACCATTGCCGAGTCGACCGGACTCACAGAACGTGAGGTGGTTGAACGTATTCGTGCCCTGCAGCAGCACCAGATTATCCGTCGCATGGGGGTTATCGTTCACCATCGACCACTCGGCTACAAAGCCAATGCCATGGTGGTCTGGAATCTGCCTGCCGATAAGATTGAGGCATTCGGCAACCAGGTTTCCCAATTCGACTATGTCACCCTCTGTTATCAACGCAGACCTGACCTTCCGGTCTGGCCTTATACCCTCTACACCATGATCCACGGTCAGGATCGTGCAGCGGTGCTGGAGCGCGTCACAACATTGGTGGAGTGTTCACCGCTGAAAGAGCAGACTGACTACAAGGTACTCTTCAGCAACCGCCGCTTCAAACAGCAGGGGGCGCGTTATTTCAAGCCAAAGCAGCACAATGCGAGCCAACAAACAGAAGCGGTAGCACAGGCACGGGCTGTACAATGAGAAGGCGTGACCCCGTACCTGTACTGGACAACGTCAACCGCAATTTGATCAACATGTTGCAGGGTGGATTTCCAATCTCCCCGACCCCCTACCAGGAGGTCGCCAACAAACTGGGCATCTCCGAGGATGAGCTGCTGTGGCGACTGGAAGTAATGAAGACCGACGGCATCTACTCCCGCTTTGGCCCACTCTACAATGCCGAAGCACTGGGTGGAGCGGTAACGCTGGCAGCCATGGAGGTACCAGACAAGTCCTTTGAACAGGTGACCGAAATGGTCAACCGACACAAGGAAGTTGCCCATAACTATCAGCGTGCTCACCACATCCACGACACCCGCTTCAACATGTGGTTTGTCATCTCCACGGAGAGTGAAGCGGAGATTGCACCGGTCATCAAGGAGATCGAGGCAGAGACCGGGCTCAAGGTCTACAACATGCCAAAACAGAAAGAGTTCTTTCTGGAACTCAAATTTCACCTTTAGCGCGCTATCCATCAAATTCCTATGGACGAAATCGATCGTAAAATCATTGCCGCGACCCAGAACGGCATCCCACTCATCACCAACCCCTATGCCACAATCGGCGAAGAGGTCGGTCTCACTGGTGATGAGGTAATGACCCGTATGCAGGTAATGCTGGACAACAACATGATCCGCCGCATTGGCATCATCCCCAACCACTATAAGCTGGGTTACAAATCCAATGGCATGACCGTCTGGGATGTACCTGATGAAGCAATTGAGCAGTTGGGTAAAGCAGTCGGCCAACTCCCCTTTGTCAGCCACTGCTACCAGCGTCCGCGTCATCTACCCGACTGGCCCTACAATCTGTTTGCCATGGTCCATGGCAAGACCCGCAACGAGGTATTGAACAAGGCGCAAGAGATCCAGGAGTTGCTGGGAGATGCAGTGCAGGCACATGACATTCTCTTCAGTAAACAGATTCTGAAAAAGACTGGATTCCGCCTGCAACAGTCTCCTCACAAAGACAACAAGGACAGCTAACCGATGTTTCGCATCAGCCAGTACATGAAGGCGCTGCGCAACCCTGCACCGATACGGACACCACGTGCACCCACTGGACCTGTGGTGATCTGGAATCTGATTCGGCGCTGCAACCTCACCTGCAAACACTGCTACTCCATCTCGGCAGATACTCAGTTCAAGGGGGAGCTCTCCACTGAAGAGGTCTTCACCGTGCTGGATGATCTGAAACAGTATGGAGTACCGGTGCTGATCCTCTCTGGCGGTGAGCCACTGATGCGTCCAGACATCTTCGAGATCTCCCACCGCGCCAAGGAGATGGGGTTCTATGTCGGCCTCTCCACCAACGGCACCTTGATTGATGATACAAATATCCAGAAGATTGCCGATGTGGGCTACAACTATGTTGGCATCAGTATTGATGGACTGGAGCAGACCCATGACCAGTTCCGCCGCATGGAGGGCGCTTTTCAGCTCTCGATGGAGGGCATTGATCGCTGCCAGCAACACGACATCAAAGTGGGATTGCGCTTCACCCTGACTCAGGACAACGCAGCCGATCTGGAACCACTACTCGATCTGACTGCAGAACGCGAGATCGACAAGTTCTACCTCTCACACCTCAACTACGCCGGGCGTGGCAACAAGAATCGCGAAGATGATGCCCATCATCAGACTACACGCCAGGCAATGGATCTGCTATTTGAGCGTGGATGGAACGAATCCGAGAAAGAGAACGGCATTGAATTTGTAACCGGCAACAACGATGCCGACGGTGTCTATCTGCTGAAATGGATCGAACAACGCTTCCCTGAGCGATTGGAGGAGATGCAGCAGCGCCTGACCCAATGGGGCGGCAACCAGACCGGCATCCACATCTCCAACATCGACAACCTCGGCAAGGTACACCCCGACACCATGTGGTGGGACACCACCATCGGCAATGTACGTGAACGCCCCTTCTCCGAAATCTGGGAGGACATCTCCAACCCATTGATGGCTGGACTGAAGCAGAAACCCCGCCCGGTGACCGGGCGCTGTGGCAACTGCAGCGGTTTCGATATCTGCGGCGGCAATACCCGGGTACGCGCACTGCAGCTGACCGGAGATCTGTGGGCGGAAGATCCTGGCTGTTATCTCACCGATGATGAGATTAAAGCAACAGCGCCTCACGCAGAGCCGCAGAGCCGCAGAGAAGTTGGTTAATACACTCAACAAAATTGCCCTACCAACGAATAAACACTTATGTACAAACAATACATTCTCTCATCAAAGCTTTTCTCTGCGTCTTTGCGTCTCTGCGCGAGCACGCTGTTGCTGTTGCCGTTCGCCACACAGGCTTCTACCACCGAAGATCTCTACCAGCAGAACTGCGCCGCCTGCCACGGTGCCGACCGTCTGGGACTGGTGGGGCCTGCCCTGCTACCGGAAAATCTGAAGCGACTGCGTAAGAAATCGGCCATCCAGACCATTGCCGAAGGGCGTCCTGCCACCCAGATGCCCGCCTTTGGGGAGAAGCTGAGCAGTGAACAGATTGCAGCACTCACCGACCATATCTACCAACCGCTGCCCGCAGTACCCAGCTGGGGCAAGGCGGAGATCAGCAAGAGTCATACACAATTCACTCCACTCGATAAACTGCCAGCAACACCACAGCACGGTGCCGACCCACTCAACCTCTTCTTTGTGGTCGAGGCAGGAGACCACCACGCCACCATTCTGGATGGGGACAAACTGGAACCGATCACCCGTTTCAAGACCCGCTTTGCGTTACATGGTGGTGCCAAGTACTCTCCGGATGGACGCTTCGTCTACTATGCCACCCGCGATGGCTGGGTCACCCTGTTTGACCTGCACAGTATGCAGAGGGTTGCCGAGGTACGTGCTGGCATCAACACCCGCAATATCGCCATCTCCAGCGATGGCAAGCTGGTCGCAGTGGGCAACTACCTGCCTCATAATCTGGTATTGCTGAATGCCAATGATCTCTCGCTCAACACCATTGTGCCGGTCAAGAGCCGTGGGGAGACCTCACGTGTCAGTGCTGTCTACGATGCCACCCCACGCAAGAGCTTCATCCTGGCACTGAAAGATCTTCCAGAGATCTGGGAGATCCCCTATGAGCCGGGAAAAACCGGCGGATGGCAACATGATTACCGGGCAGGACAAGCCGAGGGAAGCCCCCGCTTCACTCCACGCCAAGTCAAACTGGAGACGCCACTGGATGACTTCTTCTTCAGTCAGGACTATGTCTTTCTGATGGGGGCCTCACGCCAGGGAGGCGGTTCAGTCATTGACTTGGACCTGGGGCGCAAAGTGGCCGATCTGGCACTTGACGGAATGCCTCATCTCGGCTCCGGCATCACCTGGAAGCGGGGAGAGCAACAGATCATGGCAACCCCCAACCTGCGCAAGGGGGCACTGACCGTGATCGACATGAAAAGCTGGGAGACGGTTGGTGAAATCAAGACCAAAGGTCCCGGTTTCTTCATGCGCAGCCATGAGAACAGCAAATACGCCTGGTCAGATGTATTCTTCGGTCCCAATCGCGATCTGGTCCATATCATTGACAAACAGACACTGGAAATCGTAAAGACCGTCAAACCAGTTCCCGGCAAGACCGCCGCACATATCGAATTCACTCGCGATGGGCGCTATGCCCTGCTCAGCATCTGGGAGGAGGACGGTGCACTGATAGTCTATGATGGGGATACCCTGGAGGAGATCAAGCGTTTGCCAATGAAAAAACCGGTCGGCAAATACAATGTCTACAACAAGATTACCCGCTCAGAAGGCACCAGCCACTAACTCCTCCCCACTGCACGGGCGGTGCCATCAATGGGCCTGCTGTCTCACTAACAGCAGATTCTGTTCAGTCTATCTATGACTCCCCGTTTTCCCATACCCCGATTCAATAATATAGATAACAACCCAATACCTTTGACTTGGATCAACGTCTAATTTTCACCCATACCGGAAACTACACACTCCTATATCTTCAACCAAAAGGGAGTACCAACGATGGACGAAATGTTCACCAAGTCGATGGCCCGAAATATCTTTTATGGAGGAAGTCTATTCTTCTTCCTGCTATTTCTGGCCTTAACCTTCGATACCATGGGAGTCGTGCCTTCGCGGGACAATCATGAAAATATCACACCTGATGTTGCTGCAGGCAAGATGCTCTGGGAAGAGAACAACTGTCTGGGATGTCATACACTGCTGGGTGAGGGTGCCTACTTTGCGCCTGAGCTGGGTAATGTCTATGTCCGTTTCGGTAACAGCACCGAAGCAATCAAAGGCTTCATCAAGAGCCGTCCAAAAGATGGTATTCCCGGTCGTCGCAGCATGCCTCAGTTCAACTTCACAGATGAAGAGCTGGAGCAGATCGCGCAGTTCCTGAAGTACACTTCAGAGATCAACACTGCGGGCTGGCCACCCAACAAGATGGGTTAAGGAGAATTTGACATGGAATATCAATCACAATCCGTAGCTAAATACTACTTTACCGCTGCCATCGGCCTGTTCGTTGGTCAGATCCTGTTTGGTCTGATCATCGGTATGCAGTATGTCGTTGGTGATTTCCTCTTCCCGGAGATTCCGTTCAACGTGGCCCGTATGGTCCACACCAACCTGCTGATCGTCTGGTTGCTGTTCGGATTCATGGGTGCCGCCTACTACCTCATCCCTGAGGAGGCGGAACGTGAGCTCTACAGCCCAGGCCTGGCGATCCTGATGTTCTGGATCTTCCTGGTCGCTGGCGCACTGACCATTCTCGGTTATCTGCTGGTCCCTTATGCGACTCTGGCAGAGCTGACCATGAATGAGCTGTTGCCTACCATGGGTCGAGAGTTCCTGGAGCAGCCCACCATTACCAAACTGGGTATTGTGGTCGTCGCTCTGGCGTTCCTCTTCAATATCGGTATGACTGTCCTGCAGGGCCGTAAAACAGTAATCAATCTGGTTCTGTTGATTGGTCTGGTCGGTCTCGCTGTCTTCTTCCTGTTCTCGTTCTACAATCCAACCAACCTGGTTCTGGACAAGTTCTGGTGGTGGTGGACTGTGCATCTGTGGGTAGAGGGTGTATGGGAGCTGATCATGGGTGCAATTCTCGCCTACGTACTGATCAAGACTACCGGTGTGGACCGTGAGGTCATTGAGAAGTGGCTCTACATCATCATTGCAATGTCTCTGATCACCGGTATCATCGGTACAGGCCACCACTACTACTGGATCGGTACCCCAGAGTACTGGCAGTGGTGGGGTTCCATCTTCTCCGCTCTGGAGCCAATCCCATTCTTCATGATGACTGTATTTGCCTTCACCATGGTGAACAAGCGCAAGCGTGAGCATCCCAACAGAGCAGCGGTTCTGTGGGCACTGGGCACAGGTGTAATGGCGTTTCTCGGCGCTGGTGTATGGGGCTTCCTCCACACCCTCGCTCCTGTGAACTACTTTACACACGGTACGCAGATCACTGCAGCTCACGGTCACATGGCCTTCTATGGTGCGTATGTGATGGTTGTTCTCTCAATCATCTCCTACTCCATGCCAATCATGCGTGGACGTGCTGCCAACAGCAACAAGGCACAGGTTATGGAGATGTGGGCTTTCTGGCTGATGACCATCTCTATCGTCTTCATCACCCTGTTCCTGACCGCTGCGGGTATCCTGCAGACCTGGTTGCAGCGTATCTCTGATACACCCATGACCTTCATGGCTGCACAGGATCAGGTTGCACTCTTCTACTGGATGCGTGAGATCGCTGGTGTAGTCTTCCTGATTGGTCTGGTGGTCTACATCATGAGCTTCTTCACCGAAGAGGATGATGCATAAATAACCGTTAAGCGGTTGATTGAACAACCCCCACCGTTCTGCGGTGGGGGTTTTTTGTTGCGTTTTCAGAACACGGCGACTACATTTAACCTGTAAACAGGAGAACTGCCATGTCCACTATCGATTCCAGCTACAGCACTCCCGCCATCTCTGCCACCTCAACTGTACAACAGGTGAGTCAGGGGGTTAGCTCGGGAGAGCAATCAGACAATGCTGCAGTGGTTGCAGTCACTGAGGATATGCTTAAACAGGCACTTGGCTATGACCAGAGCAACCGTAATCTGAACGATGGCATCTCCACGACTCAGGTCGCAGATGCTGCTCTGGAAGAGGTGAGTGGTTTGATTCAACAGATGCGTGAACTTGCAGCACAGGCCTCCTCCGGAACCTACTCCGACAGTGATCGTCAAGCGCTCCAGACCGATATGGGCGGACTGCAAAACGAGTTCAGCCAGAGACTACAATCGACTACATTCAACGGCAACAACCTCTTTAGCCGGGATGGGGTGATTCAGATACAGGGTGGCAGCGATGCAAACGGTACAATCAGCATCCCTACCAGAGACTTGAATACTCCACTCAACAACCTCGACTTCTTCTCTCTCGATCTCTCCACACAAGCCGGTGCTACCACCGCACTGGATGTACTGGATCAATCTGCCAATCTTGTCACCGACACACGCACACAGTTTGGTGTTGCACAGAATCAGTTGACGGCGCGTATTGAATCCATTGGTGAAGAGCAGATCAACACTACTCAGGCCCGCAGCCGTATGATCGACACCGATTATGCAGCAGCCACTGCCAATCTGGTACGTGAAGAGATTCTGCAGAGCGCTGGGGTCGCGATGCAGGCACATGCCAACACTTCACGTACCGATGCGCTGCAACTGCTCGGAGTCTGAACACATTTTGACCCAGATTAAGGGTCACTAATATTTACAGCTCTATACTACTTCACAACTCCTGTTGTTGTGATCAAGGATAGCGCATGACAGAAACCATCGAATCACCTATTGAAAAACGGCTGCCCGGCGACTTTGCCATCTGGATCTTTATCTATGCGGAGTTGCTGGTCTTTGGCGTCTTCTTTATCTCTTATGCCATCACCCGCAGCAACCACGTCGAGCTTTTCAACCAGTCACAACTGCTGCTGGATCAGACTGCAGGGATGATCAATACCGTTGTACTGATCACCAGCAGCTGGTTTGTGGTCAATGCGGTGCACGCCATCAAGACGGGGGCACAGCAACGCTGTGTACGCTGGCTACAGGCAGGAATTGGCATGGGCGTCATTTTTCTATTGATCAAATCCTTCGAGTTCTACACCAAGGCATCCGAAGGGATCACCCTCAGCACCAATGCCTTCTACATGTTCTACCTCTCTCTCACCTTCTTCCACTTCATGCATGTCATTCTGGGCATTGTGATTCTGATTGCAGTCATGCTCAATGCAAAGCAGGGAAAATACAGCCCGACCGAGACTACCGGCGTAGAAACCGGCGCCTCCTACTGGCACATGGTGGATCTGGTATGGATCGTTCTCTTCCCTCTGGTCTACCTGTTGAGATAGGAGAAAAACCGATGATCGAACACCGTACCACCTTCATTATCTGGGCTGCTCTGGTTCTACTGACCCTGTTGGGCTACTGGATAGGACAATTAGGCATGGAGGGCACAACTGCACTGATCGTGTTACTGGGGGCCGCACTGATCAAAAGTCAGCTGGTGATCTCACACTTCATGGAGATGAAGGATGCACCCAGTAACTGGAGATGGGTTCCCACCATCTGGCTGCTACTGGTTCTGGTTGCGATTGCGTTCACCTATTGAGGGAGACAAAAATCGGCTTGTGGATCACACGGTAACCTCCTACAGTGTAGATATGCTCAAGCCCCCTCTAATACTTCTGCTCCTGCTGCTTCCTGGCACCATCTGGAGTGGGCACGAGACTGTCAACCATAGTGATCCGGTCATACCCATTCTGCTGGCACTGACGGTAGTGACTCTGGTTGCCTTGATAGGGCGTGAGCTGGCACAACGCCTTGAACAGCCCTCGGTGCTTGGTGAACTCACCATCGGCATCCTGGTTGGTAATATTGGCTACTGGCTGGGCAGCGACATGATCACCGTACTGCGTGACTCCACTGCGGTATTCAACGCCCTCAACCTCACCTTCGACAACGGTACTACGCTGGAGGCAGCACTACAGCAGCAGTTGGAGCCAGAGCAGGTAAGACAGCTGCTCCCCATACTCAGCAGCGCAGGGGGGGGGCAGATTATCGATGTCATTCAGGTGATCGACATCTTCTCCAGAATCGGATTGCTGTTTCTGCTGTTTGTGGTTGGGCTGGAATCCTCAATCCATGAGCTAAGCGCGTCAATCAAGCCAGGTATTCGAGTCGCTGCGATTGGCATCATTGCCCCCTTCATCCTCGGTTTTGGTGCGATGGAGCTATTTGCTCCCACTGTCGACTGGCCTTCTGCATTGATGGTCGCCATTGCCCTCTGCGCCACCAGCATCGGCATCACTGCCCATGTATTTCATGAACTGGAGTTGGAGAAGACCCGCACTGCACATATCGTACTGAGTGCTGCGGTGATCGATGACGTGCTGGGGCTGATCATGATGGCCATCGGTATTGACATCATCTTCCGCGGCAGCTTTGATGGGATGACCGTACTCTTCTCCATCTCCCAGGCGATCATGTTTCTTGCCTCAATCTACCTGATCGTGCCAACCGTAATCCGTTTCACCATTCGTCATCTGCACCACTTTGCATTATGGGAAGCGGAACTCTTCGTCTCCTTCCTGCTGCTCACCACTCTCTCTGGACTGGCCGATTTTGTTGGGCTCTCTGCCATTGTGGGCGCCTTTGCAGCGGGTCTGATCCTGAGTAACAAGGAGTTCACCTACTGGAAACAGGATTGCCAGAACAAGGAGTCCTGCTATCTCGATGAGCAGATCAAGAACCAGATTCGCCCCTTCGAGGCCATCCTTGCCCCCATCTTCTTTGTGCTGATGGGGACTCAGGTCAAGCTGGAGGCATTTCTCGATTACGAAATTGTAGTACTTGCCTCTGCACTCACCGTAGTGGCCATTGCCGGAAAACTGGTCAGTGGTTGGGGGGCCCCCGCCTATCTGCCTCGCCTTGCGATCGGTGCCGGCATGGTACCCCGTGGTGAAGTGGCGCTGATTCTCGCTTCACTGGGAAAAACCATGGGGGTACTCAGCTCCACCCTCTTTACTGCGGTGGTGATGATGACCATTATCACCACACTACTTGGCCCTCCACTACTCAAGTGGCAACTGAGTAAGGTCAAGGAGTAAAATTTGATACAAATTAAAGCGACTATTCTCAATTTATTGGATACTCTGCGCCATTCTACCGATTGAGAGTACTACCATGGAGTCACAACTCCCCTACTACCAGCCTCATGCCAATGAGGTCGAACTATTTGAATACGCCTTCAACAACCAACTACCGGTTCTGATCAAAGGACCAACCGGATGTGGCAAGACCCGTTTCATCACCCATATGGCCGCAAAGCTGGGAATTCCACTCAATACCGTTGCCTGTCATGATGATCTCACCGCCGCCGATCTGGTGGGACGCCATCTGATCGGAGATGGCGAGACCTACTGGAGTGATGGTCCACTCACCCGTTCCGTACGTAGTGGTGGCATCTGTTATCTGGACGAGGTGATCGAGGCACGCAAGGACACCACAGTCGTACTTCACCCCCTCTCCGATGACCGCCGCATTCTGCCACTGGATCGTACCGGTGAATTGCTGGAGGCACCTGACAACTTCATGCTGGTGGTCTCCTACAACCCCGGCTACCAGAACTTCCTCAAGGGGATGAAGCCCAGTACACGTCAGCGCTTCATCTCCATCCGTTTTGACTTCCCCTCTGCTGAACTGGAGCAAAAAATCCTCAGCAACGAGAGCGGTGCCAGTGAAGATATAGTGAAACGGCTGGTTTCACTCGGGAATGCATTGCGTGCACTCAAAGACCATGACCTGGAAGAGGCCGCCTCTACCCGACTGCTGATCTACGCCGCACGTCTGATCCAGAGTGGTTTTGATCCTGTCGAAGCATGCCGATGTTCACTGGTTGAGCCATTGACCGATGATCTGGAGACCGCAGACGCGCTGATGGAGATTTCACGCGCCACCTTCGGTAAATAACATGCCTTCTCCACCAGACATGACACCACACCAGTAAGGGCTGATCCACTATGGAAGAGCAGGTAGGCGCCTTCTGGCATCGCTGGATCACCCGTACCGCGAATCGACGTTACCCCGGTGCAGCGGTAGAACTGGAGAACATCAAGAAAACATTGGGTGTGCTGTTCCGCGCACTGGGTGGAGATGGTGGGCTCAAGGTAGAGGCCAGCTACGCCACTGACCACTTCGGCCATCGTAGTCTGCTACAGAAGATCGCCGGCAGTGATACTCGGGTCAACAGTGCCTGGCGTGATGAGCGTTCACTGCTGCTCCCACCGGCCATCGATCTGTTTGCAGATCCGCAACAAAATCGCGATCTCTACCTCTGGCTCGCCATGCTTGCCGCCACACCCATAGAGCAGGACCATGATCTCCACTGGGTCGAGCAGAACAGGATCAACAGTGTGGCAACGCTCAAGCGCTTTCCCGGTTTTGCACAACGCTATGGACAGTTGGCAGGGGTGGTTGCCAGACAGCGTCCGCCTCTGGATAAGCTGACTGAGGCGCAACAGCAGACCGAGTTGAAGATCAGAGAAATCCTGTTAGACCCACTCCATGCTGTACCCTTTCCTGCTGAACAGGCTGCACCCCACACCCCAGTTCCTCTCTGGTTGGTACTCCCACCACAGCGCCACACCGAGCAACTGCAGCAGCAGACTGAAACAGCACCAACCAGCAGTGAAAATACAAAGAAGCCCAAACCGAAAAAGTCCAACAAACGGCGCAAGGCGGAACGCACCGAAAACCCCGACGGCAAGAGTGGACTGCTCGCCTTGCGTATGGAGACCATCTTCACCTGGGCCGAGTATGTCAAAGTGGATCGCACCACCGACGATGAGGAGGATGAGGATGCCGAATCACGGGCAGAAGACCTCGATCACCTCTCCATCACCCGCGATGCAGAGACCTCCAACTCCAAGGTCAAATTTGATC
>CAYQFH010000034.1:0-24004 GCA_964416755.1 uncultured Piscirickettsiaceae bacterium | reverse complement strand
TAACCATATGAAATTTAAATAAATATTTGCTGGTATGATTGATGGTTATGGTAAAGATAATCCATTCGATGATACTGCTGCTCTCCCTGTTCTATTCTTTAGCCCATGCAGTTGAAAAGGGAGAACCGGCCCCCGACTTTGCCGCAACCACACTGGATGGTGAGAACATCCAGCTACAGTCGTTGCTTAAACAGGGACCGGTCTATCTGGTCTTCTTCTCTACCTGGTGTGAACTGTGTCTGTTTGAGATCAGCGCACTCAAGCGCATCCACCGCCATTTTGGAGATCGATTGCCACTGATTGCAATCAACTCTGATGTGGGCGATGACCGTGTACAGGTCAAGCAGTATGTGGAGGCATATCAACTCCCCTATCGGGTGGTCTATGACGGCAGTGGTGCGCTACGCAAGGCCTACGATGTCCATACAGTGCCACAGCAGATGTTGATCTCCCCAGCAGGGCAGGTGGTGTATCTGAATAGTGATGCCCCAGCGGGTAGTGGGTTGAAGACGGAGGAGGTGATTGAGGAGCGTTGGCGCAGGCTATTACGCTAAAAGGCATCTCTAAAAATACCCTTTTCCAGCAATTACTGTGTCAGCTCCGTACTCGAATCCTCATGTACTCGCATGTACACTGCGGTTCTGTGTGCGGTGCTTCCTTGTACTTGCTTGAAAATGGCATTTTTAGAGATGCCTTAAAGTGAATACTGACTTGTGGCAATAAAGCATTTACCATTCACGCTTTCTGAATGAGTACAGACAAAAAAACGTATGAGTGAAGCAACCGAAATCGATATGGAGGGGGTCGAGCAGCTCCCGCTGAGTGAATTTACCGAGAAGGCGTATCTGGACTACTCCATGTATGTCATTCTCGATCGCGCCCTGCCCCATGTGGGTGATGGGCTGAAGCCGGTGCAGCGCCGCATTGTCTATGCGATGTCGGAGTTGGGGCTGTCGGCCACTGCCAAGTACAAGAAGTCGGCCCGTACTGTCGGTGACGTACTGGGCAAGTTCCACCCCCATGGCGACTCTGCCGCCTACGAGGCGATGGTACTGATGGCGCAGGACTTCTCCTACCGCTATCCGTTGATTGATGGACAGGGCAACTGGGGATCGCCAGACGACCCCAAATCCTTTGCCGCGATGCGTTATACCGAGTCACGACTGACTCGCTACTCCGAGGTGCTGCTGAATGAGTTGGGGATGGGCACGGTCGAGTGGCAACCCAACTTTGATGGCACATTGAAAGAGCCGCAACTGCTGCCCGCGCGCCTGCCCAATATTCTGCTGAACGGTGGTTCCGGTATTGCGGTCGGCATGGCGACTGACATCCCGCCACACAATCTGCGTGAGGTGGCGGCGGCAGCGATCCGTCTGCTGGAGGATCGCAAGGCGACGGTGGAGGATCTGTTGGAGCATGTGCAGGGGCCGGACTACCCGACCGATGCCGAGATCATCACCCCGAAGGAGGAGATCCAGGAGATCTACCGCAGTGGCAACGGCTCCATCCGCATGCGTGCATTGTGGGAGCGGGAGGGCGGTGATGTGGTGATCACTGCGTTGCCGCATCAGGTCTCCGGCAACAAGATTCTGGAGCAGGTGGCGACGCAGATGCGGGCCAAGAAGCTGCCGATGGTGGATGATCTGCGCGATGAGTCAGATCACGAAAATCCAACCCGTCTGGTGATTGTGCCGCGTTCCAACCGTGTTGATATCGACCAGCTGATGTCCCACCTCTTCGCCACCACTGATCTGGAGCGCACCTACCGCGTCAACCTCAACATGATCGGGATCGATGGTCGTCCCGGGGTCAAAGATATTCGCAAGCTGCTGAGTGAGTGGCTCACCTATCGCGAAGATACTGTGCGCAGACGTCTGCAGCACCGCCTCGACAAGGTACTGAAGCGGCTCCATATCCTTGAAGGGCTGTTGATCGCCTACCTCAATATCGATGAGGTGATTGCCATTATCCGCTCGGAGGACAAGCCCAAGCCGGTATTGATGGAGCGTTTCAATATCAGCGATACCCAGGCCGAGGCGATTCTGGAACTGAAACTGCGCCATCTGGCCAAGCTGGAGGAGATGAAGATTCGCGGTGAGCAGGAGGAGCTGGAGGCAGAGCGCCAGAAGCTGGAGCAGATCCTTGGTTCTACCCGCCGTCTGCGCACGCTGATCCGCAAGGAGATCGCTGCCGATGCCGAGAAGTATGGGGATGATCGTCGCTCACCGATTGTGGCGCGTGAGGCGGCGCAGGCGATTGACCCCACCAGCCTGGTACCCTCCGAACCGGTCACCGTGGTCCTGTCTGAGAAAGGGTGGGTGCGTGCCGCCAAGGGGCATGAGATCGATGCCGAGGGACTCAACTACAAGAGTGGTGATCGCTTCCTCGCTTCGGCTCATGGGCGCAGCAACCAGCCGATCTACTTCCTCGACTCGACCGGGCGCAGCTATACGGTGCAGGCGAGTACCCTGCCCTCGGCACGTGGACAGGGTGAACCGTTGACTGGTCGCCTTTCGCCCCCGGCGGGTGCCCGTTTCGTCGATGTGGTGGGGGGTGAGTTGACGCAGAAGCTGTTGATCGCCTCCGATGCCGGTTACGGTTTTGTTGCCACGGTGAATGATCTCGCTTCCAACAAGAAGGCGGGCAAGGCGTTCCTTAAACTGCCCAAGGGGTCGGAGGTGATTACGCCGCTACCGATTGCCGAGGCGGAGGGGCAATGGGTTGCTGCAGCCAGCAATGAGGGGCGTCTGCTGCTCTTCCCGCTGGCCGATCTGCCGGAGCTTTCAAAAGGCAAGGGCAACAAGATGGTCAGCATTCCCGGTAAGCGTGTCGAGAGCCGTGAGGAGTTCATGGCGGGTATGGCGGTACTTCAGTCAGAACAGGGGCTTACGGTGGTTTCTGGCAAGCGGGTACTGAAGATCAAGCCAACCGATCTGGTCAACTATCAGGGTGAGCGGGGACGTCGTGGACAGAAGCTGCCGCGAGGGTTCCAGCGGGTGGATGCGCTTCTTGCCGGGATCTTATGAAGCCACTATGGAGTGGGCTGTTACTATGTGATGCTATAAGGAATTGATTTAAAAGGAGTTATAATCTTTATTATATTGATTCAATAATATTAGCGTGATATGATATACCAATGTTAACAAGGATTTGAGGCATTGATCATGGAATATTTTATGTTTGCTGAGCCAGTACTGTTTCTGGCAATTGCATGGGGCTACTGCAAATTTTGGGGATTCAAACCAGAAGTGTAGTAGCGGATTGCAAAATCGGTTGTAGAGAGGAGAGCCCGTATCATGAAAACGGGCTCTCCTTTTTCATGGTTGACGGGTTGTGATCAGCTCGACCCAATGCACCACCGGAGTTTGGGTGGCCTGTTGCAGATGGTGTTGGCAACCAATGTTTGCGGTTGCGATCAGCTCGGGATGATCCTGCTCCAGTGCGTCCAGCTTACGGCTGCGTAGTTGTTGAGAGATCTCTTTTTGCAAGATGGAGTAGGTACCGGCGGCACCACAACAGAGGTGACGATCTCTGACTGGAAGCAGTTCGATGCCCAGTGTATGCAGTAGTCGCTCGACACTGTTGTCGCTGCGCAGTTTGTGCTGTTGTGTACAGGGCGGATGATAGGTGATCTGCTTGGGACTGGACTCCTTCAACTGCAGCTGGTTGAGGTGTGAAAGCAGCAGATCGGCAGGATCAATCACAGCTTTGCTGATCCGTGCAGCAGCCTCCGCATAGTCAGTGTCATGTTGTAGCAGATCCCCATATTCCGTGACCATTGCGCCACAGCCGCTGGCGGCGATTACAATTTTCGATCCAGCATCAACCAGTGGCAGCCAAAGATCGATGTTCTGCTTGACCAAATGGAGCGATTGCTGCTCAGCAGAGAGATGGTGGGGGAGTGCACCGCAGCACCCCTCCTGTTTCGGCTGGTCGATCTGGAAACCCAGCTGATGGAACAGTGTCTCAAGTGCCTGGTTAGTGGATGGCGCAAGTCCATCCTGTACACACCCCTGAAAAAGGATTACACGTGTACCATCAACTGCAGCGCTTACTTGAGAGGGTGATGGAGGCAGTGATGCGGCGATTTTGGTGCCCGGCAGTTTCAGTAGTTGACCAAGCTTGAGCAGTGGATTGATCCGCCGACGGTAGGGCACTGTATGACGCAATAGAGATACTATAAAAGACTGAAAAAGAGGACGCTTGACCTGTTGATTGGCTACAGTGCGTCCGATGGAAAGCAGATCGCCATAGCGAATGCCGGATGGGCAGGTGGTTTCACAGTTGCGGCAGGTGAGGCAGCGGTCAAGGTGCTGCAGTGTTGCCGGAGTGGCTTGGGTGCCTTCAATCAGCTGCTTGATCTGGTAGATCCGCCCGCGTGGAGAGTCCAATTCACTGCCGAGTAGCTGATAGGTGGGGCAGGTTGCCAGACAAAAACCACAGTGGACACAGCTGCGCAAAATCGACTCGGCATCAGCAATCTGATGGTCACTCAAGAGGGGTTGAAGAGCGCTGTGTTGGGTTTTGAGTTGCATCGGGTAACGTGGTGACGGGTTCAGGTGAAAATGCCGGGATTGAGTATCCCGTTGGGATCCATCAACTGGCGTATCTGTCGACTGATTCGCTCTAGCGGTTCAGCAACGGGATGGAAACGGGAGACCTCCGGCGTGCTGTTGCGTAACAACATGGCGTGCCCACCCAGCTTTTCAACTTCGCTACGCAGCCGCTTTTCAGGCAGAATGCCGCAGAGGTAGCGCTGTGCGCCACCCCAGTCGATCAGGGATAGGCACTCTGCAGTCTGGCACTGACTCTGCATCTGAGGGGCGTTGGCAGGCAGAGAGAGACGCCAGACCGGGTCGGTGGTATCAAATAGCGGTAGCTGTTGATCGCGCAGCTGTTGCCAGAATACTCCATCCTCCTGCTCCTGCAGACCCAGCTGCTGTAGCTGTTCCGTGTAGTGTTCCAGCTCGGTCACAGCACCGGCAGTACGCAGATGCAGCGTCTCCTGGTACCAGCAGAGTCCACTGATCGGCAGGTTGATCTGACGGAGCTGTTGCATAAGTGAAAGCCCCCCGGCTTCGGAACAGGCGCAGTGCCAGTAGCGCTGTTGTGGCTCCAGGGGCAGTACCTTGATCGATAGTTCCAACAGTACTCCCAGCGTGCCGTAGGCCCCCGCCATTGGACGGAAGAGGTCATAGCCGGCGACGTTCTTCACCACCTCGCCACCGAAATTGAGTATCGTGCCATCACCGGTCAGCACCTTTGCACCGAGCAGATGGTCGCGTACTCCTCCCTTCCACGGGCGGCCCGGCCCGGCCAGTGCCGTCGCCACTGCACCACCGATGGTGGAGGCTTCGCTGAAGCGGGGTGGATCAAAGGCAAGCTGCTGCTGGTGTGATTTCAGGGTGGTGTTGATCTCATCCAGCGTGGTCCCGGCACGAACACTGATCACCAGCTCTTCCGGGTGGTACTGCATAATGCCGCTGTGTTCAGCCAGATCTATGGTCTGTTTGGCGCTGCTATGGGGGAAAAAGTCACGACTCCCCCCTGCACAGATGCGCAGTGCGGTGTTGGAGGCATTGGCCTCGACAACACTTTGTTGTAACTGCTGTTCAAGATCGGCCATCAGAAGCGCTCCAGTTCCGGGTGGGGCAGCTCCCCGTGGTGAACATGCATCGCCCCCAGCTCGGCACAGCGGTGCAGGGTCGGGATCGCCTTGCCCGGGTTGAGCAGCCCATCGGGATCGAAGATCTTCTTCAATGCATGGAAGCGCTCCAGCTCGGCCTCTTCAAACTGGCTGCACATCGCATCCAGCTTCTCCAGCCCGACGCCATGCTCACCGGTCACTGTACCCCCCACCTCGACACAGAGCTTGAGGATATCGGTGCCAAACTGCTCCGCTTGCTCCAGTTCCCCCGGTTTGTTGGCATCGTAGAGAATCAGCGGGTGGAGATTGCCATCTCCGGCGTGGAAAACGTTGGCCACTTCCAGCCCATATTGGTTGGAGAGCTGGCTGATCTGATTCAACACCTGCCCCAGATGGCGACGTGGAATGGTGCCATCCATCACATAGTAGTCGGGTGAAATACGACCAATGGCGGGGAATGCACCCTTGCGTCCGGCCCAGAGCTGCGCACGCTGGGCCTCACTGCTCGCCTCCTGAATTTCGGTTGCACCACTCTGCTTCAGAACCGCACGGGTCTGCTCCACCAGTGCATCCACACCTGCAGCAGTGCGGCCATCCAGCTCGCAGAGCAGAATTGCCTCGGCATTGACCGGATAACCAGCGTGGACAAAGTCCTCGGCTGCGCGGATCGACTTGTGGTCCATCATCTCCAGACCGGCAGGGAGAATGCCTGCGGTCAGTACCGCACCCACCGCATCACCAGCCACTTCGATCTCATCAAAGGCGGCCAGCAGCAGGCGGGTCTCTGGCGGTTTGTCCAGTAGCTTGACCGTCACCTCGGTGACCACACCCAGCATCCCCTCCGAGCCGATCGCCAGCGAGAGCAGGTCGTAGCCGGGGCTGTCGAGTGCCTCACTGCCTAAGGTAATGGTGGTACCGTCGATCAGCATCATCTTGATTTGTTCGACATTGTGTACAGTCAGTCCATACTTGATGCAGTGGACACCGCCGGAGTTCTCCGCCACGTTGCCGCCGATGGTGCAGGCGATCTGCGAGGAGGGGTCGGGGGCGTAGTAGAGTCCAAGGTGGGCCACTGCCTGTGAGATCGAGAGATTGGTCACCCCCGGTTCGACTGTGGCTCGCTTGCGCTCACTGTCGATATCGAGCACACGGTTCAGCTTGGCCAGCCCCACCAGTAGTGCATCGGAGGAGGGGCGCGCACCGCCGGAGAGTCCGGTACCAGCACCACGGGTCACCACCGGCACCTGCAGCTGGTTACAGAGCTTGAGGATCTCGCTCAACTGCTGCTGGCTTTCGGGTAGTACCACCGCCATCGGTACCTCACGCAACGCGGTCAGCCCGTCACACTCATACGGCACCAGCTCCTCCCGTTCGGTGAGCAGTGCGGCAGCCGGTACGATGTTACGTAGCTCCTTGAATAATTGTGTGCGTAGTTCGGAGTCCATAGGGGGCAGATCATACCTGAGTCAATAACCAAACAAAACAGTTGGTTTTTGATTCCGGCTCCGGTATGCTCTGCCATCGTTTTCTATTTTGTAATTGAAAGCCCTATGCACAAGGGCCAGTGAGTAAGAGGCAGGAAAGTACTATGACACAATCATTTCATCCCCCCCAGCGCACCCTGATGGGCCCCGGCCCCTCCGACGTTAATCCACGCATCCTGGAGGCGATGTCTCGCCCCACCATCGGCCACCTCGATCCGGTCTTTGTGGCGATGATGGATGAGATGAAAGAGCTGCTGCGTTACGCCTTCCGTACCGAGAATGCACTGACCATGCCGGTCTCTGCCCCAGGCTCTGCCGGTATGGAGACCTGCTTCGTCAACCTGGTGGAGCCGGGTGACAAGGTCATCGTCTGTCAGAACGGTGTCTTCGGTGGGCGTATGAAAGAGAATGTCGAGCGTGCCGGTGGTGAAGCCGTCATGCAGCAGGACCCATGGGGTCGAGCAGTCGATCCTGCCAAGCTGGAGGAGACGCTGAAGGCCAACCCCGATGCCAAGATTGTTGCCTTTGTCCATGCAGAGACCTCCACGGGTGCGATGTCCGATGCCGAGGCACTCTGCAAAATTGCTCACGACCACGGCTGTCTCACCATTGTAGATGCGGTCACCTCACTGGGTGGTTCTCCACTAGAAGTCGACAAGTGGGGCATTGATGCCATCTACTCCGGCACCCAGAAGTGCCTCTCCTGTACCCCTGGTTTGTCACCGGTCAGCTTCAGCGAGGCGGCACTGGACAAGGTGCGCAACCGCAAGAGCCCAGTACAGAGCTGGTTCCTCGACCTCAATCTGGTGATGGGTTACTGGGATGGCGGTGGCAAGCGCGCCTACCACCACACCGCGCCAATCAACTCCCTCTATGGCCTGCATGAGGCGCTGGTGATTCTCAAAGAAGAGGGCATCGAGAACTGCTGGGCACGTCACCAGAAGAACCATGATGCATTGCGTGCTGGTATTGAGGCAATGGGGCTGGAATTTGTAGTGCCCGAGGGCGAGCGCCTGCCACAGCTCAATGCGGTCACCATCCCTGAAGGGATTGATGACGCAGCAGTGCGTGGCACCCTGCTCAACCAGTACAACCTGGAGATCGGTGCAGGTCTGGGTGATCTGGCGGGCAAGGTGTGGCGTATCGGTCAGATGGGCCACGCCAGTAATGTGACCAACATCCTCACTTGTCTGGGTGCGTTGGATGCGGTGCTGACTGAGATGGGTGCACCGATCAATAGTGGTCAGGCGGTGGCTGCGGCGCGTGCGGTGTTTGCCAACGGTTGAATGAAAAGGGAGAGCATTGTTCCAGGTGCTCTCCCTTTTTTGTAGCATTCTGTAATACAAGAACAGTGCTCCAATTGTGAGTATTGTTATCATTGCCATAATGATTCCAATAGAGTGCGATCAGTCATGAGTGACTACTATGTAGGTCTGATGTCCGGCACCAGTATCGATGCGGTCGATGTGGCGGTTGCCGATTTCTCTATCTCTCCTCCGAAGTGCGTGGCGGCCCACTCTCTTCCGATTGGGTCAGATCTGAAACAGCGTATTCTTGATCTCTGTAGTCCGGGAGAGAGCGAGATTGAGCGCATGGGACAGCTGGATGTAGAGTTGGGACAGCTGTTTGCGGAGGCGATTCTGCAGGTGGTAGATCAGGCTGGGCTATTGCCAGAGCAGATTACCGCGGTGGGTAGTCACGGACAGACTATTCGTCATGAACCGGAGTTGCAGCATCCGTTTACTCTGCAGATTGGTGACCCCAATACCATTGCTCAAAAAACAGGAATTACCACCGTTGCCGACTTTCGTCGTCGTGACTTGGTAGCAGGTGGACAAGGTGCTCCACTGGCACCTGCCTACCACCATTGGTTTCTGCAGGGGCTTGGGGGTGCAGTGGTCAATATTGGGGGGATGGCCAACATCACGCTATTGTCGGCAGATCCGGAAACGGAGGTGATCGGTTTTGATACAGGGCCGGGCAATGTACTGATTGACTACTGGATGCATCGTGCCTATGGCAAGTCACTGGATCGGGATGGTGCCGTTGCGCGTAGTGGCACCATCTCGGAACCGTTATTGGCAGAGATGCGTAGGGAGCCATTTTTCCATCAGCTACCGCCCAAGAGCACCGGACGGGAGACTTTCAATGGGGCATGGTTTGATCACTACTATGCGCAGGTGTCATCACTGCCAGAGGAAGATGTCGCTGCGACACTGGTGGAGTTGACGGCAGTGACCATTGCAGAGAGCCTCTTCCTACAGCCAGTTACAGAAAAATCACTCTGGATTTGTGGTGGTGGTGCGCGCAATGGCTATCTGCTGGAACGGATCGCCGACCACCTTCCCGGTTGGCAGGTAGAGAGTAGTGTAGTGGTAGGTATGGATCCGGACTGGCTGGAGGCGATGGCATTTGCTTGGTTGGCCCGGCAGACCTTGAATGGTCTCTCTGGCAACATCCCCTCTGTGACCGGAGCGAGGGAGCCGGTGATTTTGGGGGGGATCTACCCTGTATCTGGAATTGACTGACGCTGCATCACCATATCTGGTGCTACCGCTACCAGAGAAGTTGAGATAAACTCTCGTTTTCTTAATATTTTTCTGTGATATCCACACCTCACTGGACACAACGCTCATGAAGACAAAAGCACGTGACATTCTTATTCTGTTGACAGGCCTGCTACTAGGCGTTTCGCTGGCGGTTGAGCGTACGGTATTGGCCAGCAAGTCAGAAGAGGTGGAGATGCCACTGCCGTTGGAGGAGCTGCGTGCCTTCAGCCAGGTCTACAGTGAGATCAAGAAGAAGTATGTGGAGGAGGTCGATGGCAAGGAGCTGCTCAACAACGCCATTCAGGGGATGGTGAGCAAGCTTGATCCACATTCGGCTTATCTGTTGCCAGAGGCACATGATCAGTTGCAGGTGAGCACCAAGGGGGAGTTTGGTGGTCTCGGCATCGAGGTGGGGATGGAAGATGGTTTCGTCAAGGTGATCTCGCCAATTGATGATACCCCGGCAGAGCGCGCCGGGATGAAGGCGGGTGATCTGATCATCCGTATCGATGGCACTGCGGTACAGGGGATGACCTTGAACGAGGCGGTCAAGAAAATGCGTGGCAAGGTGGGTACCAAGATTGAATTGACAGTGGTACGTAAGGGAGAGGATCAGGCGCTGACGGTTAATATCATTCGTGACGTGATCCGTATCCGTAGTGTCAAGAGCAAGATGCTGGAGGAGGGTTTCGGCTACATTCGTATCAGTCAGTTCCAGGTTAACACCGGCGATAGCATGCAGGCAATGATCGATGAGCTGATCGATGAGGAGAACGATGGCAACAAACTCAAAGGGCTGGTGCTCGACCTGCGCAATAACCCCGGTGGTGTGTTGAGTGCTGCAGTCAGTGTCTCCGATGCCTTCCTGACCGATGGGCTGGTGGTCTACACGGATGGTCGTGTCGGAGACTCCTCAGTCAAGTTTGAGGCCGATGCCGATGATGTCCTTGATGGCGCACCGATTGTTGTTTTGGTCAATAACGGTTCCGCCTCCGCCTCGGAGATCGTCTCCGGTGCACTGCAGGACCACAAACGTGCAGTGATTATGGGCTCTCACACCTTTGGAAAGGGTTCAGTACAGACTATCATGCCGATGCGTGGTGGTGCAGCACTGAAGATGACCACGGCGCTCTACTACACCCCATCGGGCCGCTCCATTCAGGCGGAGGGGATTGTGCCCGATATCATTCTGACTGATCTGAAAATCGAGAAGAAAGAGGGGAAGAAAAAGCACCGTGTCTCCGAAAAAGATCTGACTGGGCATCTGAGTAATGGCAAGGATGGCAAGAAGAAAGACAGTGAAGCAAAGTCTGAAGATGAAGAGAAGGAGTCTGAAGCAGAGGAGGAGAATCTTGCTGAAAAGGATTTCATGCTGTTTGAGGCCCTTAATATGTTGAAGGGGCTACATCTGGTTCAATCATCCAAATAGGATACTCATAAATGTCTCACCCTACTGTACTGGTTCCACTGGCCGAGGGATTTGAGGAGTTGGAGGCGATCACCATCATCGATCTGTTGCGTCGTGCGGAGATCGAAGTGGTGGTGGCAGGACTGGAGGATGGTCCCATTTGTGCCAGTCGCAATACAGTGCATATTGCTGATATGACACTGGATCAGGCCCTGCAGCAGGAATATCAGATGGTGGTATTGCCGGGTGGGATGCCTGGTGCCGACCATCTCAATGCTGACCCGCGTATTCGACAACTGCTACAGCAGATGGCGGCAGAGGGGAGATACACTGCGGCGATCTGTGCGGCCCCCAAGGTGCTGGCCGACGTCGGACTGTTGGAGGGGAAAGAGGCGACCAGCTACCCCGGTTTCCTCAAGGAGAGCAGCGCAAACGTGGTTGAGGGCGTTGATGTGGTGACTGATGGTAAGGTGGTCACCTCGCGTGGACCGGGTACCGCAATGGACTTTGCGCTGGAGCTGATTGAGCTGTTGCTGGGGGCCGAGAAGCGGGAGCAGGTGGAAACCCCATTAGTTCGTTAGTTGCGCTGGAACCGGTGATTAAAGTCGCTCATAATTGCCGTTATTCACGCATCTAACTGAAACAGATCGAATCACTGATTGAGCACCCGGAGCGCTTTCCGCTTCAGGCAGAGTAATTTCAAAAACAGCATTTAGAATTGATGAAGACCCAACTACAGCAGCTGGTCGAGGCTGCCCTGACCCAACTACACGATACTGGAACCTTGGAACTGGAGACTATTCCAAGTGTCATGATTGAACGTACCCGTGATCTCAGCCATGGTGACTTTGCGACCAATGTGGCAATGGTACTGGCGAAACAGGCGAAGCGTAACCCTCGAGAGTTGGCGCAGTTGGTGGTAGATGCGTTGAGTGGCAATGAACTGGTGGTGAAGATTGAGATTGCAGGCCCTGGCTTTATCAACTTCTTTCTCTCCGATGCTGCCTATGGTGCGGTGATTGCGCAGGTATTCGAACAGGGAGAACACTTTGGCGAGAGTCAGGTGGGTGCCGGGCAGAAGGTGTTGATGGAGTACGTCTCTGCCAACCCCACTGGGCCACTCCATGTCGGCCATGGTCGTGGTGCCGCCTATGGCGCAGCAACGGCAAATCTGTTGAAGGCTGCCGGTTACGATCTCCATCGTGAGTACTATGTCAATGATGCCGGTCGACAGATGGATATTCTTGCAGCCAGTGTCTGGCTGCGTTACCTCGACCTCTGTGGAGAGGCGGTCACCTTCCCCAGCAACGGTTATCAGGGCGACTATATCTGGGATATTGCTGCCACCCTGCACCGTGAGCAGGGCGAGATCTTCCGTCACCCCATCGCTGCAGTAATGGAGGGTGTACCTGCTGATGAACCAGTTGGTGGCGATAAGGAGCTGCATATCGACGGCATTATCGAGCAAGCGCGAGCACTGCTCGGCGGTGACCTCTACAGGCAGATACATGGTGCAGCACTGGAAGCAATTCTGGGTGAGATTCGTCAGGACTTGTCTGAATTCGGAGTGGAGTACGATGAGTGGTTCTCCGAGCAGTCACTGATGGACGACCAGACTGTCGACCAGGCAATCGAGAAGCTGCAGGCGAGTGGTGATATCTACGAAGAGAAGGGGGCGCTCTGGTTCCGCTCCACCGACTATGGCGATGAGAAGGATCGTGTGGTGGTGCGTGACAACGGGTTGAAGACCTACTTCGCCTCCGATATCGCCTACCACATGAACAAGCTGCAGCGCGGCTATGACAAGATGATCGACATTTGGGGTGCCGACCACCACGGTTATGTGCCGCGTGTACGTGCCGCACTGACCGCAATGGGGCAGGAGGCGGATACTCTTGAGGTACTGCTGGTGCAGTTCGCCTCTCTCTTCCGGGGCGGAGAGAAGGTACAGATGTCGACTCGTAGTGGCTCCTTTGTCACCCTGCGTGAACTACGGGATGAGGTGGGGAACGATGCGGCCCGCTTCTTCTATGTGTTGCGCAAGAGTGAGCAACACATGGATTTTGACCTCGATCTGGCCGTCTCACAGTCGTCGGAGAATCCGGTCTACTACATCCAGTACGCCCATGCCCGAATCCACAGTGTGATGAGACAGCTGGCCGAAAAGGGGATGAGTTGGGATCGTGAAGAGGGGTTGAACAGCTTCAGCCTGCTGGTTGAGGAGCATGAGAAGCTGCTGATGGTGGCGATCTCCAAATATCCTGAACTGCTGGAGGGGGCTGCGTTGCAGCGTGAGCCACATCAGCTGGCCCACTATCTGCGTGATCTGGCCCATGAGCTGCACACCTACTACAACAGCCACCACTTCATTGTGGAAAATCAGGCGCTGCGCAATGCTCGTCTCACTCTGATCAATACGGCACGCCAGGTCTTTGTCAACGGCCTTGCGATTCTGGGCGTCTCTGCTCCGGAGGAGATGTAGAGCGTGAGAGGCCATCCTGTGCAGCGATCACAGCAAGGCTACCTCTCTGGAGGGGGATTGCTGTTTCTTGTGGTGGTTGCCGTAGGGCTGTTCAGTGGTTATCTCTACTGGCTCAAGAACAGCAGTAGCGAGGTGGAAGCGGCTGCCAGGCAGGCGCTGAAACCGAAGCCCAGGGTAGAGCAAAAGACGAGCAAGGCCAAGGTCGATGATCAGTTCCATTTCGACTTCTTCTCGATGTTGCCGGAGGAGGAGTACACGGGTGTGGAGGAGCGTAAACCGACTGCAAGGCCAAGGCCTGCGGCCAAATCGCGTGAGAAAAAGGAGCGTCCGGTCTCTATCGCCAAATCGGCCAGGAGTGCACCTACAGGGAACTACCTGATTCAGATGGGAGCGTTCAGCCGCCTCGATTCTGCTGAGAAGCACAAGGCAGAACTGATTTTGATGGGGGTGGAGAGTGTTCAGATCGATACCATTCAGAGTGCCAAAGGGGCACTCTATCGCGTCAATGTTGGCCCGTTTCAGAGTTTCTCCAGTGCAGAGCATCAGCAGGCACAGCTGAAGAAAGCGGGTTACAACTCTTTTCTCAAAAAGTATAAACCGAGTTCACGTTAAGCAGGATTGACAAGTGGCAAAGAAATTCAAATTGACACGGGAGCGGTACAGCGAAATTCTGGTACAAGCACAGGAGTTTGCACCAAAGCTGTTCAGGAGTGAGGGGCCGCTTCCACCGATGGCACTGGGGATCAGTAAGACCATGAACGAGCGTGGCTTCAGAGAGCAGTACAGTATCTCCAGTCGTGAGTTTGGCACATTCATGCACTGGTATACCAGCCAGACCAAGTATCTTTATCAGGTTGCCAAGCGCTGGATGCGTGTTGATCTGGAGGGAGAGTTCACCGAGAAGGTGAGTGAAGAGGAGTCAAAGCAGGCAATTGAGCAGCTCAAAGAGCGGGGGATAAAGTTTGTGCCACGCAAGCGTAAAGCGAAAAAGCCGAAGTCGGAACCCGATCTCACCAAGTTGATGGAGAAGTTCAACTCCAACTGATCCTCAACTTTTTCATAGTATCGCTGATAGCTGCTATTGAAAAACGGTATTAGTGGCTCTGTTAGTATCGATCTTCCAACAAGAACAACAGGTAACCATTCAGTTACCAGATACCAAAGGAAGAACCGATGAAACTCGAATCTCTAGCGCTGCACCATGGGTATGAGCCCGAAGCGACCACCAAGTCGGCAGCGGTACCGATCTATCAGACCACCTCCTACACGTTTGACAATACCCAGCATGGTGCAGATCTGTTTGATCTGAAGGTGCCAGGTAATATCTACACCCGCATCATGAACCCCACTACCGATGTGTTGGAGCAGCGGCTGGCAGCAATGGAGGGAGGAATCGGTGGTCTCGCACTTGCCTCTGGCATGGCAGCAATCACCTATGCGATCCAGTCGATCTGCGAAGTGGGTACTAACATCGTCAGTACCAGTCAGCTCTACGGGGGAACCTATAACCTCTTTGCCCACACCTTCCCGCGTCAGGGGATTGAGGTGCGCATGGTCTCGGCTGAGGACTATACGGGCTTTGAGCAGGCGATTGATGAAAACACCCGCGCCATTTTCTGTGAGTCAATCGGCAATCCGGCAGGCAATGTGGTTGATATCGAGAAGCTGGCAGAGATCGCCCACCGTCATGGTGTACCGTTGATGGTGGACAACACGGTGGCAACCCCCTATCTTTGTCGCCCCATTGAGTTGGGTGCCGATATCGTGATTCATTCGCTGACTAAATATATTGGAGGCCATGGCAACTCCATTGGAGGCATTATTATCGATTCAGGCAAGTTTGACTGGGCGGCCAACAGACAGCGTTTCCCGATGTTGAATGAGCCTGACCCCTCCTATCATGGTGTAGTCTATACCGAGGCGCTGGGGCCTGCGGCCTATATCGGACGTTGTCGTGTAGTGCCACTGCGTAATACCGGTGCAGCGATCTCTCCCCATAACGCTTTTCTAATTCTGCAGGGATTGGAGACGTTGGGGTTGCGCATGGAACGCCACTGCGAGAATGCAGAAAAGCTGGCGGACTATCTCAGCAACCACCCCAAGGTGAACTGGGTCAACTATGCAGCTCTGGAGAATAGCCCCTACAACGCAACTTGCCAGAAGATCACGGGTGGCAAGGCTTCCGGTATTCTCAGTTTTGGTGTTGAGGGTGGGCTGGAGGCAGGTACCCAGTTTATCGATGCACTGCAGATGATCCTGCGGCTGGTTAACATTGGTGATGCCAAGTCACTTGCCTGCCATCCTGCATCGACCACTCACCGTCAGCTGAATGAGGGTGAGCTGGCAACTGCCGGAGTCTCTACTGATCTGGTGCGTATCTCGGTTGGTATCGAAAATATCGAAGACATTATTGCCGATGTGAGTCAGGCGCTGGACGCTGTTTCATAAGCGATAAAGAGAGCTGAAAAAAGGGGTTGTAGCGAAGTGCTGCAACCCTTTTTTTGTGGAGCAGAAAGTTGTGAGACAGTTCCGATGGCGGTGATCTTATAGGTTTTATTGATCTTTAATTAAAAAAATACTTATAAAAAATATTGTGCTTGAAAGCGGTTTTCAGGATACTCGAAAAGATTGGTTATTTTGATATATATCAAATCTAATTAAGTAATTACTGATGTTAGTCACTTTTAAGTCGCTGCTCCGAGGGATGTGGGGCAGAGCAGGCAAGGGGAGGGATAAGGATGCTGTCGAGTAAGGTTGGTCGTTCAATCTGTGGTTTGATTGTCATCGCGCTCTGGTCGATGAATGTTTCGGCAGAGTACGGGATTAACTTCCCCGATCCTGTGACCCGGGTGGGCAAGGATATCTATGATGTGCATATGCTGACCATGCAGATTGCAACTTGGCTGATGGTGATCGTACTGGTCTTCATGGTCTACATTCTCTACACATTCCGCAAAAGCAAGGGTTATGAGGCTGATCAACATTTTCACCGTGGTTGGTTTGGTCAGTGGTCCTGGGTGCTGGTACCGGCAATGGTGCTGGTGGTTGATCTGACCATTGCCGGTGCGGCTCAGGCGACACTGGAACGGTTCTGGAATGCTCCCAAACAGTTCTGTAGTGAGGAGGGGAGTGACCCGGATCGCTGTTTTGACATGAATCTCAAGGTGATCGGTCATCAGTGGTGGTGGGAGTACGAATATCCCGAGCATGGTGTCGAGTTTGAGGGTGAATTCTATCCAATCAGGGTGGAGAGTCGTCCGACAGATGAACAGACTGCAGGAGAGCACTACCTGCGTGATGTCGACCACCCTGTGGTACTGCCTGTAGGTCGCACGATCCGTTATCTCAATACCTCGGCTGATGTGCTGCACGCCTGGTGGGTGCCGGAGCTCGGTTTCAAGCGTGACTCCATTCCCGGCTATATCATGGAGACCTGGGCCAAGATTGATGAAGACAAGGTGGGTGTCTACCGTGGGCAGTGTGCAGAGCTGTGTGGTACCTGGCACTCCAAGATGCCAATCGTAATCAATGCGGTGAGTGGAGCCGATTTTGATCGCTGGGTGGAACAGGAGAAGGCAACAATGTTGGCTGCACTGGTTGAGGCCAATGCCAACAAGGACTGGAGTATGGAAGAGCTCTACAGCAAGGGTGAGGCGGCCTACAACACCAAGTGTGCAGCTTGCCACAAGCCGGATGGATCGGGCTTGCCACCAGCATTCCCACCCTTGAAGGGGAGCAAGGTGGTCACTGGATCGGTTGAAGAACACATCAACATCGTACTGAAAGGAAAGGGCACCATGCCGCCATGGGCCATGCTGTCAGATCTGGAACTGGCTGCACTGATCACCTATGAGCGTAATGCTTGGGGCAATGCCTCCGGAGATGTGGTTCAACCGTCAGCAATCAAGGCGGCACGCCAGTAGAAGCGAGGGAGAGTAAAGATGAGCGCAATTGATACGACACTGCAGGCTGAGCACCACGACGATCACCATGACCATGGGCCGGTTCCCGGATGGCGGCGCTGGGTCTATAGCACCAACCATAAAGATATCGGAACCATGTATCTGATCTTCGCACTGGCGATGATGTTCCTGGGGGGAATCAGTGCCATGGCGATTCGCATGGAGCTGATGTATCCCGGTATCCAGCTGTTGGAGCCTGACCTCTACAATAACATTGTCACCAACCATGCACTGATCATGATCTTCGGTGCGGTGATGCCGGCGGCAGCAGGCTTGGCCAACTGGATGATACCGATGATGATCGGTGCGCCCGATATGGCGCTGCCACGAATGAACAACCTCAGCTTCTGGATTCTGCCGGCAGCGGCGACCATGCTGATCCTCTCCTTTGTGGTCCCCTTCTTCCCCGGTGGTGGCTCGCAGATCAATACCGGCTGGACACTCTACCCGCCGCTCTCGATCAAGGTAGGGATGTCGATGGACTTCCTCATCTTTGCCATCCATCTGTTGGGTATCTCCTCGGTGCTGGCATCGATCAATATCATCGTCACCATCTTCAATATGCGCGCTCCGGGGATGAAGCTGACACAGATGCCAATGTTTGTCTGGACCTGGTTGATCACCGCGTTCCTGCTGATTCTGGTGGTACCGGTACTGGCGGGCGGAGTTACCATGCTGCTGTTTGATCGCCACTTTGGAACCAGCTTCTTCGATGCAGCAGGTGGTGGTGATCCGGTGCTGTTCCAGCACCTGTTCTGGTTCTTCGGCCATCCCGAGGTTTACATCCTGCTGCTCCCCTCCATCGGGGTGCTGTCGATGGTGATTCCCACCTTCTCGCGCAAGCCACTATTCGGCTACATGTCTCTGGTGGGTTCAATGATCTTCCTCGGTACACTGGGTATGGTGGTGTGGGCACACCATCAATACACCATCGGCATGTCCTATGCGGCGGTCAACTACTTCATGATCGGTACCATCCTGATCTCGATTCCGGTGGGGCTGATGAAGTTTAATTTCATCGCCACCATGTGGCGTGGATCACTCACCTTCGAGACCCCGATGCTGTTTGCCATCGCCATTGTCATTATGTTTGTTTTCGGTGGTCTCACTGGAGTGATGCTGGCGGTGATTCCGGCCGACATGCAGTATCACGACTCGATGTTTGTGGTGGCCCATTTCCACTATGTATTGGTTCCCGGTGCGGTGCTGGCGCTCTTTGCGGGAGTCTTCTACTGGCTACCGAAGTGGACCGGAAACATGTATAACGAGCGCCTCGGCAAGTGGTTCTTCTGGACCAACATCATCGGTTTCAACCTCACCTTCTTTGTGCAGCACTTCCTGGGGCTGGCCGGAATGCCGCGACGTATCATCGACTACAGCATCCAGTTTGCCGAGTTCAATGTGATCTCCAGTATCGGCGCTTTCATCTTTGGCCTCAGCCATCTGATTCTGCTCTACATCGTCATTGATACGATCCGGGGCCGAAATACCGAGAAGGCACCGGCTGTAGTGTGGGAGGGGGCCAAGGACAATGGGCTGGAGTGGGATCTGCCTTCGCCACCCCCTTACCACTCCTGGACCACGCCACCCAAGCTGGATGAGCATGGCCGTTATGCCGGTGCATCATCGTAAAGAGGAGAGCGATTGATGGAGGAGAAGAGAAAAAACAATGGACGGCTGGCGTTGGCGCTGGCTGGTGTTGCGCTACTGGTGATGCTCTCATCGGTACGTTTCTGGGAGCAGTTGGCAGCCACTGCATTGCCATAGCGGAAAGAGAGCATTCATGAGCGAGCTAACCCTGCAACAGAAGAGAAATCGTCGCCTGGTCTGGCGGCTCTCGATGGTTGTGGTGGGGATGTTCGGTTTCGCCTTTGCGCTGATCCCACTCTATGATCTCTATTGTCAGGTTACAGGGCTGAAGAACAGTGGAGAGGTCTTTTCTGAAACTGGCGTACAGAGCGACAGCAACCGCATGGTCACCGTGCAGTTCGATAGCGTGGTCAATGATGGTCTGCCCTGGAAGTTCAAACCCAAGGTGAGGCAGATGGTGGTTCACCCTGGTGAAGTCACCGAGGTCAGCTACATCATCGAGAACCTCTCGGATGAGGCGATTGTGGGGCAGGCGATCCCCAGTGTCACCCCATGGTTTGCCAATGGCTATTTCCACAAGATGGAGTGCTTCTGTTTCAAGAATCAGCCGCTGCAGGCCGGAGAACGCAAGGAGATGCCGCTACGCTTCTATGTCTCTCACGATCTGCCTGCAGATGTCTCCGTACTCAATCTCTCCTATACCTTTCTCAACACCGACAAGCAGTCTGCGGAGAAATATGATCGTGCAGATGCCTGATAACTACCACTACAGAGGAGTGTAACCATGTCGTCTCTCTCTCAAGATCAGTACTATATCCCCGACGGCAGCCGCTGGCCGATTGTGGCGATGATCGCAGTATTTACACTGCTAATGGGATTCGCGCTGGGGATCAATGGTGTTGCAGTTGGCACCTGGCTGATTGTGATCGGCTCACTGCTGCTGGCCTACATGTTTTTCGGCTGGTTTGGGGATGTGGTCGAAGAGAATCTGAGTGGAAAATACAATGCGCAGGTGGATCAATCTTTCCGCCAGGGGATGCTCTGGTTTATCTCTTCCGAGGTCTTCTTCTTTGCCACCTTCTTTGGTTCGCTCTACTACCTGCGTAACATTGCGGTGGAGTGGCTGGGTGGTAATGGCTACCTCTCCGCCACCCACGATTACATCACCAACCAGTTTGTCGCCCAGTGGCCCACCTCGGGCCCGGCTCAACTGGGGGGGGAGTTTGCGCTGGTCAATACCTGGGGAGTGCCGGCTGTCAATACAGCCATTCTGCTCACCTCCGGACTTACCCTGACCTGGGCGCACTGGGGCTTGAAGAAGGACAACCGCAAACAGCTGGTGCGCGGCCTGATCATGACCGTTGGGTTGGGGCTGATCTTTGTTGCACTGCAGGCAGAGGAGTATGCACACGCCTATGGAGAGCTCAACCTGACGTTGGAGTCCGGTGTCTATGGCTCCACCTTCTACATACTGACCGGTTTCCATGGCTTCCATGTCATCGTCGGTGCATTGATGCTGATGGCCATTCTCGGGCGCAGCATGAAAGGGCACTTTACCGAAAAGAACCACTTCGCCTTTGAGGCAGCCGCCTGGTACTGGCACTTTGTAGACGTGGTCTGGCTGGGTCTGTTTGTACTGGTCTACTGGATGTAAGGGGTAGAGGAGAGGATGTTGAAGATTGTGGCGCTGTCGATTCTGGGGCTGATTCTGCTCTCGCTGGCCGGGAGTATGTTCTTTCTGACTCGTGATGATGGCAAGGGTACCCGTGTGGTAACCGGCCTTACCTTCCGCATTGGGCTCTCCGTCCTGCTCTTTCTGATATTGATCGGTGGTGCCCTGTTCAATCTGATTGAGCCCAACACACTGGTTCCGGCAACCATGCTACCGGCGGTGCAATGAGAGGACGATGGGGATGGTTCGCTTCACTGCTGATCTTTCTGTTGATGGGGCTCTTTATCCATCTGGGGTTGTGGCAGTTGGAGCGAGCCGAAGAGAAGGCGCGGCTGCTGCAGTTGCAAACAGAGCGGCAGGCGGATGGGATACATGTATTGGATGGCAGCGAGCAGGATGCGGAGTTGATGCGTTTTCAAACGGTCGAAGTGGTGGGTGAGATGGTTGCAGCGGCCCAGTTTCTACTCGATAACCGCAAACATTTGAAGCAGGCTGGATACCATGTACTGGTACCGGTAGCGATTCAGGGCAGTGACCACGCAGTACTGGTCAATCGAGGCTGGATCGCGCAGGGTGTGTCGAGGGCAGAATTGCCTGTTGTAGAGGTGCAACCCGGTACAGTGCGTCTGCAGGGGACGGTACGTGTCCCCACCGTACACGGCTATCGGTTGGATCAGGATCCCACTGCACCGCTTCGCCTCTATATCGACCTGCCTGCAATCAGCAGTGCCATCGGCAGACCGCTGCTCCCGTTTGTGGTGCGGGCAGAGTCGACAGAAAGAGCACCTTTGAATGATGCTCTGATACGGCAGTGGCCTGCCGGTAGAGGAGCATTGGAGCCATCGATGCATCGGGGCTATGCGATGCAGTGGTTTGCCTTCGCCCTGGTGTTGCTGGGTGGATGGATCGCCCTGTGGATGCGAAGCCGAACGAAAATGGAGAGTGGAGAAGCGTGAGTAGCCAGACAATGACAATGGATGAACAACAGTCTGCGGAAACCAGACAGGGGAGTGGAGGCACACAGCTACTGCTGTTGATGCTGGTGTTTGGGCTGCCGGTGATCTTCGCCTGGCTACTCTACTTCAATCCGGATCTACTGCCTGGGGGACGCAGCAACCAGGGGGAGCTGATTCAGCCGGTTCGTCCAGTACCAGACCAGCTCTATACAACCATCAGTGGCGAGTCATTCAGTCGGGCGCAGTTTGAAGGATACTGGACGCTACTGTTCTCGGCCGGTACAACCTGTGGCGAACCCTGTCAGCAACGTATCTATGACATGCGCCAGATCCGCAAGGCGATGGCCGAGCACCACGACACCATTCAGCGTATGGTGGTAATTGACCACAGTGGAGTGAATCAGAGTCTGCGCAATGTGCTGCAACAGTATCAGGGAACCACCATACTGACTGGAGATCCCACCATGCTGCAACCACTGCGCCAGCAGCTTACAGTGGAAAGTGATAGCTTGGTGGGTCGGCTCTATCTGATCGATCCGGTGGGTAATCTGATGATGCACTACAGTCCAGAGCAGCCGTCATCAGCGGTGTTGAGTGATCTGGAACTTCTACTCAAGGTAAATCGTTGGGGAGGTGGACATTGAACAGTGTAGCAATCAACCTGCCGCTGAGCCGTACGGCGAGCTGGAGACAATACTATGCATTGACCAAACCCAAGGTGGTCTATCTGATCACCTTCACTGCACTGGTGGGAATGCTGTTGGCAACACCAGATGGTCTCCCTCACTGGAAGCTGTTGCTGTTTGGAACCTTGGGGATCGGACTGGCAGCGGCCTCTGGTGCTGCGATCAATCAGGTCATTGACATGGAGATTGACCGCAGAATGGCGCGTACAGAGAACCGACCGTTGCCGCAAGGGATGCTGGAGCAATCCCATGCGCTGCTGTTTGCGCTATCGCTGGGGGCAATCGCTATGGCGATGCTGTTGCTGTTTACCAACCCGCTCACTGCAGGGCTGACGCTGGCCTCACTGGTGGGCTATGCGGTGATCTATACCGTCTATCTCAAGCGGTTGGGACCACAGAACATTGTCTGGGGTGGTGCGGCTGGTGCAGCACCACCGCTGTTGGGGTGGTGTGCAGTGACTGGTACTGTCTCGATAGAGGCTGTTGTGCTGTTCATGATCATCTTTATCTGGACGCCGCCACACTTCTGGGCGCTGGCCATCAAGCGTCGTGCAGAGTATGCCAAGGTGGGCATTCCGATGTTGCCGGTCACTCATGGAGTCGACTTCACTCGCCGTCAGATCCTGCTTTACAGTTTGATGCTCTTCTCTGTAACGCTTTTGCCCTTTGTGATCCAGATGAGTGGCCCGCTCTATCTGCTGGGGGCGGTTGGATTGGGGCTGGGCTTCATCTGGTTTGCACTGCGACTCTACTATGCAGAGCAGGTGGACCGTCCGGCAATACAGACCTTTGTCTACTCAATCACCTATCTGAGTCTGCTCTTCGCCTTTCTGTTGGTAGACCACTATCTGGGTAGCGCAATCATATAGTTGAAGTTCACAGTTTTGAAAAAGGGAGGATGATATGGAAATCAAGAAGTGTGCAATGGGAGTGGTCTGGACCAGCGGTCTGACCGCATTGGCGATTACCTTTCTGCTATTTACCCTGTTTGACCCCGGTGATGCAGCGGTAGCACTGAAGTTGCCAATGGAGCCGGGTGACTTCAGGATACAGGCCTATCTGTTCATGGGGGCATTTGTCTGGATGGTGCTGATCTCCTCGGTCGCAATGAACTGCTTCTATCGTACCCTGCGTGAGAGTGACTGTGGTTGCAGAGGGAGAGAAGCCGGAGAGGCTGAGGCTACATAAAGTCAATTGATCGACTGAGTATTGAGGTTTGTACTGACTCTATGGTGACAAAATAGACAACCAATCAAGACACACGGATAAACCGTTGGTTTTTGAAAAAAACCTAATCAGGTCAGTCAATCCAACTTGAATCAATGACAAGAACTGGTAGAGGAATCGTATCGCTACGTATGGGCTTGAGTACATCAATCCGCAGTGAGAACACGATGTTAGCATCATCTTCAAAAATCGGATTTACTATCGTGTTACACAGAACATCAATTGACGGTAACTGACGGGACTACACTGCATTAGAAGTTGGAGCGGGTGATGGGAATCGAACCCACGTTTGAAGCTTGGGAACGTTAACCCCGAATCATCAGGATCATTACATCAACCAC
>CAYQFH010000033.1:0-24070 GCA_964416755.1 uncultured Piscirickettsiaceae bacterium | reverse complement strand
GATCCCCTTCTCGGTCTCGTCACGGGCGATGGCCATCGCTTCGTTGAAGTCCGAGGGATCGTGTTCGCGGGTTTCCGGGAAGAGGCGGTCAATGCCGGGTGCAACCGGAATACCGTTCTCATGCTGCAGCAGCAGCAGGCGGGAGCTGTCTTCCTGCAGCTCCTTGGTGATGCTGTCACTGAAGACCGGGCAGCGCTGGATGATACGGACAAAGCTGCTCCCCTTGTGGGCGTGTGCCGCCTTGATTGTCTCGTAGAGCAGGGGTGGGTTCCAGTCCACTACCTGAGCCACAAAAGAGGCGTTGGTGATCGCCATGGTGACCGTGTTGGGGTTCATCATGTCGATGGAAGCGCCCTCTGGATGGGTCGCTGTTGGGAATTCCAGTGGGGTGGTGGGTGAGGTCTGCTTTTTGGTCAGGCCGTAGATCTGGTTATCAAATACCAGCACTGTCATGTTCATGTTGTAGCGTACGGCGTGGATCCAGTGGCCGGCACCAATCGAATAGCAGTCGCCATCACCGGTTGCAACCCAGACATCGAGGTCGGGGCGACGGGATTTGACACCGTTGGCCAGTGCCAAGGCTCTTCCGTGAATACCGTGAAGACCGTAGGTGGCCATATAGTGAGGCATGCGGCTGGAGCAGCCGATACCGGAGACGAAGACGCTCTTCTCTGGTGGGAGTTGCGCATCACGCAGTACGCGGTGGGCGGTCGCCAGAACCGCATGGTCACCACAACCATCACACCAGCGGGCAACATTGCCTTCGTAGTCGTCGATGGTGAAGTAGCGCTCCTGAATGTCGAGCGACCAGTCTGCCTTGATTCCAAACATTGTTCTTTCTCCTTACTCTACGCTGCGTCAGCTTCGTTGGTCATCTGGTCGAGACGTCCCTGCAGGGCATTCTCGATCAGCGCAGGCTGTAGTGGGTGGCCGTAGACCACGGACCAGCAATCCACGTCTACCAGTGTCTGTACACGCAGTATGGTGGCGAGTTGGGCGTAGCGGCGATTCTCATCGGTCACCATTGGTGCATCGGGATCATCACTGTAGTTGACCTCGACCGTCATCACCTTCTTGAAGCGAGAGAAGATCTCCTTCAGTCCCGGCTCCAGTGGAGAGAGGAAGCGCAGGTGGATGGAGGAGACGCTGTTGCCCTGCTCACGCAGATTGTCGACTGCCTCGGTGATAGCACCCCAGGTGGAGCCCCAGCCGATCACCAGCATGTCGCCGGATTCGTCCCCGTGAATCTTCGGTGGGGTCAGGGTGCTCTGCAGGGTGCCGAGCTTGCGGCTGCGCATGGAGTGGCTGTACTGGTTCTCTGCCGACTCATACGAGACCTTGCTCTGTTTGGTGTGGGAGAGACCGGTCATGATGTACTCACCCTTCGGCATACCCGGAATCGGCCGCTGCGAGAGGCCGGTGGCCTCATCCCACTCGAATGGGGCCACCTTGGTATCCCACTCCGACTGATCGAGTGGTGGGGCCATCATGTCACGAGTGACATCGGGACGAGCCCAGGGCTGTACACCGGTAGCCAGATTGGCGTCGGTGAGGACGATAACCGGACCACGGAAGGTCTCGGCCAGTTTACGCGCAGTGACCACCATGCTGAAGCACTCGGCAATGGTGGATGCAGCCATGATGATCTTGGGGGCATCGCCCGGCATACCGTACAGTGAGGAGAGGAGATCTGCCTGCTCGATCTTGGTGGGCAGGCCGGTGGAGGGGCCACCACGCTGTACGTCGACGATGACCAGCGGGATCTCGGCCATTACTGCCAGCGCGATATTCTCGGTCTTCAGTGCCATGCCGGGTCCGGAGGTGATGGTGCAGGCGGTCTTGCCTGCGTAGGAGGCACCAATGGCAAAGGAGACCGCTGCAATTTCATCCTCGGCCTGGTGGATGAAGCCGCCTGCTTCGGGGTAGATCTCTGCCAGATAGTGGGTGGCAGAGGTGGCCGGGGTGATGGGGTACATCGACACCAGTTCCATGCCGGAGCCCAATACGCCCAAACCAACCGCCTGGTTGCCATTGGTGACCACCATCTTCTGCTGCCCCATCTCCTCGGCAGGAGGGATATCGTAGAAATATTCGGGCACCTGCTCCTCGGCAAAGGCGTAACCGGCATCAAACAGATTCTGGTTGCTGGTGATGATCGCCTCCTTTTTACCGGTAAAGGTGAGCGCGATCTCGTTACGTCCCAACTCTTTGTCACGGTTGTAGATGCGGCAGAGCATACCGAGCACAAACATGTTCTTGCCCTTGCGGGGATCCTTGACGACCTTCAGACACGCCTCATGAATGGGTAGTTCGTGTACTACCAATCCAGTATTGCGGAACTCGGTGACCGCCTTGGCGTAATCCTTTCGGATATCCTCGGAGGGGTCGGTGGCCCACTTGTTGTCGAGCAGTACCACGGTGCCTTTCTTGTAGGCACCGTTGGCAATTCGAGAGTAGAGCACCTGTTCGTTGAAGGCGACCACCAGATCACCCTCGTTACCGACATTGGTGATGTACTTGGAACCGAGACGGATTCGGATGCCACTGGCACCGGATGGAGTGCGGGCTGGGGGCTGGATCTCGGCCGGGATGATCTCCACGGTCCATACGCCGTTGTTCATCTTGGCGCTGATATTACCGAAAGTCTGACCGCACTTCTGTGCACCTTCGCCGGAGTCGCTGACGATCTCGACGATGTGTTCCTGAATGGTTGTTGGACTCAAAACGATTCCCTCGTTGAACAAAAATTCCTTGCCCAATCTGTCCGGCAGATTGGTATCGATAGCCCCTTATATTCGCACTGTTTGCAGGTGAAAATCAAGTTTTGGCCTATTTTCGATGATCCAGATGGCAGCATGATCGACGAAGTTTTATTGATTTAAGTCTTTTTTGCTGAAATTTATCTGAATATTTAAAAAACAAATAGTTGCAATTATATTGTTGGAATTAATGGGTTATCTTGGAAGTGAAGAAGGATAGTGGAGTAATGGATTCAGGCCAGATAAGCGCCAAATTCCTTGTCTTCATTCTGGATATGTTCAACCCATACCCACCTCAAATATTGATAGGCCTGAACTGGATGGAGTCTCTTTTGGTGATCGATCAACTGCTGGATTCCTCTGCGGATGGTTTCATGGCTGGCATGATGCTCTCTACTCCATGTGTACTGCACCTGATTCAGCAAGATCTCTTCTGAGAGTAGGTGAAATTCGGCATACTTTTGCATTCTGTTTAGGATGGCAGGTAGTTGTGCTCTGGCGCTCCCATCTTCAATAGCATCGACAAGTTGGTTGATGATTTTAAACAGGGTTTGGTGTTGCTGGTCGATCTCATCGTCTTGTGTACCATGTAATTCTTCCTGCCATACAACCCGTTTCACCTCAGTCTTTGTTTGAGCGCTATGCTCTGTTCTTGACTGCATATAGTCTACAAAGGTTGCTGCTGCTAATGGACGGCTGTAGAAGAAGCCCTGAATTAGATCGACATCACACTTCAGTAGTGCCTCTCGTTGCTTCAGATCCTCCACCCCCTCTACCACGACATCGATTCCCATCACTTTCGCCATTGCGCTGAGGGACTGAATGATGGATTGGCAGGTTGTATTGCCTGCGATGTCCATAATGAAGGAGCGATCCAGCTTCAGAATATCGATGTCAAATTCACGGAGATAGCTGAGGGAGGAGTAACCTGTTCCAAAGTCATCGAGTGCAACCTTCACCCCAAGGTTGCGCAGCTGTTGCAGAATTTTCTGACCTTGGGGCAGATCGGAGATCAGTTCACTCTCGGTCAGCTCCACGCAAAATTGCTGAGGAGGGATTTCAAATATTGCCAATTTCTCGGCAATAAAGTTAAGGATATCTTCATTTTGCAGGTCATTGGCTGAGAGATTGACCGAAAAGTGGTCCAACTCGAAATCATTTTGAGCCCTCCACTGGGCATACTGCTTGAGTGAACGTTCGATTACCATCTGACTGATCTCCCCAATCCACCCTGCTGACTCGGCAATCGGGATAAATTGATCAGGGGGAATGTTGCCCAGCAGAGGTGAGTGCCATCGCAGTAGTACCTCTGCAGAGACAGCCTGCATGCTCAAGGTGGTGATTTGAGGCTGCCAGACCAGAGAGAACTCCTCTCCACCTCCTTCATAGATGGCCTTGAACAGCTGCTCTCTCAACAACTGTTTGCGATCTGACTCTGCGCCTTCAATTATCGCTGTGGTTTCACCCTCAAGCGTTGAAAAATTTTTCATAAGCGTGGGACAGTAACCAAAAAGTGGTTCGGAGCAAATACCCTGTTTATGGTATGTGTGATGTACTCCTCTATCTGTTTGGTGCCCTGAAGGAGAGTGTCAGACTTGCTCCGTCTTCCAATGGGATGATGCTGAGCTCTCCGCCTGGTAGTGACTCCGCTCGCTGTAACATATTTTTCAGCCCGTGTCCCCGGTTATTGAGTTGAAAAGAAGTGCCACCGGTATTGCGAACCTCAATGTGAATGCGTCCGTCACGATAGTGTCCGTTGACGGTGATCAGTGTTGGATTGCCATGATGTGCAGCATTGGACAGAGCCTCCTGCAGTATCCGCAGCAGGTTGAGGGTCTGATTGGGTTTCAGATCAGCCATGTCGGGTAGGTTGCTGATCGACCACTGCAGTTTTATATCGAGTCGCTGTAGTGGGGTAAAGCAGCGCTCCCGGATGGTGGCCAACACCAGGTAGAGGTCGCTGCTCTCTGTGGTGGAGAATGCTTCGATGATCATCCGCAGCTCATCCAGTGCAAATCGTGCGGTGTTACGGATCTCGTTACTGGAGGGCGTGGTTTCGCTGAGGGCAACAATGGTGGAGAGGTGTCCAGCTACACCGTCGTGTAGCTCACTGCTGATTCGATCACGTTCTCTGCCCATTGCAGTCTCTTCAGTCAGTCTCTGCTTCTCGGAAAAAACATGCTGCAGCTCTGTCTCACGCTCGGTTAGTCGCTTTTGCAAATTCTGCTTGGAGTGGCGCAGCGCGTTGGCGATTCCAGCCAGACGTCTCATCATGAATATTGTGAGGCCAAGGATTACAAGCAGCGTGCTGATATAGGCCAGCATGAAATCGGTATCAATGACCCCTTTGCGTGCAAGTATGTCGTGAGTAACTCCAGCGGCCAGGAGCAGGTTTCCGGAGAAGAGCAGTGTGTTCTCGGTGGTAGGATGTTTCCAGGCATGCAGCACAATGATCAGAGAGGCTGCCAGCGTGCCAAGCAGCAGGGTGGGGGCTGCAACCATCAATCCAAGATTTCGTGGCGTCAAGTCGGTTTGCCAGAGTAGCAGGTAACAGAGCAGGGTGAGCGCAATACCAGCCACAAGCCAGAGGGGAGAGGCTCGGCGTCCAGTGAGCTCCACGGCTGCAGCGAGATAGCTCAATCCGGCAATTGGTGCAAGCAGGAAGAGATAGGGAGCCCAGAGTGCAGCCTCTGGCAGCAGTTGGGCCAGAATACCTATTTTGAATAGCAGGGCCACTCCAAAAGTGATGGCGATCCAGCCAAAGATGCGTTCAGTAGGCAGTGAAAGGTAGAGGATTAGACTGACCAGAAAGAGGACAGCCATCACCCCGAATGTGAGCCAACGGATCTGGATCTCGAAAAACTGGCGGAAATGGTAGAGGTTTTTCAGTGAATCCCATGTTCCGATATAGAGCTTGGAGAGGCTGCCAGGGGGAAGAGGGCCTGTGGTTAGTGTGAGGAGGAGGCTGTTGTCCCCCTCTTGCAGTCTCCCTTCTGGGATTGCGATGAGTGCTGCGTTGAAGTGGAGTGGCCCAGGCCAAACCTGATGCAGTGCAGCGCTTTCGATTGGGATGCCGTTCAACGAAATCTTCAGGCTCTGTTCGTAGCGCGGTAGATAGAGAAACTGGGCCTGCTCTTTGAGTGTGGGCAGATGGAAGTCCAGTTTGAAGCTGCGTTGCGCTTTTTCATTCGGAGGGCCAAGCCAGTTCAGCGGTAATGAGATGCGGGATCCATCCTCTATGGAGGTGACTTGCTGGAGCACAATCGCAGTTTGTGCCTCCTCTTCAAACTGAAGATAGAGCAGTTTTGCCAGCCAAAAGATGAAGCCAAGGGCGAATAGTGCCAAAATCTGCTTCAGGTGCGGCATGATCTACTCTTGGATTAATCCCATTTGCCGGGCTTCATAGGTGGCTTGTGAGCGATTGGTGACCTGCAGTTTGCGATAGATGTTGCGGATATGGACCGGGACGGTGTGTTTTGAGAGGCTATACAGGTCAGCAACTTCCTGATAGGTGTAGCCACGTGCAATGGCATTCAGAATTTCCAGTTCTCTTGCGGTGAGTAGCTTTCTCTTTTGATCACCGCGTTGTTCTGATTTTGTATCTTCCCTGACTGTGTTGATCATCAGACGGGCAATGCTCGCAGACATTGGAGACTCACCAGCCAATACGCTTTCACAGGCCTGAATAACTTCGATCTGTTCGTCATCCTTGAGCAGATAACCTACCGCTCCAGCACGGATCGCATTCATGACCAGTTCACGATGGCTGAGTGCTGAGAACACAATTGCCTGTGATTCTGGCTGTTGTTCCCCCAATTTCCGGATTGCCTCTACACCGCTACCATCCGGGAGATTGAGGTCAGCCACCAGCAGATGAACCGGCTGAGAACCGATTATCTTCAGCGCCTGCTCTACTGTTTCTGAAAGCAGCACTGAATCTGATCGTGGCCACTTCTCAAAAATTTTTTGGAAACGCTGGGCGATAATGGTGTTGTCTTCAAGCAGCAGTATGGTGAGATTTGATTCTGACATACGTTAATGATAAGCGAGAAGGGGGGGAGGTGCTGAATACCATGTCCATGGTATATAGAGTCATTGAGTATGGATGCTATTGTTAGCATTAATCGTTTTTTTCGAACGTCATATGAACGTTTAGAGAGTATATTGAGAACAGTTATGAGTAGTGCAACAGAGCATCAATTATGGAAGGTGCTTATTATTGATGATGATCAGGAGGTCGCCAAGGCCATGGAGTTGGTGCTCAGCCCTCCGAAAAAAAGTGAAACCGTTGATAAACTGGATCAGTTGATTAGTAGCGGAGACTCTGAAAATGGCAGTGATTCAGTTCAATCTCCAATGTTTGAGTGTGATGTTGTCAAGGATGGCCGGTCAGGTTTCCAACAGGTTGTGGAAGCTGGCAGTGCTGGTATCCCTTATGCAGTTGTCAGTATCGACATGCGTATGCCCGAGGGATGGGATGGCTTGGAGACTGCGCGGCAGATTCGGTCTGTTGATGAAGAGATTCAAATTATCTTTGTGACTGCGTGGATGGACTATTCACTTGAGGAGATTCAGCAGAGCATCGGTTACAAATTCAACTTTCTATCCAAGCCTATTCGACGTAATGAATTTTTGCAGTTGGTGACCGCTTCCGCTTTTGCCTGGAGTAATGCAAAGAAAGTGGCTGCGAATGCAGTGCATTTGGAAGAGTATCATCAACAAATCACTGAGTCGCTGGCGTTGGAGAAAGAGCATATCGAACTTGTCTTCGAGGCGATGAATGAGGCGGTGGTGATGGTGGACCGGCTTGGCAATATCGAAGGGTTCAATATCAAACTCTCCAAAATGACCGCATGGCAGGAGGAGGAGCTTGCCGGTCGCCCACTCAATACGCTGTTTGTAGAGAATGAACAATCCGGTTCAAGAGAACATGGCCTGCGGGCTGAGCCCTCTCGATTTAATGTCGAGTTACTGGATAGACTGCAGCACTCGTTAGAACGATGGATAGATGCATCTTTGTTGGCAGTGATGCAGATTTCGGCTGAAGGTATTGTTCTGCAAAGTAACTATTCGATGGAGATGTTGAGTGGATGGTGTTCTGAAGATCTGGTCGGAGAGACGCTGGAACTGATGTTGCCGCATGAAATTCGGGGACATCATGATCAGTTGATCAAGCAGTTTGTTCAATCTCCCGAGATACGGCGGATGGGTGGAGAGCGTATTTTGCCACTGGTGTGTAAGGATGGAGCGAGAAAACCGGTTGAGATCGCACTTGTGCCGATCAATTATCGAGGCGATGAGATTGTGCTTGTGGTATTGCATGATCCGGTGGAACAACAAAAACTGGACCTGTTCAAGATCACCCCATTTGGTTCCCTTTTCGTACAAAATTCAAATGAAGATGGGGTGGAGACGGACTGGGAGTTACGATGTAAAGAGGGAGCTCCGATCCCTGTTCATGTGACAGCCTCACCAGTTTACCGTGACTGGGAAGGACGTCGTCGCTTCAATGGCGCGGTGCTGGTGCTGAGAGATCTGAGGAAACTGATTGAAGCGGAGGCTACTGAACGTGCTGGTAAGGCGAAAGACAATTTTCTAGCTTCAATGAGTCATGAGCTGCGTACACCATTGGCAACAATTATTGGTAATAGTGAGTTGCTTACTGAGTGTGACCTGACGGATCAACAGCAGCAGCTGCTGGCCCCTGTTGTCCTCTCTGGAAAGAATCTGTTAGCACTGGTTAATGATGTTCTTGATCTATCCAAGATGGAGTCAGGAAAATTTGAGATCGATGCGGCCCCATTTAGTCTAGAAGATTTGCTGGAAGAAGTGACAATGCTCTTTTCCACGAAGATGCGTGAATCCTCTTTGCGATTTGAGGTTCAGCAACAAGTGCACCCTTTGTATAAGGTCTGGGGAGACAGAAAACGTATTGGTCAGATACTGTTGAACTTATTGAGTAATGCGCAAAAGTTTACTCAGCAAGGGCGTGTGTCTCTGGAGTGCCAGCTTGAGGGGGAGACCATCTGCTTCTCCGTTGAAGATACAGGTATTGGTATGTCAGCCGAAGTTATGAACCGGTTATTCAAACCCTTTGAGCAGGCAGATAGTAGTATCTCTCGCCGTTTTGGGGGAACAGGATTGGGGCTTCACATCTCCTGGAATCTGGCAGAGATGATGGGAGGGGATATTGAGGTCTCAAGCAGAGAGGGGGAGGGATCACGATTTGTTCTCAAACTTCCCTACCGGGAGAGTGATCTGAAGCTGGACGCTTCGCAAGAGTGCTCACCATCTACAAGGCAGCAGACCAAGTACTTCAGTGGTGAGGTACTGGTCGTTGAGGATACACGTGACTTGCAGCTTCTGCTGTGTCACATCCTTGAGTTGATGCAGGTTAAGGTTAGTGTGGCGAACAATGGTCTGGAAGCGGTTGAACAGGCGATGAATCGCACCTTTGAACTTATTCTGATGGATATGCAGATGCCGCTGATGGATGGCTTGGAAGCAACTGCACAATTGCGTGAACTGGGTAATGTAACCCCGATTATTGCATTGACAGCAAACGTGATGCAGAAGCATCGTGATGCTTTCAATGAGGTTGGCTGTAACGGTTTTCTGGAAAAACCAATTGATCGGCTTGAGTTACAGAAGGTATTGCAGCGTTATTTGAAACCGTGTGAGAGGCAGGAAGAAAAAGAGAGTGTGCCTGATTTACCTTCTTCCCAAGTTCAACCATCTTGTGCTCCTGTTCTGGCGGTAGATGATGAAGAGGGTATATTGGAGCTGTACCAATTAAGTCTGGAGGAGAGTATTGAAAGAGAATATGGTGAGCTACTGGGGGATATGTTTGATATCCGGCAGCCAGTAAATCTGAATCAATATTTCTCTGTTTCATTGGCCAAACAGGGGGCGCTGGCCGTTGATATGGCAAAGCGTGCATTAGAACAGGAGGCCCCTTTTCCTGTCGCATTTATCGACATGCGTATGCCGCCAGGTATGAATGGTATGGAGACAGCCAAGGCTTTGCGTGCACTGGATAGCCGCATATATATTGTGTTTGTCACCGCTTACTCTGATGTGGATCTGAATCTTGTCCATCAAGAGTTGGGGCATGGAGTGCTCTATCTGCGCAAACCCTTCGAAAGAGAGGAGATTGTACAGATTGCGCGATTGCTTACAGGAGTATGGGAAAAAGAGCATGGAGGGCATCAAAGGCGAGAGAATTTGATAGATGCAGATGAAAGTTCTGATGTAGCGGCTTTAGATGTTGCGCCACCACAGATTGAGGTTAGTGGTGAGTTGATGGCACTTTTTTATAAAGTGATTGCTGAGCAGAAGGAGGAAATTTCTGTTGCACTCAATGAGAAAGATTGGAAGCGGATACGCCTGACAGCGCACACTATCAAGGGAAGTGCCTCCTCTTTCGGTTTCTTTGGGATCGGTGAAATTGCTGCTCGGTTACAGGATCTGATTGATGAGCAGCAGATTGATCAGGTGGATGGGTGCGCGAGGCAGTTGCTGGGTGAGATTGAGAAGGCGCTGTAAATAGAGCTTGTCAGCTATCTTGCAGTGGCTGCTCATACTCCTCCAAGAAGTGGTAGAGTGAGCTGTCGAGCAGCTTCATTGCGCCATCGAGCAGATGGCAACGCCCACTACCGGGGAGAATCTTTGTCAGATTGATCAGCGTGTCCAGATCGGCGCGAGTGCCGTTGCCGCTGTCGATTCGGGTCAGTAGCTGTGAAGCGTAGTGGGTGCCGGTCTTGCAGGAGGGGCACTGGCCGCAGGAGGCAGTGGCGAAGAAGGAGACATATTCGGTAACGCGACGAACGATGCCAGTCCCTTCAGAGATGACGATCATTGCCCCGGTTCCGAGGCTGGAACGGCGCTCCTCGACCGATTTGAAGTCGAGTGGTACGTCGAGATCCTTGGGGGTGAGGATGGTGTTGGAGGGGCCGCCGACAAAGACAGCCTTTAGTTTTCGGTCCAGCAGCATCCCACCACCGTAGTTATAGATCAGCTCGGAGAGTGGAGTACCCATCGGTAGTTCATAGGCGCCGGGGTGGAGTACATCGCCGCTCAGTGAGAAGATCTTGGTGCCGTGTGTCCCACCTTCGCCTTGGTTGATATACCACTCTGAACCATTGCGCAGAATGTGGGAGACGTTGGCCAGAGTCTCGGTGTTGTTGATCAGAGTGGGGGAGCCAAACAGTCCTGACTGCGCCGGATAGGGAGGCTTGCCGCGTGGAAACGGGAAATTGCCCTCGATCGACTCAATTGCTGCCGTCTCTTCACCACCGATGTAGAGGCCGGAGCTGGCAACGATATAGAGCTCCAGTGGTCGTCCCAGAATTTCGGAGACCTGCCTTACCTGTTTACTACCGTCCCACTGGTTGATCGCCTCACGCATCACCTCCATTGAACCGCTCAGATGGGGATTGATGTAGAAGACGATCTGATTGATACCGCAGGCAAGGGCAGTGATAATCGCCCCCTCAATCACCTGGTGTGGGGTCTCCTCTAGTAGCAGACGATCCTTGAAGGTGCCGGGTTCATCTTCGTTGCCGTTGCAGATCAGGTATTTGTCCTGGTTATTGGGTTCATTGGCAACAAACTCCCATTTAACATGGGTAGGGAAACCACTGCCGCCCAGTCCGAGTAACTGTGCTTCTTGGATGGTGGGAAGGATCGTGTCAGGATTGGCAATCGCCTTATCCAGCCCCTCTCCTCCGATATCAATCAGCCAGGCATCAAGATCGGCACCGAAGCGGCGCTCCGGATGGAGCAGCACCTGGTTGAGAGGAGAACTGTTCAGGCTCATGCGCTGCCCCTGCGGTTACTGCGTAGTCCGGCGTAATCGGAATCGAGATCGAACTTGGCGTATTCCGGAAACAGCAGTGGCCCTGCGTGCTCAAGCCCCAACCCTGCAATGGTGATTTTACGACGCAGTTGATTGATGTGCTCAATCGAAAGTTGGGTGCGTCGTTTGGTTTTGCGGCGTTCTGCAGCAACCAGACCGGCACGGCGCCCATAACTGATGATCTCCAGCAGGGCATTACCCATCAGTCGATTCTTGCCATGGATGCCGCCGGTTACCTCGCCAATACAGAGTAGTCCCGGAATGGAACTCTCGCACTGTTCATTAATGACTACGCCACCGTTCTGATAGTGGAGTGTGGGGTAGATCAGCATCGGTTTTTCGGTCAGGTTGACCTCTGCCTTTCGACCCAGTTGCATCAGCTTGGGGAACCGCTTCTCGATAATACCGGGGTGGCGCAAATTGAGGCCGGGCGTGTCCAGCCAGACCCCTACCTGGTTGTCGTTGGTGATAATGCCGCGACCCTCCTGGCATTCGCGGATAATCGATGCTGCAACAATATCGCGTGGCTGTAACTCATCGACAAAGCGCTCGCCATGACCATTCAGCAGATAGGCGCCGTTTGAACGTACCCCCTCAGTGATCAGTGTGCCTGCCAGATGGTAGGGGTGGGCCAGCCCGGTGGGGTGGTACTGGAAGCTGTCGAGATCACGTAACTTGGCACCGATGCGGTAGGCGAGGACCAGTCCGTCTCCGGTGGCACCGAAGTGGTTGGAGGTGGGGAACCGGTTGAGGTGCATGCGACCGATGCCACCGGTGGCGAGGATCACGGTCTTGGCATTGACCTGGACATACTTGCGGTCTTTAAGTGAGGAGAGCACGGCACCGGAGCAGCCGCCGTGGTCATCACTCAATAACTCAACAGTCGGTGCGTAGTTCCACACCTCGACGCCACTGTTGTAGACCGCTTCACGCAGCACCCGCATCATCTCCAGTCCGGTGTAGTCACGGTAGAAGCAGATGCGGTCGTTGCTGGTACCACCGGCACGGCGGGTCAGCAGATCGCCGAACTCATCGAGATCAAACTGCATCCCCTGCTGAATCAACCAGCGGATGGTGTCCGGTCCATCGAGCGCCAACTGCTCCACCAGATCAGGGTCAGAGTAGTTGTGCCCCGCCTTGATGGTGTCATTGTAGTGTAGCTGTGGGGTGTCCCCTTTGTTGATCGAGGCCTGTATGCCCCCCTCGGCCATAATGGTGTTACTGTCGCCGAGGCGCAATTTGGTGGCCAGAATAACGCTCGCCCCCTGCTGCTTGGCGATCAGTGCGGCTGCGCAGCCGGCACCTCCACCACCGATGACCAGTACGTCGGTATTAACGGTAGCTGCACCGGCGAGGTCTGCTTCGTTGATGCGTGAGTCGGATTGTAGCTGTTGTGCCAGCTGGGTATGACACGGTGCACCTGCGTTGGGGCCGATCTGCAGCTGGGTCACCGAGGCCTCTATATGGTCCGGGTGAAAGTGACTCAGTAGAGTACGGTTCTCCAGTGTTGGCTCAGGCAGAGGAAGGTCTGCATATGGCGTGTAATCTTCCAGCGCCTGTGGGTAGGCGACACCACGTTGGAGGTCGCTCACGTTGACTCTTCCTTGATGATGGTGAATCCACCCTTGCGAATCTTCTCCAGACGGTTGATCAGGTTGGAGGGGCGGGTATGGAAGTAGGCAGTGACCCGGCGGGCAAACAGGCCAACCCGGTTGGGGGCGATCGACTCGGGGCAGCCGGTCATGCAGAGGTCACACATGATGCACTCGATAAAGAGTTCACCAGCCTCCTTGAAGCGCCCCTTGACCGCCAGTTCCACCCCCTTCTCCACATCAATGCCCTTGGGACAGGCGCTGGAGCAGCCGTGGCAGTGCCGGCACTGCTGGGCCTCGGGAAAGATGTTGTGGAATTCGGTCTGCACCTCCCAGGAGTTGGGGATCTGCTCCAGGCTGTAGTTGTGCTGGGAGGGAGAGGGGAAGACCAGAAACATCACCTCCATTCCCTCTTCAACCAGGGTCTGACACCCCATCTCCATCGATACCTCCTGGGTATCGGAGCGGCGTACCAGCACGCGACAGGAGCCACAGACACCCTCAAGGCAGCCGACTCCCTGTACACGGGGGTACCCTGCATGCCACAACGCCTGAATAACGGAAAGCGTTGAGGGGACAGTGAGTTGATTGCCGTTGATGGTAACGGTGACTTCAGTTTTTGGGGCGCTCATACTGGGCAATTTGAGTGTCCTGAAAACGAAAGGGGTGCGAATTCTAGCACAAAAGACATGCCTTTTGTGTGGAGGAGATCAGGCGTAGGTGTTGATGTTGCTGCCAGAGGATTGCAGTTGCTTCATGCGTGCCTTTCTTTCAGCGACGGCTTCAGCATTCCGCGTTTCGGTTTTCTGCTTGTTTTCCTGGGCGATCTCAGCTGATTTTGCAGCGAATGCCTCTCTCGCTTCACGCGATTTTTTCGCAGTCGCCTCAACCGAGAGGGCAGAGTTGCTGGAGAAGTTTACTGCTGATGTATCCATACTTATCAGTGTAGTACATTTTCTGGTAATCAGAAACAAATTGCCCGATTAAGTGGCTACTGAGTGCAGAAGTGGTTAATCAGCTGACGCAGAGTGTTGATCATCGGGGGGATTCGGTCCAGTGCAAGAAACTCATCCGGCTGGTGGGCCTGTTCAATATCTCCAGGCCCGAGAATGATGGTCTCCATTCCCATTTGGTTGAGAAACGGGGCCTCGGTACCAAAGGCGACAGCACCTGCGGAGTAGCCCGTTAAGGTTTCGGCTGTGCGAACGATCTCTGCATTTGCGGATGTCTCCATCGGAGGAATGCCGTCAAATGCAGACTCCAACTCAAGTTGCAGGGGAGAGTTTTCAAACAGTGGATAAAATCGGGCTGACATCTCTTCGCGCAGTGCCTCCAGCGACATGCCGGGCAGTGGTCGGATGTCGATCTGTAGTTCACACTCCCCGCAGATGCGGTTGGGGTTGTCACCGCCATGGATATGACCAAGATTGAGAGTTGGGGTCTCAACGGTAAACAGTGGGTTGCGATAACGTTCCTGTAGCTCTCTGCGCCACTGCAGTAGCTCGCCAATCAATGCGTGCATTCCTTCTAGCGCAGAAACTCCAAGTGTGGGGTCGCTGGAGTGGCCTGAGCGACCATGCAGACGAATCGTCTCCATGCCGATCCCTTTGTGTGCCCGAACCGGTCTGAGTCCGGTAGGTTCTCCAATCACCGCATGTCGCCCCAATGCTCGCTGGAGAGAGAGTAGCGACTTTGCTCCACACATGGTGCTCTCTTCATCAGCAGTGGCAATCACCGTCAATGGACGCTGTAGCTGTTTCAGATCAATCTCACGCAGCGCTTCAATGATCAGCGCAAAAAAGGACTTCATGTCTGCAGTCCCCAACCCATACAGACGGTTGTCATGCTCTCTGAGTTGGAATGGATCACTGTTCCAGAGATGTGGATCACAAGGTACGGTGTCGGTATGTCCGGCCAGTACCAGGCCATCGGGTCCGCTCCCGCTACTGGCGATCAGGTTGAATTTTTCCGGGTGATCTTCGATGGGAAGCATTTCAACAGCCATTCCCAAATCACTGAACCAGGATGCCAGTTGTTCAATAACGGATCGGTTTCCCTGATCCCACTGTGGAGAGATGCTGCTAACCGATGGAGCAGCGATCAGAGTGGAGATCATCTCCAGAAGAGAGGGAGCGGCATGGTGCATATCAATCTTCGTCTGGTTATTCTAAAAGATGAGTATATGCTATTTGAAGCGGGGGGCGAAGTTTGCGAACAATAAAAAACCCACTGTAAAAACAGTGGGTTAATTATAGTTTATGGTACTCCCTAGGGGAATCGAATCAGATTGATTTTAAATAGATATTTTGAAGTATGGTGCAATTCTGGTGCAGATGAGCACTGAACTTTTCTGTTCAGTGCTTTTCCTTCCGGCTCTCGATCCACTTCATAATATCAGCTCTTTTCCAGCGATTGTTGTTGCCACCAAAGTTGTAGCTGGAAGGGAAGTCCTGACGAAACATGAGCCGATCCCTGATGTGTGATTCACTCATTCCAATAATGCCAGACAACAGGGCTGCAGTCTGTTTTTTGTTCATGAACTCTGCCGCTTCCATTTTTGCTTTCTCCTGCTTCATACTTATTTCTGAAAATTGGTATTTGTGTTGTCGTTGATAGGCCACCAGTGCTCACATTGATCCTTTCCATGATTTTCCGGGCGAATGTAGCTCGGGTTGAAATTGTTTGGCTGTGTGCCAGATGCTTCATGCCGGTAACAGAAAAAACGATCCGGGCATGATTGGTTACACATGCACATTGAGATGTCAGGCATCGCTCAACTCCCTTTCCAATGCCTTAAACAGCACCTGATCTGCTTCCCTGTACTTCGTTTTCTGTTTCTCAGTGGGGGAGTCACAGAGGTTGTCGATCATGTCTGCCAGCTTGATCAGGGTGGCTGCTGGTGAGGTGGAAACCGTGCGGATGTACTGTGGGTAGGAGGTGACTGAGTACTGCTTTGTGAGCAGATTAACCACTTTGCCTATCTCATCTGGTACGCCCATCCTGCAAAGATCGTGGGAACTTGTATCGGTGTCCTCCAGAACATCATGCAGTAGGGCAACAGAACGCATTTCTGATAGGTTAAAGCAGTGCGATACCCGGATAGGGTGAGTCACATAAGGCGTGCCTTTGCCGTCATTTCGCATCTGTCCTTCATGGGCTTCTTTGGCGATACGCTCACAGAGTTGGTGGGGTTCTATTCTGGTCTTTAGGATCATGTCTCACCTCCCACCGGAAGCAGCAGCTTGTCAGCATGACCAAACACATCGCTGGGTGTTTTGATTTGTATCGCTGGTTGTGGATAGCTCTCATAATCCCAGTTTTTCCAGTCAGTAAAGTGGTCCTCAACCAATTGCTTTAGGTGTGAGTAAGCATCATTCTCTTCCCATTCTGGCTCGTAGTAGCCATTCATTTGGCCGTATACAACAGTGTTCTTTTTGGGGGAGAAGTATCCGTAGCGATTGAAGTTGCCTGACCAGCGTTCCCAGTGTTTACGATCCATTTTTTGGTCGGTATCAATGGTGTCTCCGCCTTCGCAAAGATGACGCTCTAAACTGGTGAGCTTCCCAATGTATGGATCAGCGCGCTTGCACAGTTTTTTCAATATCCGTGGGTTCACGACTCACCTCCCAGCACCTCAAACAGCCGCTCCAGCAGTCCGTTGATCTCTGCCATGAACAGGATAAGGTCAGCCCTGAACAGTGCCTCAGCGTCCACATCGTCGTTTTCCTCCCTGAGATTGTCGATCACATCCAGAGGCTTGATACTGCGAATAGTGAAATCCTGATCAAGGTTGAAGCTGAGACGATCATTCCAGGTCATCTCCATTCGCTTGATCCGTGCTCCACGGCCTATGAGGTTATGTCGGATCTCTGTCTGAGTGATATCGATGTTGCGGCAGGTGATCTGTCCTGAGTCTTCATGATCCTCGATAATGCAGTTATCACCGATGGTGAAACCGGAAGGATGAGAGTTGTGATAAAGCCATTGGGTCATCGCTGATGATGGAGCAGATTTTGTTTCCGGATTGGTGATCTCCAGTGAACCCAGCGTCTCGCGCAGCAGCACCGTCAACTCCTCTGCGCGGGGACGTGAGGCGGTATCGATCAGCAGTCTCTGGTTGGCAGGATCGATCAGGGCATAGGTGGTCTTAGATCGGGTGAAGGCTTGAGGCAGCAGCTCTACGGTGATCTCGTCACGCAGGCGCATTTTTTCCTTATTGCGAACCTCTCGGCTTTCATTGTGCTCGATCTCCTCAATGCGCTCTGCCAGCTTCTCGCGTACCACGGAGGCGGGGAGGATCTTCTCTGTCTTTTTGCAGGCGATCAGAATTGCAGCATTAATGATGGTCGCTAGTTCGGCATCGTAGTCATCGCCAGCAGATATAACTGGAGTCCAGCCAATGGTGGACATCTCCAGTGGTCCACACTTCCGTGCGCTGCGTTCCTGCATCTTCTCATCCAGCGACTCTGCACTGATGCGGAAGGGGTGGGTGAGGTTAAAGATTATTGCGTTTTTGAACCACATTAGGTGTTCTCCTTTTCGGTAACTGTTGCTATCAGCAAGGGTGCTCTGTCGCCATATTCGCCCCCGTCAGGGTGTGTATCTAATCTGGACTTGAGATACATGCGATTGACTATGTTGGCCTGACGTAGCGCCTCCAGCTCATCATCAAACTCATGGATATCATCTGGCCCAGCAATGTGCATTTGGTATTTGGTGCTCACTCTCCGCTCTCCATATCAATAATTTCAGCTTTGCTGACATGCTTCAGCTTGAGTAGAGATGCTTTTAACTCTTCTGCTCGATCTTTGGTTTCAGCAAATGCGGTGCTTCCAAAATCATTGTTGCTATATGTGTTGTACCGAACCATGTACCTGTCCTTTTTCACTCTCCGCTCTCCTGTGTCTCAAACTTGGCCTTCAGCTGCTCATACTGGGCACGCTCTTTGTCTTCTTTCTCTCGTTGCTGCTCGGCATACAGCTCTTTCCATTCTTCGTAGGAGATTAGGTCAATGTCATGAAGATCCAGATTGTCGAAATACCTGCTTACTTCTACGATGTGACTGTCATCGTATGGCTCGCCATGGAAGAAGATGAAAGAGTTGTCCGTGAATGAAATTGCCAGTTTGTCATCTCTGTTGACGGCCTTGATTGTCTTGCCGATCATTTCTTCTCGTCTCTCAAGCTGAGTGAAGGTGCGGCCTTTTACTGTTACCTGTTTCATATTAATTTCCCCTGTCGCTGCTGCTCTGCACACTGAGGATTGAGCCAAACACACTCCAGGCGTGTGCCAGTTCCTCTGCCTGCAGAGATTCGAGCCTTCTTGGTGTGCTTGTCCCAGCCCTTGAGAATGTCGTTGTACTGGTCGCTGTCGTAGCCTGAGAGAATCACCATGCCCTCGGCACTGGAGAGCAGCTGGAGAAGTTCAGAGTGATCATCGTCTGTCAGCTCATGGCGGTACGCATCGTAGCTTCTGGAGTCTCTGGTATCGTGCCGATAGGGTGGATCCACAAAGAACAGGGTATCTTCTCGATCATGGTTCTCAATCACCTTGGCTGCAGGGCGATTCTCGATAATCACGTCATTCAGCCGCTTGCAGAAGGTGGCAATCTGCTCTGGGTAACGTGCCCATAGGTGAGAGGCTGTGCCGTACTCTCTGGCAGAGTCGATCCTGAATCCGGTGATCCCCTTGGTGGCCCCTGCTGATCCAAATCCCATGTGGGCGCGTACCAGTGTGCGCCGTGCCTGCTCAATCGGGTCGTCGGTTGGCTGGTAGGAGTGTTCGAACTCTGAACGGGAGTAGGGAGTGAGTACCAGCAGTTCCTGCAGTCGTGCTGATGCCTCTGGATCTCGTAGTGTCTCGAAGACATTGACGATCTCTCCATCCAGATCGTTGTACACCTCACTCTGTGAGCGGGGCTTCTGCAGGAGTACTCCAGCTGCTCCCCCGAATGGCTCCACATAGGTTTTGTGGTCAGGGAAGAAGCTCATGATCCAGGGGGCGAGACGAAACTTGCCTCCGTGGTAGCGCATGATGGGGGAGGTGACGGTCATTTCTACCACCTGCATCCAGTATGGGTGTTGGCGATAGCTTTGGCTTTAGGCCACTGTGATCGGGCAACATCGTTTCGCATGGCTTCAAGAGGGAGATATTCATGCTTAGTCAGGAACTCGGCAGCTTCGATTTTTGCCTCTCCAGGGCTTTTGTCCTTCCCTTCATCGTCAAGTTTTTTGCCAATAAAGAACACAAGGCCGTCAAGCAGAGAGGTCAATGTGATTCCGTAACTATTGCCACCCATAATCCAGATGTCATCCTTCCCTTGCTTGACCACCTTACGGCCACCCTGTACATCTTCCTCTTCCCATGTGACTTTCATTTCTTTTCCCTCGATGCCGTTTAATCAGAACTTTTTGCCACCATGCTTAACCGGGCGGTTCTTGTTGTATGCGTGCTTTGCATAGATCGCTTCAGCCAGCGGTAGGTGGTAATGCCCGGCGTAATCGAGGATGCGGATAACTGTGTCAGCCAACTCAACAACCTCAGACGAGAATTCAGGGAGGTGACTGTCAGGCGGGTTGCCATCGCGCAATGCTTCCATCGCTTCGCTCAACTCACCATGCATCAAACAGAGCTTTTCTGCTTTGTTATGCTCCTCGCCGTCCCACCACCCTTTGTTCACGGCATTGAGGTGGACATCCATTTGAAGGGTAGCAATAGCCAAAACAAACTCAGAAGGGCTTTCTCCTTGAATAACCATTACTTCACCTCCTGCTTTGCCGGAACACAAAGACGTTCAAGACTGCAACCAAGATAGTTGTTCACAATGGGAACAGTGATGATGCTGTCTTGGCACGAACTCTTGCTGACGAACACAACAGGATCTGGTTCGTTCAGCCGATTCACCTCAGTAAAGGTGCGAAGTTCGAGAGGAGTGGAGCCGCACCGCAATAGAATGGCTGCGACATAGGGTACGAGTGTTTGCATTACTGGTTCCTATAGGTTTTGGTCATAAAAAGGGGAGGCGATATCAGGCACAACACCCATTGGGCTTTTAACTGCTGCCATCACGATTTGTTTCGCTTTATGTGCTGGCACTAGATCGGAGGGCATCGAGAACGATGAAGGTCTTCCAGGTTCATGCACGAATGACTTCTCCAGCATCTTGTGAATCCGGTTGCCGTAGCTGCGTAGCTCTGCCGGAGTTAACCTTTCAGGGTGCAGCCCCAATCGAGCAGAGAACTCACGCAGCATTGCGGCATCGTGTTTGGTATCAATGACGATCATGAGGCGGCGTTCTTTTATCTGATCTGCAGGTTTTTGTTTGTCTGCAGATGCGCTCCGGGCACTTCATGACCATCCTTGATGGCTTTTTTGATTGCCGTCTTGTCTGGAGTGACTGTTATCTTCCTGTTGAGGTATTCAGCTGGCAGGGCTTTGCTGTCATCAATCTGAATTGACTCAGATTTGCGTAGAGACAGCTTGAAGTAAGGGCACTCAATAACCTCAATGCCTGTACGAATCATATTGTCTTGAACGTACCGTTTCAGGCCAGCAGCCTTGTTCTCAAGAGCTTTACGGCGTTTTGCCATTGCCTGCTCTGCTTCTTTGATTGCTGCAGCTGTAGACTCCAGGTTCTTCTGAAACTGAATCACATTGGTTGCTTTGTCGGTGAGCTCACCCTCAATACCTTCAAGAGTGTCCTCAACGGTTTGCAGGTCAAAGTCTTGCTCTGGGTCAGTTAGAAAGTCGAGAGCCTGCATGTAGTTCTCGCTGATCTCATAAAGTGCTGGCATTGTCATTGCTATATCCTCAGGCTGTTAAAAGATCCGGGGTAGAACCCCCGGCAATTACTGCTGTTGTATTCCTAGAAGGGGATGTCATCGTCTAGATCGTCCATCGCTGGAGCGCCACCAGACTGTTGATTGTTTTGCTGTCCGTTATGCTGGTCAGTGAATACAGATACCATCAGTGATCCTCTCGGCTTTTTGCCGTTGGCATGATTCATCATGTTCTGCTTGGTTAAGCACCCAGCAAGGTTTACTGATGGATCGAGAATCGCATATTGGCCGTTATCGCCATTAATCAGCACGCCAACCTGTACATACTTGCCTTTGGTGTCACCATCCTTTTGGTACTCTTCAACTCTTGCCGCCAAGCGGCCTGCTATGTTTGCCATTTACTTGCTCTCCTTATTGATTAATTTCTGATAGCCTTCTGGTGTTGCCCAATCTGGCAGTGCAGGCGGCTCCTTGATCTGCGCACCTTTAACCAGGGGAACCCATACATTGGGCAGTGAGTAGAGGTATCGACCTATACCAAACATCACAGCTGCTCTCTTGAAGGCATCAGACATTGCGCCTTTCTCTGCCTCTACCTGTGTGTCTCCAGCGCCGTTCGCTTTCCAGATCCACTCGTCGCCAACTTTGATGCCGATATTGCAGACCACCCCTTTGTCGGTAACATGGGAGTAGTTGCACTGCCAGTTGAGTGGCCCTACAACATCATCCAGTCGCTTCATCACATCTCTGGCATCGATATAAGCAAGCGCAATTCCTTTGGATTTGTCCTTGGTTCTTGCGCCTACACGCCAATGAATCTTCTTTGCGGGGAAGGGGGCCAACAGTTGCTCATGGATATCCATCAGAATGCCTCCTTCATTGTTGTCGGCTGGATAAGGCTGGTGTTGTCCTTGATAATCTCCAGCAAGCAGCGCAGATGCTCTTTGGTTGCCAACATAATGGTCTTTCCTTCAACGATGCGTTTTGCCTCTTCCATCATCGAGAGGTTGTAGCGCTCCTCAGCAATGCCGGACATCATTGCGCCGATGTCTGAATCACTTTGTTGTATCGCTCTCTGTGTCATTGTCTTTCTCCAGTTAAATCGAACCCTCTGCTGACACGCTCCGCTGCTGAGGGGGTAGGGCGGTGGGAGGTTCACTGGCAGAAGTTGGGGGACTTCTGAGGAGTTGCCAGCGCCCTTGCGTCTATGCAGCCTTCAGCTGCTCCTTCTGGATTAATCCTTCAACCTTTTCCCGGTAGTGACTGGCCAACAGCTTGAATAGTCGCTCTTGAGCATCGTCTCTGCCGTAATCAAAGATGATGTCGATGATCAGCTCGTATGGATCTTTCTTGCTGCCGATATCGTGAGTGCTGCAGATGTCGAACAGCTCATCCAGTCGCCCAGGCCAGTTATGGCGGTAGTGGTCTGCATATAGTTCAGCTACTGCTCGATCATCCAATCGAGGTGGTGTAACCGTGCTGCGTGCAACCATGCTCAGTGCGGTCTCTCTCATCATTTTTGATGGATGCCCGAACAGTTGTCTTAGTGCTGCGTTGTTCATGTCTTTTCCCGTTTTGTTTTCCCTTGAACCCGGCCTACACGACAAATGGAGTAGGTTAGAGTCCGGTATCAATCCCCCGGTTGCGTGCTGTCTTGTGCTGGCGGTTGGGGTGTGTTGATGGGGTTATAGTAAATCTAGTTTACCTTTAAGTCAATAGAGATTGACCAAATAAAGTAAAATAGATTTACTTTTGGGTAAGAATAATTGCTACAATGAGCACGGGCCGGTTGATTGGAGAGACAAAAAAGCCAGTCAAAGCGTGAACTCTGACTGGCTGAATGAGGCGCTACCAGATGTAGTTAACAACCAATATCAGGCTAGTGATAGCCGATATGATTGCTGCAACATCCAGTTTTACCTCAATGGCTAACATCGTTTGCATGGATTTCTCCAGTCAATCGACTCAACCGGTTGAGTCATGAAATGACTCATTTGTATAGCGCCCAGCAAAGGCGCTTGATCAGTCCATACCGCGAATCTGGACTGATCAACAGCAAGAATTGGTTTTGCTGGTCCAGGGCGGAGAGCAGGGTAGGGACCAACCCGCCCTGTTCTCCGGTGGCTGGATGCGCCACCTCTTCTCACCTTAAGCGGTCTGCCTAGACCACCCAGAGGACTTGGCATGTCCTCATTAGCATGGATGGTGGGTATCTGACGCATCAGGCCACCATCCATGTGCTTTTCCATTGTACCCTGAACCGACTCAAGCTACTTACTACGCTGTAAATTAACGAATTTAGTAGGGGAAGCTGTGATTGACTTTTCTGTACGGCTACTTTTTTCTATCGCATAAACAAAGAGAGAACAATTGATGCACAACAATCATGATTGTGAGAATTAGTGTTTTTTGGGTGCATAAAAGGGAGCGTGTGCTATAGTTCACAACAAGTGAGCCGATATACTTTGTATATACAACTACACGTAACTCCATTATGGCAATAAAAATATCATCTAAAATCCAACAAAAGCTTAGGGTTAAGCACAGTGTTGGAGAAGATGAGATTATTCAGGCGTTCGCAAATCGAACCAGAACATTTCTTGAAGACACCAGAGAAGAGCATAAAACCAACCCACCTTCATTATGGTTTGTTGCTCAAACTGACAAAGGCATACGACTGAAGGTGGTCTTTATCTTGCAAGACAAAGATATTCATATCAAAACAGCATATCCTGCTACCGAAGAAGTGCAGGCAATGTACAAAAGAAAAGCTCCTTCTTTGTGAAGGACGGGATCAGTAGAGGGGTTAAGAAGATGGCAGAAAATAAGATCGAGAACACGGTAGATGCGTGGGAGTCTGGTGAGCTCGGAACCGATGAGGCTTTTGCAAAAGTTGCAGAAGATATCGACCAGAATGCAATTGATGATGCTTTGGAGCTTCAGCTGATTTCAATTCGCCTACAGAAGTCGTTAATTGAAGATATGAAGTACATTGCTAAACTCAATGGTCTAGGGTATCAGCCGCTCATGAGGCAGGCTTTGACGCGCTTTGCAGAGGGTGAAAAGAAGAGAATTCTTCGAGAG
>CAYQFH010000032.1:0-25012 GCA_964416755.1 uncultured Piscirickettsiaceae bacterium | reverse complement strand
ACTTTCCTTTGGTAACGGCATTAAAGTACGTGCTTCTCTGAGGCATTCAATTGATTGATCCCAGTTTTTACCTTTTAGCTGAGTTGCCAGTTTGCCGAGTTCTCGGCGATGTTTTTCTTGATCGGTTATTTTGCGAGTACCGACCTCAATATGGAGCGTTGTATCAGTATTCGGTATGGCTAGTGTTTGGCTAGATTTAGTATCAAATTTACCTTGCGGTGATGATGATTTTGGATTGCTATCATTCGGTGGTTCGTAATCTCTGCTAAATATTTTTTTTAACCTTTGCAACATAGCTACTGCCGATCTGAACAAAGAGGAGGCTCAATTCTAAAACAACCCCATCTGCCGATCATCCCGAATCGGGTTCTCTCTGAGGATCTGATAGACACGGGTCTCGGTCATCTTGTTCTCGCGGGCCAGTGTGGCAATAGTGGTGCCTGCAGCGCGCCTCTCCCGGATCTGGCCATCACGCACGGCGCGCAGTGCCGCCTTGCACATCGGGATCTGGATTTCGTCGTTCATGAACTGCTCCCACAGTAACCTGGTTTTATCATGACCAATCAACTGGACTAATGTATGCAGTGTGGGGTGCTCACTCGTCCACTTGAGGGGGAAGTAGAGGCCGATCCCGCCCCAGTGCTCTACGATTTTCATGGTCGCCTCCAGCCCGATGAGGTGGACCAGTTCCTGGGCGATGGGTGGGAGATCTTCGATTGAGATTTTTGAGCAGTCAAACATCTTTTATTGCCCCTTTGGTCATCGATTGAAGGCGCTTTAAATTGGCTGCGGCCTCTTCCGGAGAGACCGGGTTCTCCGGCATCCAGTCTGCGCTCTCTGGCTGTGGTGGTAGCTGAACAGGAGAGTGTGCAGGTGATGGTTGAGAGGTAGTGCTCCGGCCCTTGTTGCCCAGATCCTTGAGGATCTTCTTGAGGTAGTTGTGACTGTTCAGAGGGGTAAAGCTACCCTTGGACATCATGGCATCAACGGTTTGGCGCATACCGTGGGCTAGATCTGCTGGATGGTACTGCTGACGCATCGCCTCGATGTCGGTGGCCAACGCCAGGGCACGACTCCAGCGAAGCGCCTGGGTGCGGGGTTTGAAGAGCCGAAGATAGGGCACCAGATCCCGTGACAGTTCACCCTGGCGACCCAGCAGCACCATCAGCTGACGGCCACTGTCGTCTTCTACAGCCTGGGCCATGTCGAAATAGCTGAGGCAGTTGGGGCAGGTGAGCTTCATCGGGTTTTCAGACCCTTTCGACGGGCGTTGTAGTAGAGGGCGGCGATCACCTTGTGTAGTTCATCCATGGAGGCCATCGCCAGTGGATTGGAGACGTAGTTGCCCTGTATCGGCCCTTCGGGCTTGCCCGCTCGACGGCGCATGTTGCCGAGGATCTGCTCGGCATAGAGTTCAGGATAGCTGCCCTCTGCCAGTTGGGCGCGGATCTTGGTGATCAGTGCCGCTTTGTCGTTGGGCAGCTTGAAAGGGTGACGTGGGCCACGGTTGCTCTTTTTTGGCTTGGGGATGAAGCCTTTGGCTTTGAGGGCATTGAGCAATAGATTCAGCTCACGCTCGTTGCACTTGGTCAGGCTGTTTTTATTGACGTTGTTCCACTTGAAGCGGCTGAAGGTGTCGCTGTCCATACCCAGTTGGTTGCGGCCCACTTGAATCAGGGTGATGAGGCGCTTTTTGTTGTTGCTGTTCATTGGTGTGGTGGTGCGGTTTGAGTTGTGATGGATTAAGCAGCAGCCAACTGGTAGATATGGCGCAGTAGCCGCAGCCCCTCGGTCTCACCGGCCAGCTGCAGCTCTCTCCCATTGAGGCTGATCTCCGGTGCAACTTCATGCCCTGGGTGCATGATTGCCACGGCGGTCTCTACGGCGCGCTGTACGTCATCCAGCATGGCATTCTTGTCGGTGCTGATGCGGTGGAGCTGATCGGCCTCCTGTCGTAGTGTTCTGACCTCCGACTTGAGGCTGGCGCTGTCGAGCAGGGCGGCCTGTAGCTCTTTCTCTTGCTGCTGGATCAGCTTGATCAGCTCTTTTTTCTGTAGTTTTTCGATCTCTTTTTCCATGATTTTTTCCTGTTAAAAAGGGGGGAGAGGGCTGTCCTCTCCCCCAGTGCCCACCAGCCCTATGGGAGGAGTTGTCTGGCGGGATCTCTAGATTTCACCGTTCCACTTTTCGCAGACTGCAGTGGAGCGGGTTTCAAACTCACCGATGCCACAGTTCCAGCGCACACTCATGCCATTGGGGTGGCTCTGTATGGCGGAGTCGCAGTTGCTGCACTGGCGTCTGCTTTTGAGTGTTTTCCATCCCATGCGCGCCCGCTGTTGTTCGGTGTAGGTTCCGCTGCTGTCGGCTTTCATCAGGTAGCCTCTCCAATCTGCTCGGCCTCTTTCAGCAGTGCGTTAACCAGCTTGTCGACGCTGCCATCGACCGGCTTGATGGTGACCTGGTCACTGTCGGCGGTGACGGTGATGCCGAGGCGCTTGAGGTCTTTGGCGGTGAGGTCGGCCACACCGCTCTTGGCCACCGACTCTTTGACGCTGATCAGCAGTTCGGCCTGCGCCTTGGGCAGCTGTTCGCGGATCCGGCGGATGGTGTCCTCTTCATCGGGAATGGTCACCTTGCCCTTCTGCTTCATGTAGCCGACGCGGATCCCGGTGAAGGTATGCGTCTTGGGTTTGCTGAACAGTTCCGGATGGGCCTCAATGGCGGCATGCAGCTGGTCGTGCGCCTCAACGGCCTTGGCCAGTGCCTTTTTGATGCTGGTGAGTTTGCTGCGTTTGACCGCCTCCATCTCACCCTGCAGCAGGTGGACTTTCTCGGTCAGCACGTTGCGGGTGGCGGCGTAGCGGTCGGCCAGCTTCTGGATGTTTTCAAGCGCCATTGATGGTCTCCTTCAGTGATTTGGCCGAGGAAAATTTGACACGACGATGGGCCGCTACGGTGATGGGCTCCCCGGTGGCGGGGTTGCGCCCGGTGCGCTCAGGTACATCGGTCGGCTTGAAGGTGCCGATACCGTTGAGGCGCACCTGAATCCCTTCGGCGAGGGTCTGCGGGATGATTTCGCTGAGGCTCTGCACCATGAGGTTGGCCTCTGTGAGGGATACATTGGCCTTGGTGGCGATGAGGGTAGTCAGCTCTTTTTTGGTCATGATTTTGCTCATGATGTTCTCCTGGTTAGTGTGAGAGGGTGATGTGGATCCGCTGCAGGCGGCGACGTGCGCACTCTGCAGAGGTGTCTGAAAGAATGTAGAGGCAGCGCTGTTTGCAGCTGCTCTGTTCCGGTCTTGCAAAGCGTTTGATGTGAGCATCGATCAGCTCTGCGACGGGATCACCGTTGATGTGAGCCTGGTAGATGTTGCGCCAGCTGGTGAGCAGCTCGCGAAAGCTGGTACCACCGCTCTTGATATCAAGACTGCCGGGTACGATGGTTTTGATTTTCATTGCAGGGGCTCCTGGAGGAATAGGTTTTTAAGTTGGTAGTGGGACTGGTTGCACTCCCACTGGATGCGACAGCCCTGGATGGTGCGGGTGAAGCGCACGACACGACCTGCTTTGGTGGCGGGTTGGGTGACGGAGGGGAACCCCTCGATTGCCTCGCAACCGTTTCCATCAATGGTGATGGTGGGGTGTTCGCCACGCAGGTCGACGCTGAGTACTTTGCAGTCGTTCTGGTCGAGCCACTCGAAGGCGGGCAGGGCCTTGTAGAAGTTCTCAAGGTTGTCGGGTGGGGTACCCAGATTCAGAGTGCTCATTGATCACCCCTCTGGAAGTTGCGGTTGTGGGGACAGCCGTTGTTGCAGGCACGGAAGAGCCGGATCCAGATGGGGTTGACCGGAGTGTAGGGGCGCTTCTGGTGCTCCAGACACTCATGGGCCGGGAGCTCTCCTACTACCGGGCACTCTACGGTTGCGTTCATCAGGGCACCACGTACGGCCTGTTCAACGGCACCGGTGTCGGCCTTGTATTTGTTGTGGATCACCTGGCTGACGACTGCGCTGGTGTAGTTGATCAACTTGGCGACCTGGCTCTGGCTGGTGCGGTCCCGTTCATGGGCCAGTGCCTCAACCCAATCGGGCAGGTCGTTATCCCATGCGGCTCTTGCTTGTGCAATGGCGCTCCCACACGGTGCGTGGGTCGATTCGTCGACTATGCCGGTCAAATCGTTCATGATTTACCCCCTTCTGCTGGTGGGCGGTACATGACGCGCCCGACGTTGGGGTCAAACACCTGTTTGATGCGCTGTACCATCGGTGGCCGTGGTCCGGTATCGTGGGCGGGATCGAACTGGTAGCGCACCAGGTTGCTGTGCTTGATGGGGGTGGCTTTGAGGTATCCCGCCAGAGCGAGGTGATAGAGGTACTCTTTGGCGTCGGGTTCGCTGATGGGATGCGCCTCGGTGGAGGCGTTGACGGCCAGCTCTTTGATGGTGAACCGCTTGAGGATCTTCATGGTCTGCCACATCTGCTCCCGGCAGCTGCCCTGGGTGACGTGGGTGCCATCCTTGCGTACACGCGGGGCTTCTACACCGCAGTCCTTGAGCAGGGTGTAACGGTTCTCTCTTCCAGATCCTGTGCGCTCGCAGCGGAGGTATCCACCTTTCTCCAGTCCGAGCAGATAATCTCGGACCGAGGATTGGCTGATGCCCTTGAGGCAGAGGTCGATCATGCGGAATTTGCGCAGTCGGCGGATCTCCGGCCAGATCACTTCGCGGTTGTTGATTGCCTTGCCACTGGCGGCAAGGTGTACGGGCTTGCGACTCATCGGCCTGTCCTCCGTGGTGCAGCACCGACTTCGAACGGGGTATCCCCCCACTCTTTGCGGTTGATGGTGGATACCCCCTTGGAGAGGGCGAAGTTCTGGATGTTGATCAGGTTCATCACCGCATAGCGGGCGCTGCCGTTGACCTGTTCATGGAGGCTGTTGAGCAGGTCGGGAGCGATTTCGACCTTGTTCACATAGAGACGGTTGAGGTGGTCGAGATCGGCCCGGGTCATGGCTGCGGCCAGTGCGCGGTGGAGGATACGACCATCGAAGCGTTCCAGGTCGGGCTTCTTCAGTAGTGAGGGGAGGCGCTCTTCACCGATCAGCAGGATGCTGCTGCCGGAGGAGGCGTTGTGCAGGTCACGGATCAGGTTGATGAAGGTCTTTCCCTTCTCAACAAAATAGTCGAACTCGTCAATGATGAGTGGGCGACCACTGAGAGCGAGCTGCTCCGATGCCTGGGCGGACATCTCGGGGATGGTGCCTGCCGGTTCAATACCCATCGACTTGAGCAGCATCTTGAGGAAGTAGGCGCGGGTCCAGGTGGATTGCACTTCCAGGTAGTAGGCCCGGAATTTGACCGCTGCAAAGCCTGCTGCGGTGCTCTTTCCAAACCCGGAGGGGCCGGAAAAGAGGCCGATGCCGGGGAGTGAATCGTCACGATCTTTCAGTTGTTGCAACAGTTGAAGGACTCGCGCTACGTTGGTGATGGGGGCAACTGTGCCGCCGCCATCCAGGGCGGGGGGGTTGCCATTGTTATGGTCTATGCTCATAATGACCTCGCTTACATACTAAAAAAACAGCCTGCTCCAACAGGCTTCCCTATTAGGCTTGGGCACTCTCCAAAGTGCTCAAGCCAAATTCTTTTGCCAGCATCCTCTGTGCCTTCCAGGCAGGCGAGTGCCTGAACATCTGGTGGAATTGCTGGTCCTCTTCCGTGAGTTCTTTACCGCTCTGCAGGCGCTGCTCCAGTCGACACCAGTGCTGATATTTCTGTTGGTCATCCATCGACTCGGTGATTGAGACGGGCTGGTTGAATGCCTCGATCTCGGCGATCAGTGCCTCATCGACCTGGGCTTGCTGTGGATCGGTGGTCATGCTGCCTGCCGCGATCCCGGCCTGTTCCAGTGCAGGGGTGGAGTACTCCACGGTGGAGCGAGGCAGATCGACGATGTTGCCAGCCTGCTCTTTGCGGTAGTCGATGACGGTGCGTACCCGGTCTCTCTTGAGCCCTTTGGTGAACTCCTTGTGGGCTTTGGCTTGTGCCGCCAGGTTCTTTTTCTGGCCATGTTTGAGGGCGGTGGCAAACTCGTTGAGTTCAATGCCGGAGAGTTCCGGGTTGATGGCCCAGCAGAGGAACTGGTTGTCGATGTGGACTGCAATGCGCCCCATGTCTTGCTCATCAATACGGATCTGCACCGGCTCGCCGACGTGGGCCATGATCAGCCCCTCCATGTCGGTGTAGTAGTGGTTGTTGTACTGGATCCCTTTCTTGGTGATGGTACGGATCCCACCAATGTCGGCCATCAGGCTATCGAGGGCGCGCTCGTCACTGATTGAGCGTAGTGGTTGAGTCCAGTTGCGCCATACCTCACGCGGGGTCTTGCCGCTCAGGCCGCCGTGACCGTCCATCTCGTAGATGTGGTTGACCCACTCGTCTAACTGCTGTTGAAGGGCCGTTGAAGTGAGTTTTACCTCTACGCTTTCGCCCTTTTTCATGATGCGCTCGGCGAAGGATTTGCGTGCTTCGATCACCTTGCGCTCGGCTACGTTGTGTCCGATAAAGCCCTCCAACAGATCAAGAATGCCGTGGCTCATGGTCCTGAAGAAGCGTTCGATGGTGCCCTTCTCTTCAGAGGCAAACGGGATGCAGATGAGCTGCTCGATATCGAGATCCTTCAGCAGGGTGACGACCGACTCGGATACGTAGTCCTTGCCGTTGTCGGTACGCACCCGCTCAGGTACGCCCCAGTCGAGGATGGAGCGGCGCAGCACCTGTTTGACCGCTGCTGCCGTACTGCTTTTGGAAACGAACAGTTTGACCCTGCGGCTGTACATATCGATGCAGCCCACCACGCTGTGGCGACCATCCTCCAAGAGCCAGTCACCTGGGGTGGAGTCCAACTCCCAGAGCTGGTTGGGGCGCACGATGTTCTCATGGGCATCACCGACCGCAGCCATGTAGACGTTCTTCCACTTGTCTGGGTTGGTCATGTAGGTCCAGAGCTGTGCGTTCTCTTGCTTCCAGTGGCCGATCCAGCGCTCTACAGCCCGTTGGCCAGGCAGGGGCAGCTCTGGGTAGGCAGCCTCGATGTAGTCGCGGATTTTCTTTCCGGTGATATGGGGATGTTCGATCATGGTGCCGATCACAACCTGTCGCAGCTGCTCGTTGCTGTCGATGATGGTTTTGCCCTTGCGATTGCCATGACCGGAGATCAATCCCCACATCCCTTTGTTGAGCAGGTCGGTTCTCCAGCGCTGCAGTGATGCCGGGGTCAGGTGATGTACACCGTTGTGGCGCGGGATCGCGCAGCGGAATTTGTCAGGGATGATCAGATCCCCGCTGTTGATTCGGTTGGCTAGTAGCTCTTGTGCCTTCTGCAGGCCGATCCCCTCTTTGTGGGCGATCTCTTTCACGGTGGTCACCAGCCATTCTCGACCTTTCGCCCGCTGGCGGCGGGGGTCATTACGGTTCAGGGCGGCGAATTTGGCGGCACCGCTCTCTTTACGCTGCTGGTGTTCTTGAATCTTGGCTTGTTGAAGCTGCTCATTACGCTCGGCCAGTTCCTTGAGGGTGCCGCTGACTTCGTGTTGTTGTGACAGTTCGTTGAGATGGGCGATGGTGAGTGCTTCGCGGGTGGCTTGAGGGAGTGAGGTGAGGGAGTACTCTTTTCCGCCGCCAACAGCCTTTCGAGGTCTCGATTCCCAATCTTCTCTTTTTGCCCTTTTGTTCACGTTTTGCACGGTTCCAGGCATTCCTGGCAACCCTGCTAATTCTTGAGCACTGAAGTACCCTTTCATTCAGCGCCCCCATCAAATAGACTTAATTCTGGTTCGGTATGCTTGCGAACATTCTCCTGCTGCCACGCTACGCCAGAGAGCACCTGACCGAGTGCTGCCATTGTCTCTTCGGCCCCTTTGTCCTCGTTGTAGAAACGGTAGAGTAGAGTCATTGCTGCAGTGAAATCGCTCTGCAGCATATTGATATCTTCACCGTTAGATCGTTTGCCGCTGGGAATGGGGATCAGCAGCTTGTGATCTGAGGCGGCGATATAGCGGGTGACAAAGTCAATTCCGCAGGCATGTTCAAATGAGCGGATCGATACAGCAGGCATCTTTCCGGATTCCATCCATTTGTAGAGGGTCCAGTGGGACGCAATTCCCATCCGATCCGCCACTCGCTCTACAGAGAGGTTCTTCTTCTCGCGGGCATGCAGCAGGCACAGCTCCATCGCATGTTGGATATTGCGTGGGTGCATCTTTTTCCATTGGCGGCGGGGCTTTGGAAGGCTCATGAATGCCTCCTTTCCAAATAAAGAGCTGCGCTGCCTCTGGTATTTAGCTGTGATATAACTACACTATTAGCAAATGCAGACATCACGCTGCCTCTCTCTTTTCGGTGGGGTCGGAATAGCGAGAGGGCCAGATCTCTTCAGGTCTCTTGCCGATGGCTTCAGCGACCAGTCGCTCCGCCTTTGGCCAAGATTGATGAAACACTTGATGCAAGGTGGAAGAGGACTTATAGCCGTGATGTCTGGAAAGGGCGCGGAGTGTCCATCCGGCCTTTTCCAGAGCCGCTTTGATATCGGCTTTATGCCAGTCTTGATTGACTGGTTTTTTTGGGTGCTTGGCTCTACTCATGAGGAGAGAGAATATCTCTCAAAAAAACGCAAGTCAACCTAAAAAAGCGATATTCAACTTAAAAAATCGCATTGGTGTGCTCAAAACAATTGGTTATGTATAAAAAACAATATGATATTACAAGGTGAATCCGGCTAGAAGAGTGTTAGAAATGAGTTCAAGTTATCAAAATAAAGTTGAACATTTCTCAGGCAGGCTAGAAACTGCAATGAAAGGACAGTCTGTGCGTTCTTTTGCACGCGATGCGAATGTTTCAGAGACAGTCATCAGGAAGTATTTGTCTGGGGAAACAACTCCTAATTTAGAGAGACTTGCAGCGATTGCTTCTGCAGCAAATGTACGTATGGAATGGCTTGCTACAGGAGAAGAGCCTAAGAAGACTTGCACGGCCAGTACTATATCTGCAGAGCTGTCCGGTGAGTTTTTTAAGTATTGGCATAATGAAATGGGTGATTTTGATATCCGTCTTGAGCAAGCGGCAATTATGTTTGCGACGAACTACAGCAGATTGCCAGAAGAGGAAAAAATAGATGGTTTACCAAAGGTTGAAGCATGCGATGTTTTAGCTGCATACAAAGGAGACCCTCTGACGATCGACTTAGGCCAGATATCGGATAGCCAAGCAAAGCAGACCATTGATGCTCAGGCTGACGCTATAAATGCTCATAAAGAGTTGATTCTTATGAAAGATCAGGAGATAGCTCGTCTCCAGATGGAGTTGGAACGTCTAACAAATACACCTCTCGGAGTTGTGGAAGAGTCTGAGAAAAAACAAGCGTAATCAATCACTAACACCAATAGGTATACAAAATGACAAAGAAGGACAATAATCAACAACAGGACAAATCAACAAATCGTGACAATACAGGTAACTCCCGACCAATCAATGAGAGCGACTCAAGTGTTGGTGTGGGAAAGGGCATATATGATTCTGATCATGCTACGACTGTTGCAGATACCGTGAAACCACCGAAAAAGAAATAGATGAGTAAAGTGCAGGAACAATGGGATGGTCTTTTGTTTGGAGTCAGGCGCTCTGTGCGCTACCACAATCGTCGCCGTCGTTTCTTTGAAACGTGGCACAGGGTAACCAGCGGTGCAGCTGTTCTCTTTGGTTCTGCAGCTATGGCAAGTCTTCTGACAAATACTGAAAACACTGATCTAGCCATTTGGGCTGCTGGATTGGTCACGCTTCTGGCTTCAATTGATTTGGTTGTTGGTACCGCTCGTGCATCATGGAACCACGCAGAGTTAGCAAGACGCTTTATCGACCTTGAGAAAGTGATGGTTGCGACTACCGCCTCAAAATCTAGCTATCAAGAGTGCAATAATGCGAGGCTGGATATAGAAGCTGATGAGCCGCCAGCACTACGTGTACTAAATATCCTGTGCCACAATGAACAGGCCAAAGCAGAAGGGTATGGAGACGAGGCGTTTTACCTTGTTGCTGGGTATCAGAGGTTAGCCGCCCATTTTATGGACATTAATGACGCTTCTATTGCCCTTAAAAGCGCAACGCAAACCAAGTGACGCTGTTCCGATTTTCATCAAAATTCATGTGACGCAGGATTTTTTGTGATTTTTCGACCGAAATCACATTAACCATATGAAATCGTGACCAAAATTATCCACGATTACCCATTATTACCCGCATCCCATCCAGTGCATTTCATGTGACGTATTACACATGGAGCTGTTCTCAACGCATCGTCTGAGGTGCTCAACGCTTAAATGAGCGTATTTTCGAACCATGCTGGGGTCTTCCCATCCTCCAAGCTCTTGAAGCTCCACAAGCGTTGTACCGCCCTGTATGTGCCATGATGCAAAGGTGTGTCTCCAATCGTGCCATCTGAAGTCAACAATGCCTGCCCTCTTTTTGGCCTTGCTCCAGGCCGCAGTGCTGCACTCCTTTACAGGGTGACCTTTGTAGGGAAATACCCACAGGTCGTGTTCAAAACGCTGCTCACGAAGTACCTCTATAGCCTTGTCGGATAGAGGGACAGAGATCGGTAGACGCCCTTTGGCTTCATCTCCAGGCACGATTAACATCCTTCTGGCCAGGTCGATCCACTCCCATGTCATGTGAGTCACATTAGACATTCTCAATCCAGTGGCAACCGACATCCTTGCCATTTGTTTCAGATGTGGTGGTAGCTCTTGAATTAATCGATGTGCCTCCATTGGAGAGAGGTAGCGGACCCGAGTCTGCTGATGATCAGATAAGGGTGATTCGGTCTCCGTTGACCATCAGCATTTTTTCACTGCTCAGCTTTCTCAATGTCCGGTATACCACCTCATGGGATAGCCCCAACTCACTGGCCCAGGATTTGCGGGATTGAGACAGTGTGACCCCTTCACCGTCTCCTTCGGTTTCAATGTAGTGAAGAATTCTTGCGGTAGCACTGTTCAAGTTCAAACGTTCACATTGAGTACGAAGCTGCCGGATCTGCTGAGCCTGATGGTTTATCCATGATCGATTGAAATTTGTATCATGATCAAGCGCAGCACGGAAATCTGCTATAGAAAATAGAATGACACGACCACTGGCGGCTACGAATACATCACAATGGTAAACCTTACTGTTCATGCTGGCTTCCGCAATAAAACCACCGTTGGATCTTTGCAGGATCATCTCTATTCCATCTATTGAGTGGCGAATCAGGCGCAGCTCGCCATCAAGCACACATAAAATTTCTTTCGGCTTCTCACCTTGCCTGTACAGAGTATTTCCAGCTTTGACCTCCAGTAGTTTTGCGGAGTTCTGTAGCGATTCAGGAAATTCTGGCAATTGAGGCTGCTGCTTTGAGAGTGATCTCCAATCAATTTCCATTATCTTCTGGGTGTCGCCATTCATATGATTCAAATCATATCTCAGGCAGGGCTGAGATAGCTAGCATTTGCCCAATCTATGGATAATTGAATGGGGTACCGAATCATGGATTTATTACAGATAACGCGAATCTTTGCCTTAACTATCTTCAGTACATCATTGTTTGCTGCTTCCGCCAATATGGCAGCCCCAGATAATCGAATTAGTCTGGGACTCAATTCTTCCGAGAAAGCAGAGTTCTTAAGTGAAATGCGACAGATGCTCACCAGCATTCAGGGGGTGATCAGCGGTATCGCAGAGGAGGATATTGAGAAAATTGTTAAGGCTGCAAAATACTCAGGCAATAGAATGGCAAGGAATACGCCAATGTCTATCAAAAGAAAAACTCCTCCCGTTTTCAAAGAGATTGGTGGGTCTACCCACATGATGTTTGAAGAGTTGGCAATTCGTGCGGAAGCAGATGATATGCAGACCTTGACGGAATTTACCGGAGAGTTGATGCAACAGTGTCTTGCCTGTCATGCAATGTTTAAAGTGGACTGAAGATTCAAAATGAGAATCACTGGGAGAAGAATATGAAAAATCTATCGTTGATGGTGGTATTGCTGCTTTTTGTTATTACCTTCCCTGCGAAGGCTCAACAGAGTGAGGTCGTGAGCTATGGAGCCTATCGTGACATGATCCAGCAGCGGAAAACGGATGGAGTTGTTGAGTTAGAAGCAGCAATCCCATCAAGCAACAGCTATGCAGTTGGTGCAATTGCCCATGGCACAGGTGAAATCACCGTATTGAATGGCAAACTCTATCTGGACTATGGTGAGGATGGAATTGGAAATTCTGAACATACTACACCTCAAGGAGAGCAGGCAGTTCTATTGGCGGTGTCAGAAGTAGCACAATGGCAGAGTTTTACCATTGAAAATGCATTGAGTCAGGAAGACCTGTTTTTGGAGATTTTAGGGATTGCAATGGATGCAGATATTGATGTCGATGAACCATTTCCTTTTTTACTAGAGGGGAGCTTTGACTCACTACTGATCCATGTCATCAACAGAAGAAATCCTGCCTTCACCGGGCATGGTGGTAAAGAGAAGTTCTACCATATGTACAAAGAGAATCGTCAGAACCAGCAGGCCACGGTTGTTGGTTTCTACTCAGCCCTGACACAGGGAATCTATACACATCCAGGGGAATCTTGGCACCTCCATGCGGTGATCCAGGATGGAGACATTGGCGCACACGTTGATGGAATAACGAGTGGAGCGAATATGATTCTGAAGCTTCCTGTTTCCCCGTAGTGGAGTGGCGGTTTAAGCCATCTATAGCCTTGATCTTTGAGTTAAGATTGGGTGTTATCTGGTTGAGCGATCTCCGGGATGTGCAATGTCGAAGTTGGAAACGCAATTTCAGCCCCGGCCTTATCCACAATCTCGATCACCTTCAACAGCACATCCTGTTTCACCTCATGGAAGCGCACCCAGTTGGTGGTCCTGGTAAAGGTGTAGATAAAGAAGTCGAGAGAGGAAGGAGCAAAGGCGTTGAAGTTGACGATTAGGGTCTGACTGTTGTCGATCTCTGGATGGCTCACCAGCATGGCGCGTACCCGGTCAATGATGGTCTTCATCTTGTCGGCATCGTCGTAGCGGATTCCAATGGTCTCCTTGATGCGACGGTGGGTCATCCGTTGCGGGTTCTCCACGCTGATGCTGGAGAAGGTGGCATTGGGGATGTAGAGCGGACGCTTGTCGAAGGTGCGTACCTTTGTCAGTCGCCAACCAACCTGCTCGACGGTGCCTTCGATATCCTGGTCGGGGGAACGAATCCAGTCACCAATGGAGAAGGGGCGGTCAAGATGAATCATCAGGCCGCCGAAGAGGTTGGCGAGCAGATCCTTAGCGGCGAAGCCGACCACCACGCCACTCAAGCCACCGAAGGCGAGTACGCCAGAGATGCTGTAGCCGAGGGTCTGCATCATCACCAGTGCGGCAGTGATAAAGATCGAGCTTCGTAATAATCTATTGATGGAGTCGACCATCGACTCATCGATCTCCCCCTTCTTGCGCTTGCGCCCCTCAATATAGGCCTGCTGTCCCTCCTTGGAGAGGCGGATCAGGAACCAGGTGAGTGCGCTGATGACGCCGATATCTCGCAAGGGGGTGATGGCATCGAAGATTGCTGCCGGTGCTTCATGTTGCGCAATCTTGGCGCTGAAGGCAATACCGGTGATCCAGATCAGCAGGGAGAGGGGGCGTTGCAGGGCGCGCAGGATTGCATCGTCCCAGAGGTTGGCGGTGCGTTTCTCAGCACGGATCAGTAGTCGTTTCAGGCTGCGGCGCTGGATCAGGTCGATGGTCAGCGCAATCAGGATGACAGCAAAGACCTGGAAGATCCAGTGCTGGTGTTCCAGTAGATTGGTGAATTGTTCGGTCATCAATTGTTCAGACATTTCTGAAGTATACCTGTATAGCCACTTTTCATTCAAAATCCCCTTGCAAGCACAAAGGTGGTGCGATTAACTAGGGTTATGCACCAAAATGGTTCGAGTGGGTGCATATTTCTGTGTGTGTGTTTTATAAGTGGTTGAAAATTCGTGGTGGTACGGTTGTTGCTCTGCTCTTGCATCAATGTGGGGCATTCAGCCTCAGCGTTATATCATGATTGAATCGCGAACCGACAGGTTCGCAAACAATAAAATGGAGATCAGACAATGAAAATGGTTACAGCGATCATCAAACCCTTCAAGCTTGACGATGTGAGAGAGGCGCTCTCCGAGATCGGCGTGAATGGTGTCACCGTCACCGAGGTCAAGGGTTTTGGACGGCAGAAGGGGCATACAGAGCTCTATCGTGGCGCAGAGTATGTGGTCGACTTTCTGCCCAAGGTGAAGCTGGAGATTGCGATCAAGGCAGAGATGCTGGATCGGGTGATTGAGGTGGTTCGCGAGGCGGCCAATACCGGAAAGATCGGTGACGGCAAGATCTTTGTCACCAGTTTGGAAGAGGTGATCCGTATCCGTACTGGTGAGTCCGGGCCTGAAGCGGTCTAACCGAACTCATCCCCCCAGCGCCTTGCGAACCAGAGGCGTTTCACATACATACACACAGAAAAAGAGAAGTTGAATATGATGCGTAATCGAATGATCGAAAAGAGCGCAGTGGCTCTGCTGGCCCTGCTCCCCGGGTTGGCAATGGCGGAAGAGGCGGTTCTGAATGGTGCCAACACCTCTTGGATTCTCACCTCTACCGCACTGGTGCTGTTTATGACCTTGCCTGGTCTGGCACTATTCTATGGTGGTCTGGTCCGTTCCAAGAATGTCCTCTCGATCCTGATGCAATGCTTTGCCATTGCTGGTATTGCCTCTATCCTCTGGCTCTTGGTGGGCTACAGTATCGCCTTCACCGATGGCAATGGAGGCTATCTGGGTGGCTTCTCCAATATCCTGTTTGCCAATATTCAGGAGGGAACGGTGAGTGGAGATCTGCCCGAGTCGCTGTTTGCGCTGTTCCAGATGACCTTTGCCATCATCACTCCGGCGCTGATCATCGGCGGTTTTGCCGAGCGCATGAAGTTCTCCTCTGTGTTGCTCTTCTCTGCGATCTGGTTGCTTGTGGTCTATGCACCGGTTACTCACTGGGTCTGGGGCGGCGGCTGGTTGGGCGAGATGGGGTTGCTCGACTTTGCCGGTGGTACCGTGGTTCATATCACTGCGGGTGTTGCGGCGCTGGTGGCGGCCATTGTTCTGGGGCCTCGCAAAGGCTTCCCCGGCACTGCAATGCCACCACACAACATGACCATGACCGTCACTGGTGCGGGTATGCTCTGGGTGGGCTGGTTCGGTTTCAATGGAGGCAGTGCGCTGGCGGCCAATGGTGATGCGGCGATGGCGATGCTGGTGACCCATATCTCGGCGGCAGCGGGTGCGATCACCTGGATGTTCTACGAGTGGAAGAAATTTGGCCAGCCTACTGCACTGGGTACCGTGACCGGCATCATTGCGGGGTTGGGTACCATCACCCCGGCATCCGGTTTTGTGGGCCCGGGTGGTGCGCTGATTATCGGTATTGTGGCGGGTGCGGTTTGCTTTAATGCGGTACTGCTGGTCAAGCGAGTCTGGAAGATTGATGACTCACTCGATGTATTTCCCGTACATGGCGTTGGCGGCATTATTGGTACCCTGATGGCGGGTGTCTTCGCCTCCAGTCAGTTGGGTATCTTCAGCGGTCAGGGGTTGTCTGAAGGGGTGACTATTGCTAATCAGGTCTGGGTACAATTTGTTGGTGTGATGGCAACGGGTATCTATACTGCGATTGCGACCTGGATTATTCTCAAGGTGGTTGCGATGATGACTGATGGTCTGCGTGTGACTGAGGATGAGGAGACTGAAGGATTGGATATCGTCTCCCATGAAGAGCGCGGTTATGATCTCTGATCTCCGCTTTATTATCATCAGGAAGGGCCGCACGTTGTGTGGCTCTTTCTTGTGAATTGATAAAAGTCATAAATTCCTGTTTGCGATATAATAGGGCAGAGACCAGGAGGGTCGCTGCTGCCCCGTTATCGGTGGTATCTGAAAATAGAGTTTCATGGAGAGAACGATGAAAAAAATATGGATGGTCATTCCTGTCGTGGTGTTATTGAGTGGTTGTGGTGGAAATAATGAATACGCCCCGGCTACAGGTGCCTCTGCGGTCCAGATCTATGCTGAAGCCTGTGCCGGTTGTCATGGTGCACAGGGGGAGGGCAAGTTTGGTGTATTACTGAAGCTTGCGGGTACCTCAAACACAGCAGCAGAGCTGGGAGCCAAGATCCGAGGAGGCGGTCCGGTGATGCCGGCATTTGTAAACATTAGTGAGACGGATGCAGTTGCTGTGGGTAGTCATATTCTTGGAGGCTTTGCCCAAGCTGCACAGTAATACTCTGCACTGTTGATTGGACTGAAGCCATTCCAGTTTTGGGATGGCTTTTTTTATTTCAATCTGTCCTATACTCAAGAGGGGGTAATTATTCAGGGATTGTTTGAAAACAGTAAAAACATGAGGGTTGCTGTTTGGATCAATATTGATCGATAGATGGGGGAATGGCCTGTGAATGATGTGATTGAGAGACGGGTGGAGGAGATTGGAGCAACCTTGCTGGAGGCGTTGCGTAGCTCTAGTGCCGGTTTCTGGTCCAGAGAACACTGGATCTCCGAGTTTGCCGGGGTATTGATGGAGGATGAGGTGCTACGCACGGAAGCCCTCCGTTTTATTGATACACTGCCCGCATTGAGTGATGATGCTGATCTGGTTCATCACCTGCAGTCCTATTTCGAACATGTGGAACTGCCGTTGTCGATGCTCTCACATTGGGGGCTGGAGCACGCTGACGGGGTGCTCTCCGCTCCGATTGTGGCTGGAGCTGTGCGTAGCTCGGTCTCGATGTTGGCTCGCAACTTTATTGGCGGGGAGAATTCAGAGCAGATCGGAAAGACGGTTGAGAAACTGTGGGATAAGGGGTATTCGATTTCGGTAGACCTGCTGGGGGAGGCTGCGTTGAGTGAGATTGAAGTCGACCGGATTCAGCAGAAGAACAGTGAACTGCTGTGGAAGATTCCTGTGCTCAGTGGCTTCTCTGTGACTGAGTCGATGCAGAACAGTAGTGCAGATCTCTCTCTCAAGTGTTCCTCCTTCTACTCGCAGATCGGGCGGGCCAATCTGGAAGATAGTATCGAGCAGCTTAAACTGCGTATTCGTCCATTGCTGCAACTGGCCATGCAGCAGGGGGTTACCGTCACCTTCGATATGGAGTCGTATGACCTCCGGCATTTGATTTTGCGTCTCTTTCGAGAGCTGTTGATGGAGCCACCGTTGCGCCACTGGTCCGGAGTGGGAATTGCACTGCAGAGCTATCTCAAAGAGTGTCGCTCTGATCTGGAGTCATTGATCGAATGGGCAAGAGAGCGGGGCACCCCGGTCAATGTGCGTCTGGTTCGCGGAGCCTACTGGGATACTGAGGTGGTGGTTGCTGGATTAAATGGTTGGGAAGTGCCAGTTTGGACAGAGAAGGGGCAGACTGATGCCAACTATGAGACCTGTCTGCAACTGTTATTTGAGAGTTTCCCTGTTGTGCGTCCGGTGGTGGCTACCCACAATGTCCGCAGTCAGGCATTGGCGTTGGCACTGGCCGAGCAGTATGAGATTGCACCGAATGCATTTGAGTTTCAAGTGCTCTACGGGATGGGAGAGCACCTTGGAGAGATGTTGAAGGTGCAGGGATATCCGGTACGGATCTATACTCCGGTGGGGGAGTTGATTCCGGGGATGTCCTATCTGGTACGTCGATTGTTGGAGAACACCACAGGACAATCCTTTATTCAACAGTCGTTGAGCAATGATTTCAGACAAGAGCTGTTGTTGCCGCCCAATCGTAGAGGCAGTCGGGATGTGGTGGTTGAAGAGCGGCGATTCCAGAACGAGCCGGTGCGCCGCTTTGTCAAAGTGGAGGAGCACCGGCATTTTGCTGCTGCGATTACTGCCGTCTCTGCCAAGATGGGAAAAAGAGTGCCGCTGTTGATCGATGGAGAGCGACGATTTACCCGGGAGACAATCTGTTCCATCAATCCAGCGGATCCTGCGATGGTGGTGGGGGAGTTTGCCAGAGCGACTGAGCAGGATGTTGAGGATGCAGTGGTTGCCGCGAGAACCGCTGCAACAGGGTGGAGTAAAACTGCTGTAGAGGAGCGTAGCTGCTTGTTGCAGTCTGTGGCGTTCCAACTGCGGCAGCGACGCGACGAGTTTGCAGCCTGGGAGATCTTCGAGGTGGGGAAGAGCTGGCAGGAGGCGGATGCTGATGTTGCCGAGGCGATCGACTTCATTGAATATTATGCAAGAGAGGCGATCACGCTATTTCAGAGTGATGGTGTGGTACTGCAGGGAGAGGTCAACCACTTCATCTACCAGCCACGTGGCGTGGTGCTGGTGATTCCCCCCTGGAATTTCCCCATGGCTATTCTGGGTGGGATGGTTGCAGCAGCGCTGGTGACCGGTAACAGTGTGATCCTCAAGCCCGCTTCCGATTCACCGGTGGTGGGATGGAAGCTGGTGGAGCTGATGCAACAATGCGGGCTGCCAGATGGCGTGCTCAACTTTGTGCCCGGTTCGGGTGAGACTGTTGGTGAACAGCTGGTGTGCCATCCGGATGTTGACATGATTGCCTTCACTGGATCCCAGGCGGTGGGGTGTAGAATCAGTGAACTGAGCGGACAGCTGGCATCCGGGCAGAACCATCTGAAACATCTGGTTGCAGAGTTGGGGGGAAAGAATGCAGTTATTGTTGATCGTGATGCTGATCTCGATGAGGCGGTAAAGGGGATACTCCACTCTGCCTTCGGCTTTCAGGGGCAGAAGTGCAGTGCCGCTTCACGGGTCATTGCGGTTGGTGGAGTGAAGGCGCGCTTTATTGAGCGCCTGATCGAGGCCGCGCGCAGTATCCGTATCGGTGCACCGGTTGATCCTGCCAACCTGCTCGGTCCGGTGATTTCGAAGCAGGCCCATGAGCGCATTCTGCAGGCGATCGAGCAGGGGAAAGCGGTTGCCAATCTTGCACTGCAGATTAATCCCGGAGTGGGCGGGGATGGTTACTTTATTGGTCCTGTGATTTTTACCGAGGTGCCTCCGGACAGCTTTCTGGCGCAAGAGGAGATCTTTGGGCCTGTGCTTTCGGTGATTGATGCCGAGTCGTTTGAGCAGGCAATCGACATCGCCAATAACACACGTTACGGGTTGACCGGTGGGGTCTATTCCAGAGATCCACACAATCTGGAGTATGCTCGTCACCATTTCAATGTGGGCAACCTCTATCTCAATCGTGGCATTACCGGCGCACTGGTGTGGCGGCAACCGTTTGGCGGCTTCAAACTGAGTGGCACTGGCAACAAGACCGGTGGCAAGGAGTATCTACAGCAGTTTGTCCACGCCAGAACAGTGACCGAGAATAGTCTACGTCGTGGTTTTGCTCCAAATGTTGAGGGTGTCCATGGTTAAGCTCCTTGGAGTAGCACTCAATGGGGGGATTCCAACCTGCGGTACTGATAGCGGGGCAGAACAGTTATACCACTCAACACTGTTGCAGCAGCGGATGGAAGCTACCGGTGTTGTCTATGAGTGGGAGCCGCTATTGGTGCCGCAAGGAGATCATCCGCAACAGCAGGTGGCCGATGCTGCTGAACAGGTCCAACGCTATACTGCTTGCTATGTTCGCACGGCACAACCGTTTGTAGTATTGGGAGGGGACCACTCGATGGCGATGGGAACCTGGGCAGGCACACGCAGTGGGTGTGACCATGGGCTGATCTGGATCGATGCCCATCTTGATGCTCATGATTTTTCTACTACCCCCACCGGAAACATCCATGGCATGCCGGTGGCGACCCTATTGAAAGGCTCTCCGGGCCTCGATCCAAAGCGGTTGGTGATGGTTGGGATACGCAGTGCGGAGGCTGCAGAGTGGCAGTTGATGGAGCGGTTGGGAGTGCGTGTCTACACCATTGAGGAGTTGAATGGACGGGGTGGAATCTGTGCAGTTTTTCCAGAGATTGTGGAGAGAGTAAGTCCACAGAGAGAACCCTTTGGCGTTAGCCTTGATCTGGATGCAATCAATCCATTGAGTGTGCCTGCGGTTTGTACTCCGGTTGCAGGGGGGATAGCGGTGGATGATCTGCTCAATGCACTGATGATCTTGCGCGGTGATCGGCGTCTGTTGGGGCTGGAGATTGCCGAATTTAGTCCCGAAAATGATCGGAATCGGTGTACCGAGGGGAGAATCGGTCAGGTGATTGCTGCCGTTTATGGGGTAGAGAGCAATCCATAGAGATCTTTCGGGTCTTGTGGGTGGGGGATGAAGTCACTATCAATGCCCACGCCAAGTTCATTGCTGAGTCGGTAGAGCAGACTCAGTGCCGAGAAATCCTCAACCGCAAAGCCCACCGAGTCAAACAGGGTGATCTCCCGCTCACTGCTTCTACCCATTTTCTTGCCACTGACAATCTCCCATAATTCAGCATGGATTGTGGTATCAGGGGCATTCTGAATCTCCCCCTCGACTTGCGACTGTTCGGTGAACTCGACCACCACCTTGGCATGATTAAGCAGGTCGGGGGGGAGTTCAGTCTTTCCGGGACTGTCCCCACCCATGGCGTGGATATGGGTCCCTGCGGCGATCTGCTCAGTAGAGAAGAGTCTGTTCTTGTGTCGGTTTGCAGTAGCGGTGACGATGACATCGGCGTTTTGGATCGCCTCGTCTACGCAACTGCAGGGGGTAAATGTGAATCCGTGCCTCTGCAGGTTGCGGTGGAACTTCTCCATTGCTGCTGAATCGGGGTCATAATAGCGGATCTCCTCCAGCGGTAGTACGCCATTCAAAGCGTTGACCTGAAACTCCGATTGTGCACCACAGCCAATCATTGCTAATGTATGACTATCCTGACGAGCCAGGTAACGTGCCCCGAGCGCTGCTGTAGCGGCAGTCCGCAGCGCAGTGAGGAGAGTCATCTCGCAGACCATCAATGGATAACCACTCTCCACCTCGGAGAGCAGTCCGATTGCGATCACACTGAGCTTGCCATGTTGGGTATTGTTTGGGTGTCCATTGACGTACTTGAAGCTGTAGAGACGATCATCTGAGCAGGGCATCAGCTCGATCACGCCATTGGGGGTGTGGGTGGCATGACGTGAAGAGACATTGAACTGCTCCCAACGGGAAAAATCCTCCTCCAGCGTCTTCAGCAGCAGCTGGTTGAATGCCGTGATTCCGGTTTTCTGGAGAATGGTTCGAATGTCTCGCTCATCAATCATTTTCATCTCAATATCCCCATGGTGCTATTACAGATTATTCTAGTTCGAGATGCTGGGAATACTATAAAGAGGCCTGATTGATGGAGGTGGTCTGTTTTTTAGGTCAGTTGTTACATTCGATTACAAACTCCAGGATTACTGACATACTCCAGTTACATGGATTGCGTACAATCAGCTGCTGATCAGGGTGTGAATGTGCCCTGAGAGTAAAAGCATCAATGAAGAGGTAGAGATATGCAAAAAACAGTTACTGTAGCGAATGTAATGTGTGGAGGATGTGCAGGCACGATTACAGATAGTTTGTCGCAGATGGAGGGTGTACACCAGGTCAGTGTTAACGTAGAAGAGAAGAGTGTCACCATGGATCTGGATGATGGCAGAATGGCGCAGGTCAGCAATAAACTATCTGAGCTGGGGTACCCAATTCAGGATTAGATGGTGATTGCGAACAAACCAGATCGTCTGCTGGTGGTCGATGATGACCCGGAGATCCGCAGACTGTTGAGAAGTTATCTGGAAAAATCCGGTTATCGTCTGGAGGTGGCGGCAGATGGCAAACAGATGTTCCATGCTCTGGAACGAATGCATTTTGATCTGATTATTCTCGATCTGATGCTGCCGGGAGAGGATGGTCTTACCCTACTGCGAAAGCTGCGGGCCGACTCCAATATTCCAGTCGTGATGTTGACTGCGATGGGAGAAGAGACCGACCGTATTCTTGGATTGGAGATGGGAGCTGATGACTATCTTCCCAAGCCATTCAACCCACGTGAATTGCTGGCCAGAATCAAGAGTGTGATGCGCAGAACGGCTCTGTTGCCCGATGAATCACAGGCAGACGGGAGAGAGGCACATTTTCTGGGGTGGATTTTGGATCTGCAACAGCACCACCTGATCTCGCCAGATCAAATTATCGTACCGTTGAGTGGTGGAGAGTTCCGCCTGCTACGGGTCTTTGTTGAACATAGTGGTCGAGTGTTAAGTCGTGATCAACTACTGGAGTTTACTCAGGGACGTGAATCCAATCCGTTTGATCGCAGCATTGATGTATTGGTAGGACGCATACGAAAAAGGTTGAATGAAGACTCCAAGAGTCCGCAGATGCTGCATACGGTGCGTGGTGAGGGCTATCTCTTCTCACCGGAGGTGGTGTTCAAAGGATGAAATTTAGCCTTTTCCCCCAGTCGCTCTATGGTCGCCTACTGCTGATTCTGTTGATCGGGTTAATGGTGCCGCAGCTACTCAGTGCGCTGGTTCATCTCTATGATCGGGATACGGTACTGCATCAGGCAATGGGATTGGAGAGCGCAGAAAGAATCAGCTCCATCGTCTCCCTGATGGAGGCGACACCCGCTGAGAAGCGTAACGAGATTATCCAGGCGATGAGTGGGTATCCCCTGGAAATTGTGTTGAGTGACTCCCGAGATGCCGATAGCCACTCCCATTCGATCGGTTCAGCGGATGAACACGAACAGATGGTACGGTTGTTTCAGAATTATCTGCAGCAGAAGCTCCCGATAGGGCATGAGGCCCATGTCGAAATGGTTGAGTCAGAGCGGCTGTCCCAATGGATGGATGTGATGAATCCCCCTCCTCAGATGCAAGCGATGCACCAGCAGATGAGCCAGAGAATGGGACACCAACTGCGGGTCAAATCCTTTCATGTACAGGTACGATTGCAGGATGGTGCATGGCTCGATTTTCACTACTTCCTGCCCAAGAAGATCTTTGCATGGCCGCTACGGATGGTGGTGGCATTGGCTCTGTTGATGGTTGCGGTACTGTTCCTGACCTGGATTGCGGTACGTTGGGTAACGAGGCCGCTCTCTACCTTGTCTGAAGCAGCGGAGGCATTTGGGCGTGATATCCGGCATGCGCCACTCTCTGTTGAGGGGCCGACCGAGGTCAGACAGGCGGCAGAAGCATTCAATACCATGCAGCAGCGTCTGAGTCGCTATATCGGAGACCGAGCAAGGATTCTTGCAGCGGTATCCCATGACCTGAAGACACCGATTACCCGATTACGGCTGCGTACTGAATTGATGGAAGACCGACAGTTGCAGGATGAGATTCAAACCGATCTTAACCATATGGAGGAGATGGTACGTTCTACCCTCGATTTCATGAAGGGAACGGAGAGCAAGGAGCAGCGACAGAAGATGGATCTTCAGGCGCTGCTGGAGAGTATGCAGGAAGATCTCTATCCACTCGGTATCCGTTTTAATCTACAGGGTGAGATTGACAGCCCTGTTGACCTGCAGCCCCATGCCATCAAACGCTGCCTGACCAACCTGTTGGAAAATGCATCTCGCTATGGATCAGGAAAGATAGTGGTCACACTGGAAAGTATGGATAACAGTGCAAAGATCACCATCCACAATGAAGGTGATCCGATTCCAGAAGAGGCACTGGAGAAGATCTTTGAGCCGTTCTACCGATTGGAACAGTCCAGAAGTCGGGAGTCAGGCGGCACTGGCCTTGGGCTGAGTATAGCGAGAAACATTGTGCAGGCGCATGGCGGTGAACTGCTGGTTCTGAATGCAGCGCAAGGTGGAGTCACCACTATTGTGAAATTACCCGATTAATGGATTGAAAGGAGATTAGAATGATCAAACAATTGACAGCGGCAATCTGCCTTACGGTTGGAGTGACCACAGCCACGGCAAGTGGTGAATCCCGGCAGTTGGTGGAGATGCCACCAATGATGCAGGAACACATGATGGGTAATATGCGTGATCATCTGGCAGCAATCAACGAGATCTTGCTACATATGGGAAGTGGTCAACTGGATCAAGCGGCAGAGATAGCAGAGTCTCGTCTGGGAATGAGTTCACTGCAGGCACATGGTGCCAGTCATATGGCTGGATTCATGCCAGAGGGGATGCGCAGTGCCGGTACCCGGATGCATCGGGCTGCCAGCCGCTTTGCACTCAAGACACAGGAGGGTGAGCTGTTGCCGGCATACCGAGCCCTGTCTGAAATCACCACGGCCTGCGTGGCCTGTCATGCCGGGTATCGTATCCGTTGAATAGTTGACTCTGTACTTGGGTACGGTGTTATTTTGCTGCAAATTTCAATCAATGGAGTTGTAATTCATGCATACACATACACTGGATCAATGGCAGCATAGCCACGATTTCACGATGGATAACCGGCAAGGGGAGCGCATGGCCTTTTATGTCTTGCTGTTGACGGCAACCACAATGGTGGTGGAGATTGTCGCCGGTACGATCTACGGCTCCATGGCGCTACTGGCAGATGGTTGGCATATGGGAACCCACGTTGCTGCCTTTCTGATCACCATCTTTGCCTATCGTTATGCGCGTGCGCATGCCAATAGTCCGGAGTACGCCTTTGGAACCGGCAAGGTGGGTGTGCTGGGAGGCTTCGCCAGTGCAGTCTCGCTGGCAGTGGTCGCCTTGATGATGCTGCTGGAGTCGGCACAACGATTCTTCTCGCCACACACCATTCAGTTTGATGAGGCAATCATGGTTGCGGTGATTGGTCTGATCGTCAATATCGTTAGCGTCTTCCTGTTGAAGGATGATCACCATCACCACCACCATCATCATGGACATGATCACCACCACAGCCATCACCACGACCATGAGCATGACGACCGTCATCACCATCACGAAGATCACAATCTGAAAGCAGCCTATATGCATGTGATAGCAGATGCCTTCACCTCTCTGCTGGCCATTGTGGCGCTGTT
>CAYQFH010000031.1:22407-25239 GCA_964416755.1 uncultured Piscirickettsiaceae bacterium | reverse complement strand
CCAGTCCCTTCTCCAGCAGACGGGTAAACATCCACTGCTCCCAGCGGTAGTACTCCGGACGACAGGTGGCAATTTCACGCGACCAGTCGTAACCATAGCCGAGACGCTGCAGCTGCCCACGCATCTCACGCATATTCTGGTAGGTCCACTCTGCAGGCGGCACCTTGTTCTTGATCGCTGCATTCTCCGCCGGCAGACCAAAGGCGTCCCACCCCATCGGCTGCAGCACACTCTTGCCCTGCATGCGCTGGAAACGGGAGATCACATCGCCAATGGTGTAGTTTCGCACATGGCCCATGTGGAGCTTGCCACTGGGGTAGGGGAACATGGAGAGACAGTAGAACTTCTCCTTGTCAGGGTCTTCGACCGCCTCGAAGGTGTTTTTTTCGGCCCAGAACTGCTGTGCCTCCTGTTCAATCTGTTGCGGGTTGTACTGCTCTTCCATTGTCCAGCTTCCATCTCAAAACAAAGCGCGAAGTTTACCGCATGGCTGCTATCGAATCGATGAAATAGTGCTACGATAAAGGTATAAGAGACTTTTTCAGGAGCACACTGATGAGCAATGAGACCTCCCCACTGATTCGCCTCTACCACACCCTGCAGGAGCAGCTGCACCACGCCCTCGACGAAGGTAGAGAACAGCTGCCTACACTGCAACAACTGATCGAAGAGACCCGCGAGAAGGGCGCTGAACTGGGTGAACTGACCCGCGAGGAGATCGAGGCAGTCAGCAACTACCTGCAACGGGATCTGGAGGCTGCCGGCAGCTATCTGGCTGAGACCGGTGACGATCTGGGACGCTGGTTCCATATGGAGGAGGCGCTGATCGAAGACCGCATCAAGGAGCTGTTTGCCAAGATGGCAGATCCCACCCGTATTGCACTGGATCGGCTGGATGCGGAAGCACGTGCCGCACAGCCCTACCATCAGGGTGAGGTGATCGGAATGGGTAAGCTGGAGTGCAGCCAGTGCGGTGAAACCATTCAGTTCAGTGAGACTTCCGTCATCCCCGCCTGCCCTCAGTGTGGCGCAACCGAATTCCGCCGCGTGGAATAAAAACGCTTAAAGGTTTTTGGCAAACCAGCGTTTCATCCGCTCCCAAACGCTGGTCTTGCTGCCATCCATGAATAGACCACCCTGTTGGCGGTTCCTGGCGGCATGAATCAACAGACCAACGCCAGTGGCGTGAACCGGAGTCTTGACGATATCGATCATGCCATCCACATTCTGCGGTGCTCCGAGGCGCACCGGCTTGTGGAAAATCTCCTCCGCCAACTCAACGGCCCCCTCCATCTTCGAGCTTCCACCAGTCAGCACAATACCGGCATTGATCACATCCTCAAAGCCACTACGGCGCAGCTCTGCCTGTACCAGAGTGAATAGCTCCTCATAACGCGGCCCGACCACCTCGGCCAGACCTTGTCGGGCCAGGCGACGCTCTGGACGATCCCCGATACTGGGCACTGCCACCTCTTCGTTGGGATCTACCATCTCCGAGATGGCACAGGCGTACTTCACCTTGATCTGTTCGGCATGGTGGGTCGGGGTACGCAGGAAGACGGCGATATCATTGGTCACCTGATCACCCGCCACCGGAATCACCGCGGTGTGACGAATCGCCCCCTCGGTAAAGACGGCAATATCGGTGGTTCCTCCACCAATGTCGATCATGCAGACCCCCAGCTCCTTTTCATCATCGCTAAGCACCGCATAGCTGGAGGCGAGCTGCTCCAACACCACATCCTCTGCCTCCAGTCCACACAGACGCACACATTTGACGATGTTCTGTGCCGCACTGATGGAGCCGGTAACGATATGCACCTTCGCCTCCAGCCGCACGCCAGACATCCCCATCGGCTCCAGAATCCCCTCCTGGTTATCGATAATGAACTCCTGCGGCAGGGTGTGGAGGATCTTGTGATCGGATGGAATGGCAATCGCCTTGGCCGCATCGACCACACGATCGACATCGATTGCAGTCACTTCACGGGTACGGATGGCAATGATGCCGTGGGAGTTCATCCCATGGATATGGCTGCCGGCAATACCGGCCGAAACCGAACCGATCTCACAGTCAGCCATGATCTCCGCCTCTTCCACTGCACGCTGAATCGACTTGACGGTGGATTCGATATTGACCACAACCCCCTTCTTCAACCCCTTGGAGGGATGGGTGCCAATCCCCAGAATCTCCAGCTCTCCATTGGGCTGCAGTGCACCAACAATGGCCGCTATCTTGGTGGTACCGATATCGAGACCAACAATCAATTCACGCTCTTTTTTTCGCATCCGTTTTTCCGTGGGATCCACTAACAACAATTGATTCAGATTGAAGAGGGGAAGTTTACAGCGATTTATTGATATATTCCAACCAAAACAGGGTTTTGCACCCTAAAATCTGGCTCGACTATCACCTTACTTCGGTTTTTTGTCCGATTTCAATTGCAACACCATTCCGCGTTCATAACGCAGATCAACACCCGCCACTCTGCCCTCAAAGCGGGAGAGCACCACCTCGGACTGGGTAACCCAACGTCTGAGTCGCTTCTCAACTGCCCTGCGCCCGAGATGGATCATCAACCCATCCCGCAATGTCAGCGAGACTGCACCACGACGATCCAACGCTATTCTGGCCACTTCAGCCGGTCGCTGCTGTTTGGCCAGGATCTCTCCCAACCGCTGCAACTGCTGGTAGACTGCGACGGTATCCTCCTGCGTTGCATCAATACTGGGCAGTTGTTGCGGAGAGAGGGTAATACCATCGGCATCGAAGTAGACACCATCCAGATTGAGATACCCTTGCCCCCCCCAGATTGCGGCGGGGCGCTGCTC
>CAYQFH010000031.1:0-22307 GCA_964416755.1 uncultured Piscirickettsiaceae bacterium | reverse complement strand
CCCCACCAGATCGGCTGCCGCAACCACAATGCCTTGGGTGGTGTTTTGGGGCGGTTAAGCGACTCCTTGCGCCTGCGCCCCTTCTTGCGTGCCACTGCTGCCATCTCTGCCTCAGTGCTGCTGCAGGATTTCCAGCAACAGTTGGTTGAAGGAGAGCCCTGCAGCCTTTGCCGCCATCGGCACCAGGCTATGATCGGTCATTCCCGGCACCGTGTTGACCTCCAACAACCAAGGCTTACCTGCACCATCCATCATTAAATCAACACGTCCCCACCCCTGACAGCCAAGCGCATTGAATGCCTGCAGTGCCAACTGCTGGATCGCATGTTCCTGCTCCGGATCCAGTCCACAGGGACAGAGATACTGGGTGTCATTGGCCTGGTACTTGGCCTCAAAATCGTAGAAACCATGCGGCGTCTGTAGACGGATTACCGGTAGTGACTGCTGTCCGAGAATGGCAATGGTGTACTCCTCCCCTTCAATCCACTGCTCGGCAATCACTGCACCAGCGAATTGGGCGGCATTGCGATACGCCTGCTGCAGCGCTTCTACCGACTCCACCTTGGCCATGCCGATACTGGAACCTTCACAAACCGGCTTGACCATCAGCGGCAAGCCCAGCAGGTCAACCACTGCTGAAAAATCGGTGTCCGGCTGGAGCAGTTCGAATTTCGGCGTCGGTATGCCAATCCCACTCCAGAGCTGTTTGGTTCGCAACTTGTCCATCGCCAGTGCAGAGGCGAGCACTCCAGAACCAGTATAGGGGAGTTGCAACGTCTCCAACACGCCCTGCATCACACCATCTTCACCCCCCTGCCCATGCAGCACGATGAATACACGATCAAACGGCTGTAGCGCCTCAATCGACTGTTCCTTCGGATCAAAGCGGACCGCATCCACTCCCTCCTCCAACAGCCCCTTCAATACTGCGTTGCCGCTATTGAGTGAGATCTCACGCTCGGATGAGTCTCCGCCCATCAGTACCGCCACACGGCCCAATTGATTCGCTCTCTTATCCATCTGCTCGTTCACCCACAATTCTCACCTCAGGCTCCAGGATCACCTTTTGTTGCTGCGCTACGATTGTAACGATATGTTCCATCAACGCCTCGATCTCGGCAGCTGTCGCCCCACCACGATGCACAATAAAGTTGGCATGTTGTTGGGAGACACAGGCTGCCCCGATACAGTCCCCCTTCAACCCGGACTGCTCGATCAAACGACCAGCATGATCTCCCGGCGGATTGCGAAACACCGAACCACAACTATACTCTGCCATCGGTTGAGTACGGTTACGCTGTTTCAGCTGCTGCTGTAGCGCCTCGCCACCACTCGCCTCTACCGTCTTGCGGAAAGTGGCCGATACAAACCAACTCTCTGCAAGCTCTGCTGCCGGTACTACTGTGCGATAACCAACCTGATACTGCTCAGCCCCTACGCTTGTGCGATTACCATAACGATCCATCACCTCTACCGACTCCACCAGTGGCCAGATCTCTGCTCCGAAGGCACCTGCATTCATCGCCAGTGCACCGCCAACCGACCCAGGTATTCCAGCCAGAAAATTGAAACCTTCCCATCCTCTACTGCGAGCAATACGTGTCAACCTGGAGAGGGAGACACCCGCCTCTACATAAAGCTGGTCTTCATCGGTAAAACTGACCGCCTCCTCACCTTGCGCAAGAAGGATCACGGTTCCTCGAATCCCCCCATCCCGAATCAACAGATTACTGCCTTTTCCCATCCAGAACAGCGGCTCATCTTCAGGCAAGGTCTGGAGAAATTGTTGTAACGCATCGATCCGCTCCACCCGGCAGAGCCGATCAGCCACCCCTCCCACCTTCCAACTGGTGAAGGGAGCAAGAGTGACCTGCTGTTGAATTGTGATGCCATCAAGCGCCATCACTCTCCCCCCCAATACTCCATGATCTGCTGTGCAGCCTGCCCGATACTGCCGGCTCCAGAGAGGAGCAGCAGATCCCCCTCTTCGACCACTCCAGGCAGCAGCTCTATCAACGCTTCCACATCATGCACCAGAACCGGCTCCACCTCACCACGGGCACGGATCGAACGGGCCAGACTGCGCCCATCCGCACCAGTGATCGATGCCTCACCTGCCGCATACACCTCCAACAGCAGCAACTGATCCACTCTGGAGAGCACCTCGACAAAATCCTCATAGAGGTCACGGGTGCGGCTGTAGCGGTGGGGCTGAAAGGCCAACACCAATCTACGCCCTGGCCAGCTGTTGCGGATGGTCTCGATGGTGGCCATCACCTCTCTCGGATGGTGACCGTAATCATCCACTATCTCCACCCTACCCTGTGGGAAGCGGGCCCAGCCATAATTCTCGAAACGGCGCGCAATCCCCCGAAAATTCTGTAGCGCGCGGACGATCACCTCATCTTCGACACCAAGATAGCTGGCAACTGCAATTGCGGCCAGCGCATTGAGCACATTGTGGTGCCCCGGCAAATTGAGTGTGACCGCCAGCGCTGCCTTGCCCGGACGGCACAACTGGAAGTGGCTCCTGCCATCTCGCAACACCACCTCATCTGCACCAAAGTCTACCGCCTCACTGAAGCCATAACGCAGTAGTGGGCGTGAGAGTCGATCCACAATACGCTGCACCCCGGGATCATCCACACAGAGCACTGCACATCCATAGAAAGGGATGTGGTGGATAAACTCCTCAAAGGTACGATCCAACTGTGCCACATCACCACCATAGGTGGACATATGGTCCTCATCGATATTGGTCACCACAGCCACCATCGGCTGTAGATGGAGGAAGGAGGCATCACTCTCATCCGCTTCTGCCACCAGATAGCGCCCCTTGCCAAGCTGTGCCCCACTCTCTCCCTGCTGCATGCCGGGACGGTTGATCCGACCACCAATCACATAGGTGGGATCCAACCCTGCCTCCTCCAACAACGTTGCGACCAGACTGGTAGTGGTGGTTTTGCCATGGGTGCCGGCCACTGCAATGCCGTAGCGAAAGCGCATCAACTCGGCCAACATCTCGGCACGCGGAATCACCGGCACGCCATCTGCACGTGCAGCCACCACCTCTGGATTCTCTTCATCAATGGCACTGGAGACCACCACTACATCAGCTCCGACAATATTCTCTGCAGCATGGCCAATGGCAACCGTAGCCCCCTTGAGACGTAGCTGAGCAACAATGGCTGAATCATTCTGATCCGAACCAGAAATGGAAAAACCGAGATTGATTAGCAAGCGGGCAATACCATTCATGCCAGAGCCACCGATACCGATCATGTGGATCTGACGGATATGCTCCATCGGTTGCACCTGTTGCTGTTGTGGAATCACGATACGCCACCTCTCTCTCTGCAGATCTCGACCACTCGCGCCGTTGAGTCCGGCTCACCCAACACCCTCGCACGCAGCCCCATCTCCTCAACCCGCTGCGGCCGTTGAATCAGTGACTCTACCATCTGCAGTAGTTTCTGTGCATCCAACTCATTCTGTTGCACCAACTCAGCAGCCCCTGCCTGCTGCAGAAACAGTCCGTTGGCGGTCTGATGGTCATCCACGGCAAAGGGAAACGGCACCAGAATGGCCCCGCGCCCCACTAGCGCCAACTCTGAGACCGTCATTGCACCAGCCCGGCAGAGCACCAGATCCGACCAACCGTAGGCCTCTTCCATCTGTTTGATATAGGGGACCACCCGCACCTGTTCGCCATCAATCTTCATACCCTGCTTCTGGTAACAGTGCTCGGTCTCTTGTAGATTACGGGCACCCGTCTGATGCAATACCATCAACGGTTCGCTCAACCGGGCCAACATCTCCGGTAGTAGCTCATTGATCCGTTTTGCACCGAGGCTTCCCCCCAACACCAGCAGCCGTAACGGCTGATGTGGCGATACATCCTTCACCTGCTGCAACTTGCTGCGGATCGGATTACCTACAGAATAGAGTGCAGCGGTGGTATTGGGAAAGGTTCCGGGGAATGCCTCCAGCACGGCAGTGGCCAACTTCGAGAGCAGTCGGTTGGTCAATCCGGCAATTGCATTCTGCTCATGGATCACTAGCGGTCTGCGCAGCAACCATGCCGCCAGTCCACCCGGTCCTGATGCGAACCCTCCCATCCCCAACACTACATCCGGCTTTACTCTGCGGATAATTCTCAACCCTTGCCAAAGCGCACGCAGCAGTCGGAAGGGCGCCAACAGCAGCATCATCTTCCCTTTTCCACGCAGCCCCGTAATGGAGATCTGCTCCAGTACGATGCCAGCCTCAGGTACCACACGGCTCTCCATGCTGTTGGGGGTACCGAGCCAGACCACTTCACCACCCTGCTCCTGCCACAATTCGGCAACCGCCAGTGCCGGATAGATATGCCCTCCGGTGCCTCCTGCCATGACCAACAATTTCGCCATCAGCGATTTTTCCTTCGCTGGCGCTGCGCCTGTGGTCCCAGTTCATACTCGATGCGCATCAACATCGCAATCGCGATCATCATCACCAGCAGACTACTACCTCCGTAACTGATCAGCGGCAGAGTCAACCCCTTGGTCGGCAGCAGATTCATATTGACCGCCAGATTGATCAGTGTCTGCAGACCGATCCAGGTACCGATACCATAAGCAAGATAGCTGGCAAACGGCAGCTGATTGAGCCCTGCACAGTGGGCAATCTGGTACGCCTTCCAGACAATATAGCTGAAGAGTCCGACCACAGAGAGAGTTCCCAACAGACCCAACTCCTCTGCAATCACCGCGAGGATAAAGTCCGTGTGCGCCTCCGGCAGATAGAAGAGCTTCTGTAGCCCCTCTCCCAACCCAAGCCCCTGCCAGCCACCACGCCCATAGGCGATCAGTGCCTGAGTGATCTGATAATTCTTCCCTTGAGGATCGACCAGGAAAGGGTCATCGCCCAGAAAGGTCATCAGACGATCGACACGGTAGGGCTCGATGGCCAGTGCGATACCGCCAAAGAAGAGTACACTGCCAAACAGAATCATCACCTGTGTGATCTGCACACCTCCCAGCCACATCATCACCAACACAACCCCCATCATCACTACAACCGTACCCAGGTCTGGCTCCACCAGAATCAGGCCGGCCACCAGACCGAGCAGAATCATCGGGCGCAATACTGCCGCAAAATCACTCATCACCTTCTCTCGGTGCCGTACCAGATAGCCAGAGAGGTAGAGGAAAACAGCCAACTTGGTAAATTCCGAAGGCTGTAGTCGCACCGGCCCCACAGCAATCCAGCGTGACGCGCCATTCACCTTGACCCCAATAATGAGCACCAACACCAGCAGAAAGGCGCTGAACAGCAGCAGTGCAGGTGAAATCCGCTCCCAGAACTGTAACGGGATCTGCAGCACCGCGAGACCGATCATGAAACCGATAAAGGCATAGGCAAATTGGCGAAACAGATAGTGGAAGGGATCACCATGGAGCTTCTCTGCAATGGGCATGGAGGCAGAGCCCACCATCACCAGACCAAACAGCAGCAGAATCATGGTTGCCGGAAAGAGCCCCGACTCCGATACAGAACGGCTGATGCTACGGATACCTGCCGGTTTTGGCTGCTTGCCGCGCCCCATCTTCTTCCATAGCAGTAGCTCGGAGAGAGAGGAGAACCAGCTCATTGCACGCTCCCCAGCTGTTGTACAACCGCCTGCCGGAACGCCTCACCCCGTGCTTCAAAACCGGAGAACTGATCAAAGCTGGCACAGGCAGGCGAGAGCAGTACAGTATCACCCGCAACGGCATCATTGGCTGCAACAGCCACCGCCTCTTCCATATTCTCGACGCGATGGATCACTGTCACCCCCTCAATCGCAGCCGCAATCTGCTCACGATCCTCCCCCATCAAAATAGCACTACGTACACTCCGCTCTGCCAGCGACCGTAGTGGAGAGAAGTCCCCCCCTTTCCCCTGGCCACCCGCAATCCAGACAATCTCTCCTGCTGCATCATCCAGTCCGGCAATGGCTGCCTCTGTAGCTCCCACATTGGTCCCCTTGGAGTCATTGATCCAGCGCACCCCCTGCTGTTCTGTCACCCATTCGGTTCGATGTGGCAAACCAGTAAACCGTTTCAACGCACTCAGCATCGATTCCAGCGGCAGTCCCGCCGCTTCACCAAGCGCCAATGCCGCCAGTGCATTGCGCCAGCCGTGCTGCCCAACCATCTTCATCTCGGAGACAGGCAACAACGCAGCTTCTCCTCGACAGAGCCAGAGTTCACCATCATTCTGGCAGACACCAAACTGGTCCTCTGCCGGCTGATTCAGACCAAAACCGACCATCTGCTGCAGTCTGCTTTCAGACCGCTCCAGCCATGACTCAACCCACGGATCTTCCAGAGGAAGCACTGCAACTGTGGCCTCGCGACAAATCTTCATCTTGATCTCAGCATAGTGATCAAGATCACGATAACGATCCATATGGTCGGCAGAGATATTGAGTACCGTAGCGGCAACTGTCTTCAGTGACTCCGTTGTCTCCAACTGAAAACTGGAGAGCTCCACCACATAGAGTTCGGGAATCTTCTGCTGCAGCATCTCCAGCACCGGGATACCAAGATTCCCACCGGCGATCACCGTCTGTCCAGCCGCTGCAGCCATCTCGGCAACCAGCGTAGTCACGGTACTCTTACCATTAGACCCGGTCACTGCAACAACCGGTGCCTGTGTCAAACGCGCAAACAGCTCTACATCTCCCACCACCTCAACCCCCGCTGCCGCAGCCTCTTCAATGGCAGGATCCCAGCGAGAGATACCCGGAGAGAGGACGATGCGTTCAAACTGGATCAACTGTGTAGCATCCAGCGGACCGAGTCCGATATTGAGCTGCGAAAACACCGTCTGCAATTCTATGATCGAGAGCTCTGTTCGGGTATCCACTGCCTCCAGCTCCACTCCACACGCCATTAGAAAATGGAGCGCTGCCTGCCCACTCTTGCCTAAGCCGACAATCAGGGTCTTGCGCTGCAGCCACTCCAACTGCTGTGAGGAGAGTTGTGGAGTCATTGATCAGCGAATCTTCAAACTGGCCAAGCCGATCAGCACCAGAATAAAGGTGATGATCCAGAAACGGACAATGACCCGTGGCTCAGGCCACCCCTTGAGTTCGAAGTGGTGGTGGATCGGCGCCATACGGAAGACCCGTTTTCCGGTCAGCTTAAAGGAAGTGACCTGAATCATCACCGAGAGGGTCTCCAATACAAAGATCCCCCCCATGATCACCAACACCAACTCCTGACGTACCAGTACCGCAACCATACCAAGCGCTGCCCCCAATGCCAGTGCCCCCACATCCCCCATAAAGACCATCGCCGGATAGGCATTGAACCAGAGAAAACCGAGCCCGGCACCCACCAGCGCACCACAGAAGACCACCAGCTCACCCGCTTGCGGCAGTGATGGAATCGCCAGATAGCGGGCAAATTCAACATGACCACTCACATAGGCAAATACACCCAACGCCCCCCCCACCAATACGGTCGGCATGATCGCCAAACCATCCAGCCCATCTGTCAAGTTGACTGCATTGCTGGAGCCAACCACCACCAGCCATGCCAGAGGGAGATAGAGCAATCCCAGATCAAACACCACCTCCTTGAAAAAGGGGACAATCAGTTCGGTCTCCGCCGGAGTAACCGCCAGAGAATAGACCCAACCCACCGCCACCGCTGCAACCAGTGACTGCCCGGTAAACTTGGCACGTGCTGAAAGCCCTTTGGGATCTTGATAGACCACCTTCTTGTAGTCATCAATCCAGCCAATCACTCCGAATCCAAGTGTCACCAGCAACACGGCCCAGAGATAGTGGTTACTCAAGTCACCCCACAACAGCGTAGAGACACTGATCGCCACCAGGATCAGTGCGCCACCCATGGTGGGTGTACCCGCCTTCTGCAGATGGCTCTGAGGACCATCATCCCGCACCGCCTGCCCCACCTTGTACTGGGTCAATTTGCGAATCATCATCGGGCCAATCAGAAAGGAGAGCACCAGCGCGGTCAACGCACCGAGAATGGCACGTAGGGTCAAATAGTTGAAAACTGAAAAGGCAGAGTAAAACTCTGCCAGATAGTCACTCAGATAGAGCATCATTGTGTGGTTTCTCCTTGCTCTGGTTGCTGTTTCTCATCCTGCAGTGCCAGTGCACTGACAACCCGCTCCATCTTCATAAAACGTGAACCTTTGATCAAAATAGTTGTATTGTCATTCAGACTGGACTCCAGTGCCTCCAGCAACGTTTCCAGTGAGCCATGAGCGGCACCTCCCCCAAAACCACTTACCACGTTCACTGCATGCTCTCCCAAGGCATGGAGCTGATCAACTCCCTGCTCTGCAGCATACTTCCCAATCTGATGATGCAGCTGTGCTGCAGCCTCTCCCATCTCCCCCATATCTCCAGCCACCAACACTCGTTTCCCCGTACGCGCGGCCAGTACATCAATGGCACTGCGCATCGATTCCGGACTTGCGTTATAGCAGTCATCAATCAACGTAGCCCCTCCTCTACCTGACAATGGGAAAAGACGCCCTGCAACCGGCTGAATCTGCTCCAATCCTCTCCTGATCTGTTGCAACGTAGCCCCCGCCTGAAGACTCAACGTTGCTGCTGCCAACGCATTGATCCGACTGTGTTCACCTGGCAGCGGCAGATCAACAACAACCTCTTCCCCATTCCGAGAAACCCGGAAGGGTTGTGACAGATCAATGGTGCCACTCAACGAGACCTGATTGGATGGCGCATAGCCAAAGTAGCACACACGCCCCGACGCCATCTCACTCCACTCCGCCTGCTGTGGCAGTTCATGGTTAATCACAGCAACACCATCCTCTGGCAGGGCACTATAGATCTCTCCTTTCGCCTCTACAATCTGCTGCAATGAACCGAACCCTCCCAAATGCGCAGCACCTGCATTGTTCGCCAGTGAAGCGGTAGGGGCTGCCATACGGGCCAGGTAATCAATCTCCCCTACTGCACTCGCCCCCATCTCTACAACAGCCCAACGATCCATCGGAGAGATATTCAGCAGTGTCAACGGCACACCGATCGCATTATTGAGATTGCCCTGAGTGACCGTTCCCGTGTCCTGTTGTCTCAAGATTGCCGCCACCATCTCCTTGACCGTAGTTTTGCCATTACTACCTGTGATCGCCAGCAGAGGTATTTTGAACTGACTGCGCCAGGCTGCTGCAACTGTGCCCAACGCCTGTAGAGTATCCTCTACCACAATTTGTGGCAGTTCAACATCCTGCGGATCCGAGACCAGTGCCGCTACCGCTCCGCGCTCCAGCGCCATCGGCAGAAATTTCTCTCCATTGAAATGAGAACCTTTCAAGGCGATAAACAACTCACCCTTGGCAATGGAACGGCTATCAGTGCTTACACCCTTGAAAGGAGCATCACCACCAATCAGCGGACTGCCCAGCAGCCTGGCTACATCGCAGATACGCTTGATGGTAACTCGATCAGCCATCAGCAAACTCCGCTACCAGCTGTGCGATGATCTTGCGATCACTGAACGGGATCTTCTCCACTCCAATCTGTTGATACTCCTCATGCCCCTTTCCAGCGATCAGCACCACATCCTCCGAACCACTTCTGTGGTAACTCTCTGCAATCGCCTCTACTCGATCCCCGATAACAATCACCTCTTCACGGTTTTGCATCCCCTGCAGAATCTCCTCTATGATCGCCATTGGATCCTCACCACGCGGGTTGTCACTGGTCACCACCACATGATCTGCCAAGCGCTCAGCCACAGCTCCCATCTGTGATCGCTTGCCACGATCACGCTCCCCTCCACAACCAAACACCACCCAGACACTACCCTCTGCTATATTCAGATGTTGACGCACCGCCTGCAGTGCTGCCTCCAATGCACCGGGGGTGTGTGCATAATCCACAATGGGAAGCCCATGCTCTCCTACTCCATGGAAAGATTCCATACGCCCCTGTAGCGGCTGAAGTTGAGCAAGTACCTCAGCGATCTGCTTCAGAGAGTGCCCCCAACTCAACAATGCCCCCGCTGCTGCCAGCAGGTTACTGGCATTGAATTGACCAAACAGCGGTGAATGAAGCAGCTGCTGCTCCCCATGATAGTGGATCAACAACTGTAGTCCGGAACTGTCCTGCCCAACCAACTCCCCATAGAGCGCTGCATCACGCTGCTGGAGACTATAGCCAACTACCTCAACACCCGGCGGAGGGGACAGACTGATCTCTTGTCCCAGCGAGTCATCCAGATTGATAATGATCGACTCAAGCTCCTCCCGATAGAAGAGCTTGCGCTTGGCCTCACGATAAGCCTCTTCTGAACCATGATAATCGATATGGTCTCTACCCAGTTGAGTCAGAACAGCACTCCTGATTCTAGTACCCGACAGACGTTGCTGTTCAATACCGTGTGAGGAAGCCTCCATCGCTACGCTTTTTCCCTCCCGGCTCACCACTTCACTCAACAGTCTATTCAGTTCTACAGGAGGCGGGGTAGTATGAGTAGAATTGTTGAGTTTTTCACCATCCACCATACGGTTCTCTACCGTACCCAATAGCGCAGCTCCGCCCTCCAACTGCTCCAACGCTGAAGCGATCAGATAAGCAACCGTGCTCTTCCCGTCGGTTCCTGTAACTGCTGCAATACTCAGTTGTGCAGAGGGTGTACCGAAGAATCGATCCGCAACCTCACCCAACACCTGACTGATCTGCTGAACCGGCTGGCAGGATGCTGCCGTTGGGCACTCCATCTCAACCACGACTGCAACTGCTCCTCGCTCCAGCGCCTGATCAATATAGTGTTCCCCATGTTCTGTTATACCGGCCAGGGCAAAGAAGAGATCTCCCGGATTGACACATCGACTGTCCACTGCGATCCCCTTCACGGGCAGTCTACGCAACGGCTCTTTCACCAAGGCGATTCCATTGAAGAGGGTATCCATCGTCCAGTCGGAGACAACCACTATACCCCCTCCTGTTTCAATGCCTCCGGCGCGATCCCCATCACACGCAGCGCCCCTCCCATCACCTCCGAGAAGACTGGCGCAGCCACCGAACCACCGGTGTAGTACTTTCCTTTGGGGTCATCAACTACCACAACCGCTACGATCTTCGGATCATTCACCGGTGCCATGCCGGCAAACAGTGCAACTTGACCAAAGGGTTTGCCCTCGGCATCCTTGTAACGCCCTCCGACCAGCTTATCAACCGTTCCAGTCTTGCCCGCCACACGGTACTCTTTCACCCCAGCCTTGCGTGCTGTACCTCCTTCCAGCGTCACCTTCTCCATCATCTTGCGGACCTTGCGCGCCGTATCTGCCGAGATCACCCGACGGCTGCCATAGTTATCCGGCTCTTCCGGATGATAGAGAAAGGTGACCGGGCGAATCACACCATCCTCAGCCAGCACAGTATAGGATCGCGCCAGCTGCAATGGTGTAACACTCATACCATATCCATAGGACATTGTGGCCTGCTCCACCTTGCGCCAGCGCGCGTAATCCCGCAGCACACCTACTGCCTCTCCTGGAAAACTACTGCCGGTTTCTTCACCAATCCCGGCCAGATCCAGCACGCGCCAGAACTGTTCTGGTTTCATCATCAATGCCACCTTGGCAGAGCCGACATTACTCGACTTCTGCAGCAGCTTCTCCATCGTCACATCTTTGTAGTTCTTGCCTCTGAACTCACGCACGGTGAGCCCTCGCATCCGCAAGCTTCCAGGATTGGTATCAATTATCGTCTCAGTATCCACCAGCCCACTTTCCATTGCTGCAGCTACGGTAAAGGGCTTCATGGTCGATCCCGGCTCCAGCAGATCGGTCACTGCGCGGTTGCGCAGCGCTCCCCCCTTGCGCTGGGAGAGATCGTTGGGATTGAATGAGGGGAGACTGACCATAGCCAGGATCTCTCCACGATCCGAGTCAAGTACCACAACAGTACCTGCTGCTGCATCATGCTTTTTCAGCGCCCGGTTCAATGAACGATAAGCGAGAAACTGCAAGCGGCGATCCAGACTGAGATGCAGCCGCTTTCCCGGCTCTCCCTGTTCGACCAGGCCAAGCGTCTCAACCGGTTTTCCTGCCGCATCCCGTACTACACTGACCCGTTCCGGTGAGCCATTGAGCCACTCATCAAAGGCAAACTCAATCCCCTCTTGCCCTACATCCTGGCGATCAGTAAAGCCCAGAAACGAACCCATCGCTTCCCCCTCAGGATAGAAACGCCGACTTCCCCTGCGAAACTCCACACCGGGGATCTTCAGCGCGGCAATCTGCTGCTTCACTTCCGGCTCCACCTGCCGCTTCAATGGAATATACTGCTTATCCGCATATCGTTTCAGCTTCTTTCTGAGCCAGCTATCCGGTTTACCCAGAAAACCTGCCAACGCCTTTCTCTTTTTCGGGTCATCCGGAAACTTTGAAGGATTGCAGCCCACCGTCACCATCGGTGTACTTAATGCGAGCACTGCGCCATTACGATCCACAATCTCACCACGTCGTGCTGGAATAGACATCTGCCCCACATGCTGACGATCAGCCCGATCCGGCAACCGCGCACTGATATACTCCGGAAAGAGGTGCAGCGTAGCAGCACGCCATACTACTGCAATCAATGCTGCTACAAGCAACACAAACAGCACATTACGACGCATGCCAATATCACTGGCCATCACTTCACGTGTCATCAGCGCACCACCAAGCGTTGGGTCTTATGTGGATAGTGCATCTCCAACTCTCCACGCGCACGATCCTCAATTCTGGCCAGATTGCCCCAAGCCGCCTCTTCGAGACGTAGCCTCCCTTGCTCCTCCAACGCCTTCTCATACTGGTTCTTCAATCCCTGCAAGGTAACATAGAGCTGCACTTCTCGATGCTTGAGATAGATCACCCCCACTGCACTGCCGATCACCAACATGACCAACAGGGTGACCGAGGTTGCACGTACCAGCGGCGAGCTTGACTCATACCAGCTGTTCACACAGTCACTCCCGGCTCAGGCAGACGCTCAGCAACACGCAGTACTGCACTGCGTGAACGTGGATTCTTTTCAATCTCGCTCTCCGATGGAAACTGTGCCTTGCCGATGGTTTTCAACAGGCCGGGAATAGTCTCAGTCGGCAATGGAATATCCAAGGGCACCTCTTTGATCCGTGTTCCACACTGTTTGAAGAAACGCTTTACCATACGATCTTCCAGAGAGTGGAAACTGATAATAGCCAATCGCCCCCCCTCGGCCAACAGAGCTACAGCCTGATCCAGAATCGATTTCAACTCTTCCAGTTCACGATTGACATGGATACGAATTGCCTGAAAGCTTTTAGTCGCAGGATGTTTCCTAGGGTGGCCCGGCACCACCCGCTTGATCAGCTCAGCCAGTTGCAGTGTAGTACAGAAAGGGTTCTCTGTACGATTATTGACAATGGCCCGAGCAATCTTTCTGGAGTGGCGTTCATCTCCATATTCCCACAACACCCGGGCAATCTCCTCCTGTGAAGCATGCTGCATCCAATCAGCAGCACTCTCTCTCTGTTGTGGATTCATACGCATATCCAGTGGACCATCCTGCATAAAGCTGAATCCCCGCTCACGCTCATCGAGTTGAGGAGATGAAACTCCAAGATCAAGCAACAGTCCATTCAGTTTTTGTTCATCCTCTTGCTGCTGCAGTAATGCACTTAGCTGAGAAAAATTGCTCTGGAAAATGGTGACACGAGGATCATCTACAAAACGCTCCCGCGCAATGGCCACTGCCGCCGGGTCACGATCCAGCATCAACAAGCGTCCTTTTGGCGAAAGTTTCTGCAGAATGGCTGAAGAGTGGCCACCCCTTCCAAAGGTAGCATCCACATAGAGACCATCCGGCTGAATATGGAGGCCCTCCACCGCCTCCTCGAGCATGACTGAGAAGTGGCTTGAAGATCTCAGATCAGAAGTAGACATCCTGAAGCTGACCCAAGTCTTCTTCGCTCAGCTCCTCAGGCTGTGAAACCGCACTCCATGATGCCTCATCCCACAATTCCATCTTGAAGCCGACACCAGCCAACACTGCCTCCTTGCTCAGATTGGCATGATCGCGCAGCTCCTGATTCAGCAGAATACGGCCATTGCCATCCATTTCACACTCTTGAGCACGCCCGATCACATATCGGCGCAATGTCGACTGCTGCCGTCCCGGCAGCTTTCCAATCTGCTCTTCCACATGTTCCCACTCAGTCAACGGATAGATATTAAGGCAAGCCGAGAGATGGTCTGGAGAGACAACCACCTTGCCTCCAGCACTGTCCAGCAGTCGAACACGGTAGTGGGACGGGATCGAAACCCGCCCCTTGCCATCCAGCTTGACTGACTTGTTACCTCGAAACATAACCCATCACGGGCAATCAGTTGGCCTGTGTTCTGAGAAATGCGGGGATATCAAGATACTCTTCATCCAATCCACTGGATGTGTTTACCGGTGCTGCACCTGCCCCCATCCCTGCAACAGAAGGAACTTCCTGGCGCTGAAACGTTGGACGATCAAAGTCGGTATTGGTTGGATGTGAACGGTTTGGCATATAGTCATCAGTACCGGTACGCTGCTGTGGCTCGACCTCTACCAGTATAGGCTTCACCTTGGCCGGTTGTCCCTGCTCTACCTGCTGAGCATTATCCAAGCCTGTTGCTACCACAGTAACACGAATCTCATCTTCCATCTCTGGATCAAAGGCGGTACCAATGACGATGGTCGCCTCCTCTGAAGCATACTGATGAACCGCGCTACCCACCGCCTTGTACTGCCCCATACTGAGGTCATACCCAGAGGTGATATTGACCAGTACACCACGTGCACCACGCAGATCGATATCATCCAGCAGCGGACTATGGAGCGCCTTGTCTGCCGCCTCTGCTGCACGGTTCTCACCCGTTGCATGACCGGTGCCCATCATCGCCATACCCATTTCAGACATCACCGTCTTGACATCAGCAAAGTCGACATTAACCATCCCTTCACGAGTAATCAACTCTGCAATACCCTGCACCGCACCATTCAGGACTCCATCCGCTTCACGGAAGGCCGCCTTCAGCGTCATATCCTCACCAAAGACGGTCATCAACTTCTCATTGGGAATGGTGATGATCGAGTCAACATGCTGACTCAGCTCATCAATACCCTCAATGGCGATACTCATCCTCTTCTTCCCCTCCATCTCGAAGGGTTTGGTGACTACCGCCACCGTAAGGATGCCCATCTCTTTGGCCACTTCCGCTACCACAGGTGCTGCACCGGTACCGGTACCTCCCCCCATACCGGCAGTAATAAACAGCATCTCGGTGCCTTCAATCGCCTCTCGGATCGCTTCACGATCCTCCAGCGCCGAGTCACGACCTACCGTTGGTTTGGCACCTGCACCACGCCCCCGAGTGGTCTGCGTGCCAATCTGCAGCACGGTCTGCGCAGTAGAGCGTCCCAATGCCTGTGAATCTGTATTTGCGCAGATGAAATCAACCCCCTCAATCTCGGAAGCAACCATGTGCTCCAGCGCATTTCCCCCAGCTCCTCCTACTCCGATCACGCGAATGATGGCGTTATCGGCAAACGAATCGACGACCTCTTCAAACATATTGCTCCCTCGGATGGCTATTCTTGGAAAACCCACTTTTCCCCAGAAGGCCCCACTATACTCCACTTTTTTACAGATTCAACTCAAAATCACAGAAAAATGCCACAACAACAGAGAGTTATAAAATTTCATAGAGAACGGAACAAAAACAATATTTTTCAACTATTTAACAAAAAACAGACCTCTTTATGAACAAAAAAATTCCCCAATAAAGAGAACAAGCGGAAAAATATGGGTTTTTTGAGAGAAAAAATCGGGAGTGGAAGCTGGCCGATAAGCCGGGTTCTGTCAAGGACAACCATTCATCTGGGACGCATGTCACCATGCGCCTCAAGCAACCTACCCGGGGACAGAGCGAGCCACTCCATTGCCCCCCCTATTTGGTCTTGCTCCGAGTGGGGTTTACCTTGCCACAGTCAGTTACCTGCTGCGCGGTGCGCTCTTACCGCACCATTTCACCCTTACCGGCACACCGAGATGTACGTAGGCGGTCTCTTTTCTGCTGCACTTTCCATAGGCTTATACCTTGACGGCCTTCACCTTCCAGGCGTTACCTGGCACCCTGCTCTATGGAGCCCGGACTTTCCTCTGCACCTTAATGCAGCGATTGTCTGGCCAGCTTCCGCAACGAAGGATACCCTACTCCATCAATAGACGATAGAGCTGGTTCTTCTTCATTCCAGTGATTTCGGCCCCCAACGCTACGGCCTTGCGTGGAGGCAACTCTGTCGCCAACAAGCGAACAATACGCTGCGCCTCCTCATCCCCCATTGACCGTGCAAGCGCCCCCTCCACCACCAACACAAACTCACCCCGCTGCCGATTGGGATCTGCCTCCATCCACTTCAGTAGCTCACCCAGTGGGGCAGTATGGATCGACTCATGCAACTTGGTCAACTCTCTGGCAACAGCCACTCTGCGCATCTCTCCAAACGACTGCACCATTGCCCTCAATGCAGCCATTACCCGCCTTGGAGATTCGAAGAAGAGCATGGTTCTTGTCTCACCTGCAAGCGCATCGAGCAGTTGCTGGCGTGCCCCCTGTTTGGCAGGGAGAAACCCCTCAAAGCTGAAGCGATCCACCGGCAGGCCAGAGAGCGTGAGCGCCATAACCGGTGCACTGGGGCCGGGCACTGCCGTAACCATCAAACCTGCTGCTCTCGCTGCCACAGCCAATCGATACCCTGGGTCATTGATCAACGGCGTGCCTGCATCACTAATCTGTGCAATCGACTGCCCTTGCTGAAGCAGAGCCAACAGAGCACTGACGCGTTCTGACTCATTATGCTCATGCATCGAACGCATCGGGCTCTTGATACCAAAATGGTGCAGCAGCGTTGCACTGTGCCGGGTATCCTCTGCCACAATCAGATCCACTTCTCTGAGTACACGCTGCGCACGTGGAGAGAGGTCCTCCAGATTGCCAATCGGCGTCGCTACGATATAGAGTATCCCGTTCATCTGTACTACCACTGAATTTTGAAGCACATATTGAAACAGAAAGAGAATAACAGCTCCAGTCATGGTGCTGCTGCAGAAGAGGCGGCAGCCGATTTCCTGCAACAGCAGGGGTTACAACTGATCTACCACAACTACCGTTTCAAAGGGGGAGAGATTGATCTTATCGCCACAGCACAACAGCAGCTGATTTTTATTGAGGTACGGTTGCGCAACAATCACTCCTATGGCTCCGGTGCAGAGACAGTCACTACCAGTAAACAGAAAAAACTGGCCAAAACCGCACTCCACTTCCTGCAGCAGCGACCACAGTATGAACAGCACGAGATCCGCTTTGATGTACTCTCTGTCACACAACATAGTGGTCAATTTCAGTTTGAGTGGTTTAAAGAGGCTTTCTGGCCTGGCGACCGATAGGCTATACTGCGCACTTTCCGCACCCAACTGCACTGGATTTGTCATGTATAAGCGCCTACTCCCTCTTCTTATGATCCCATTTCTGGCCCAACTCAGCGGCTGCACTGCAACCACAGCAACCACAGCAGCAGGAGGCGCTGCAGTTGCATCGACGGATCAACGCTCATTCGGCACTCAACTGGATGACGAGATCATTGAGCTCAACGCCTCCAATGCCATCTATCAGGATCAACGTCTCAATCAGCAGAGCCACGTCAACATCACCAGCTACAACTTTATCGTACTGATCACTGGTGAAACCCCAACCAAGGAGATGCGCAGTCGCATTGATGCCATCGTCAAATCAATTCCCAAGGTGCGTCGTGTCCACAATATGATGACCATTGCTGCTCCCAGCTCACTATTAAGCCGCACCAGCGATACCGCACTGACCGGACGCATCAAGACCGAAATGCTTGCCCAAGGCGGAAATTTTGCCAACAAGGTCAAGGTAGTGACCGAAAACGGCACCACCTATCTGATGGGGGTAGTAACCCGCGCACAGGGTGATCTGGCAGTCAAACTGACACAAGGCATTGGCGGCGTACAGAAGATTGTCAAACTGTTTGAATATATCGACTAGAGACTGGCGCTCATAATCAACATGGAGCAATCCCTGCTCTCAGCGCTGCATACCCTACTCGGCAAAGAGGCTGTACGCACAGACCCGGCCGATCTGCATAGCTACAGTTATGACAACAGTCGCATCTCTGTACAGCCTGAGGCAGTACTACTTCCCGACACGGCTGATAAAATCAGGGAGATTGTAACGCTCTGCAACCAATACAATATCCCATTGACCTGTCGTGGACGCGGCAGTGGCACCGCTGGTGCCGCTGTACCACAACAACGAGGGCTGGTGCTCTCAACCGAACGGATGCGGACCATTCTGCGTATCGAACCCGACAACCGACTGATGGTGGTTGAACCAGGAGTAACCAATCAAGAGGTTCAACAGGCGGCCGCCCGGCACGGCTTCTTCTGGCCACCCGACCCCACCAGCAGCCCGTTCTGTAGCATTGGTGGCAACATCTCCTGCGGTACAGCGGGCCCTCGTGCAGTCAAATATGGAACAGTACGTGAGAACACACTGGGACTGAAAGCAGTCACGGGTGCGGGGGAGTTGATACAGACCGGAACCGAAACCAGTAAATGGGCAATCGGCTATGACCTGACTCAACTACTAACAGGCTCTGAGGGGACACTTGCCATCCTCACCGAGGCCACACTAAAACTGCTCCCGCTACAACCAGAGAAGCGGATGATGCGCGCACTCTACAGTAGCATGCAGCACGCAGCCGATGCAGTCGCCGCCATCATGGCACAACCTACCACCCCTTGCGCCCTGGAGTTTATGGATGGCGCCAGCCTCGACCTGATCCGCTCCAGATTAGGCGCTGGTTTTCCTCAGGCAGCGCAGGCGATGCTGATGATTGAAGTGGATGGGACAGAACAGATGGTGGTCGAGGCTGCCTATGCAATTGAACAGAGTACAGCCAACTCCGGACTGATTGATTTTCGCACTGCAACAGACCACGAGGAGGCAGCCCAACTCTGGAACGCACGCAAGGTGCTCTCACCAAGACTGCGCGAAATTGCCCCCAAGAAGATCAATGAGGATATTGTAGTGCCCGTCTCCAACATCCCCACACTCATCAAAATCATCCAGAGACTTGCATCCACCCACAACATTCAGATTGCCAACTTTGGCCATGCAGGAAATGGCAACCTGCACACCAATCTGCTGGTCAACCCGGATGATCCCGAAGAGATGGAACGTGCCGAGGCATGCCTGCATGAACTCTTCCAGCAGGTACTCTCACTAAACGGCTCTATCTCCGGGGAGCACGGTATCGGCCTGGTCAAACAGCCTTATGTTGCACTACAGATCAAGGAGACGGAACGACGACTAATGGGAGAGATCAAACGAGCATTTGACCCCAATGGAATTCTCAATCCAGAAAAAGGGATGCCAAAGCTTGAAGCCTGAAGATTACTTTACAATCTTAAGTGAAGGCTTGCCTTTCTTCTTCTCTGCCTCTGCTGCAGATGGCTTATTGGCCTCTACCAACGCCTCTGGTACCACCTCCTCTTCCGGGAAGACCATCCCCTGCCCGTTTTCACGCGCATAGATCGCCTGCACAGCACCAGGAGGAAAAGAGATCTCCTCAGACGCTCCAGAGAAGCGAGCACTGAAACTGATCCAGTCATTCTCGATTGAGAGCCCTGCCACTGCATCATAGCTGCAATTGAGCACAATCTTGCCCTCATTGATGTGAGCAACTGGCACCATTACCTGCGGCTGGGTTGCATCGACCACAATGTAAGGAGTCAAACCGTTATCAGTGATCCAGGCATGGATCGCGCGCACCATATAAGGGCGACTGGAGGTCATTGATGTGGCTGCCGAGAGGTCATCACTCATCCAACTCGCGCTCCTCTTCTGTCAGACTATCCATAAAGGAGTCGCGATCGAACAGGCGCTCCGCATATTCACTCACCGCCTTGGCTGAGGCTGGCAGAGTAATTCCCAATGATTTCAGACGCCAGAAGATCGGAGCGAGACTGCAATCAACCAGAGAAAACTCCTCACTCATGAAGTAGGGGTTCTGTTCAAACAGTGGAGCCAACATAGTGATACTCTCGGTCAGCTGTTTGCGTGCAACCGTTGCCATCTTATCGCTACCACTCTCGATTTCCTTGATCCGCTCCGACCAATCCAGATCGATACGATCAATCATCTGTCGCGCCTGTGCACGCGCAACCGGGTCAACCGGCATCAGTGGCGGATGAGGAAAACGTTCATCCAGATACTCCATAATGGTACGTGAGCCAAACAGTGCCAGATCACGATCCGCGATTGTTGGGAGCAGCCCATAGGGGCTGAGCTCGGCAAATTCCTCCGGCGGATTCTGCAGATCAATATTCTCGGTCTCATGCGTAATCCCCTTCTCCTCCATCACGATTCGTACCCGATGGCTGAGATGGTCGGTTACCCCCGAAAAGAGCACCATAACCGAACGTCGGTTCGCAATAATCATAATTTTTATTAACCTTGTTTCTCTAAATTTGTTCGATACATCAAAGTGACAAAACCCCGGACTCGGTCAAACCGAACTCCGGGGTCAAGTAAAAGCAGGACCAGAAAGATCAGTGAACGTCTTTCCAGTACTCCTTCTTCAGACGGTAGCTAAGCACCAGCAGAATCAGCAGGAAACCGAGCACATACCATCCCAGCGTTAGACGGTAGGCCTTGGCAGGCTCACCGACATAGGCAAGGAAGTTGACCAGATCACCAACAGCCTTGTCATACTCCTCTGCACTCATGGAACCAGACCCATCAGCAACCAGCGAACCATCCTCCTTCAGAGTTTGGTTGCCCTGCAGCCCAGCCAATACATGAGGCATACCCACATCCTTGAAGACCACATTGTTGACACCCATTGGACGGCTTGAATCCTTGTAGAAACCACGCAGGTAGGTGTAGAGCCAGTCATCTCCACGTGAACGGGAGATCACACTCAGATCTGGTGGAGTTGTACCAAACCACTGAGCAGCCTGCTCGGCAGGCATCGCGATCTTCATGGTGTCATGGATCTTGGCACCAGTCAGCACCAATGTATCCAGCACCTCCTGATCACTCATCCCCAGATCATCCGCCATTCTCTTGTAGCGCATGAAGTGCGCGGAGTGACAGCTCAGGCAGTACTCCATGAACAGTTTGGCACCATTCTTCAGAGACTCATTGTCCGACAGGTCAATTGGAGCCTTGTCCAGTGGGATACTGCTACCACCTCCTGCCATTACAAAGGAGGGGAGAAGCAACAGCAATACGCTGAGTTTTTTCATCATCTTTTTCATCGATTATTCTCCTTGTCCTTAATGCTCTGGCAGGCGCTCAGGCACTGGCTTGGTCTTGTCCATCTTCGAGTAGAACGGCATCAACAGGAAGAAGGCAAAGTAGAGCACTGAGAAGATCCGCGCAAACATGGTTGCAACTGGAGTCGCAGGCTGTGTGCCCAACCAGGAGAGTGCAATGAAGGAGACCACGAAGATCGCCAGCGCAATCTTGGAGATCATCCCCTTGTACTTGATGGACTTCACATTGCTACGATCCAGCCATGGCAGGATAAACAGCATGATGATCGCACCAAACATCGCCACTACACCGAGGAACTTGTCGGGCACCGCACGCAGGATTGCGTAGAAGGCGGTGAAGTACCACAGCGGCACAATGTGCTCAGGCGTCTTCAGCGGATCTGCAGGGACAAAGTTGTCCTTCTCCAGGAACCAGCCACCCATCTCCGGCACGAAGAACATCACTGCGGAGAAGATCATCAGGAAGGCGACCACGCCCACGATGTCCTTCACGGAATAGTAGGGGTGGAATGGGATGCCATCTGCAGGCGCGTCCTCGCTCCAGCGGTTGCCCTTTGGACCATCCTTGATCTCGATCCCCTCAGGGTTGTTGGAGCCGACTGCATGCAGCGCAACGATGTGCAGGAAGACCAGCATCACCAGTACCAGCGGCAGCGCAATCACGTGGAAGGCAAAGAAGCGGTTCAGGGTCGCATCGGCAATGACGAAGTCACCACGAATCCACAGCGCAATATCCTCACCAATGTAAGGCACAGCACCAAACAGGGAGATGATCACCTGCGCACCCCAGTAGGACATCTGTCCCCATGGCAGCAGGTAGCCCATGAAGGCCTCTGCCATCAGCGCCAGATAGAGCACCATGCCGAAGACCCAGATCAACTCACGGGGCTTGCGGTAGGAGCCATACAT
>CAYQFH010000030.1:0-26886 GCA_964416755.1 uncultured Piscirickettsiaceae bacterium | reverse complement strand
CCCTGAATGAGAAGGGGTTGACCTATGAGCAACTGATCTTTGCGTTGGAGGCGTCCTGATTATGGGTATCATTCAGACAAGTTGGTTAATGGCAATTGTTGCGCTGACCTCATCAGCATATGGTCTGGTGGTTAGTGGAGGATCTGTTGTCTCCATCGCCCTGACAATTGCGGTTGTTGTGATTCTGGTGGTGGGACTGCGCGCACTCAAGGCAGATCAAAATTTGTTGAAGAAGATGGAGAAGACAGCGATTGATGCCAATCAGGGTATCCTGGAGTCGCGTGTCGTTGGAATTCCCAATGGGCACCGTTATGCTGAGTGTGCTTGGGCCATTAACGAGATGATGGACCAAACCGAGACGGTCTTCCGTGATACTTCAACCACCCTCAATCGCATGGTGAAGGGGGATTACGGTCGTGCGCCACAGCCGGTTGGTTTGAGAGGATTGTTCCCACAGATGCTGAAGACTGTCGGTGATGTGCAGTCACGTGTGCAGATCACCATGGATTCACTGGGTAATGTGATGGAGGGGCTGGGTGAAGGTAACCTCAAGGTGCGTATGAGTGATGAGGTGGAGGAGGTCTTCCGTGATCAGGTCAATGGTGCGATGGTATCCATTGACGAGATCCTGCAGCAGGTTGCTCAATTGATTGAGAATTTGGCTGAGGGTGACTTTACTAAGCGGATGGATCTGGCTCAGGCCAAGGGGGATCTGAGACAGCTCGGGACCAATATCAACCTCTCAATGGAAGCCTTTGAGCAGGCGATCAGCGAGACCATGAGTGCTGCTGACCGTATCGGAGCAGGCAATCTCACTCAGCAGATTAGTGGAGAGTACCGTGGTGCCCTGGGGCAGCTCAAGGACTCCATCAATGGCACTCAGACCAAGCTCTCCGAGATTGTCAGCGAGGTAAGAAAGGCATCGTCTGGCGTGAAGATCAGCTCCAATGAGGTCTCCAGTGGTAGTCAGGATCTCTCCAGTCGTACCTCTCAGCAGGCGGCGAGCCTTGAGGAGACTGCAGCGAGCATGGAGGAGATCGCCAGCACGGTCAATATGAGTGCAGACAGCGCGGCGCTGGCCAACAAGTTGGCAGAAGACTCGGTGCGCAGTGTCAATGAAGGTACCCGGGTCATTGCCGATGCGGTTCAGGCGATGGAAGGGATCAATGAGTCCAGCAGCAAGATCTCCGAGATCATCACCCTGATTGATGGTATCGCCTTCCAGACCAACCTGCTGGCGCTGAATGCGGCAGTTGAGGCGGCACGTGCCGGTGAACATGGACGCGGCTTTGCGGTAGTTGCCGGCGAGGTGAGAAGCCTGGCACAACGATCTGCCGATGCAGCTAAGGATATCAAGGGGCTGATTGAAGACAGTACCAGTCGCATCGAGGAGGGTAGCAGGCTGGTTGGACAGAGTGGTGGCTCACTGGATGAGATTCAGGAGGCGATCAAGAAAATGAATGATATCGCCAGTGAGATTGCTGCGGCTGCCAAAGAGCAGACCCAGGGAATCGATCAGGTCAATACTGCTGTGGCTCAGCTGGACGGGGTAACACAGGAGAATGCCGCTCTGGTAGAGGAGACAGCGGCTTCGAGTGATCATCTCAACCAACAGGCGGATCAGTTGTCGGACATGGTTGCCTTCTTCAAGGTGGATAGCCGTTATGAACGTCGCACTGAGAACAGAGATGTGCGGAACAGAGCGACCACAGCTGCAACCAAACCGAAACCGATTGCTCCTGCATCAAAAACCAGACCTGTGGCTCAGCCAGCGGCTGCAACGGGTGATTCCGATTGGAGTGAGTTTTAGGTTGTAGCTGCCGCTTTTTTGAGCGGTTCGCAAGAGGTAAAGACGCCTTGTACCTTGGTGCAAGGCGTTTTTCATTGTATGGTGTGGAGTCTAACTGGATCTCTTCCTGTGCTAGAATTGGTCGATGCAGGCAAGAGTTAAAATCTGTGGAATTACCTCGCCGGAAGATGGATTGGATGCAGCCCACTGTGGCGCGGATGCGATCGGTCTGGTCTTCTACCCGCCCAGTCCTCGCGCAGTGACTCCGGAGCAGGCGGCAGAGATTCTTCAGCTGCTTCCCCCCTTTGTTACCACGGTTGGACTGTTTGTGGATGAGGCGCCGGAACAGATAGAACGTATCTTGCAACAGATTCCACTGGACCTGCTTCAGTTCCACGGCAATGAGTCTCCAGAGTACTGTACTGCCTTTGGCAGGCCCTGGATGAAGGCGATCCGGATGCGCCCGGATGTGGATCTGCAGCAGGAGTGTCAGCGATATAGTGCGGCCTCTGCGCTGCTGGTCGATGCCTATCAACCTGGTGTACCGGGGGGAACTGGCGAAACTTTTGATTGGCAACGCATCCCGGCAGAGCTGGATAAGCCACTGGTGCTGGCTGGTGGGTTAAGTGTAGAGAATGTTGCTCAAGCGGTTGAGCAGATAACCCCCTGGGCCGTGGATGTCAGCGGCGGTGTTGAGCAGCGCAAAGGGGTCAAGAGCCTTGAAAAGGTAAAACAGTTTATTGAGAGCGCAAAGCGCATTCACTGGTAAGAGGAAAAAGATGTGAGCAGTCGATGGACCGAACAGCCGGATCAACAGGGCCACTTTGGTATCTACGGAGGGATCTTCGCCTCCGAGACGCTGATGGCGCCACTGGAAGAGTTGACCGAGGCCTACAGCCGATACATGCAGGATGCCGAGTTCCAGCGTGAACTGGATGCAGACCTGCAGCACTATGTAGGGCGCCCCAGTCCGCTCTACCATGCGGAGCGCTGGAGCGAACAGCTGGGTGGTGCACAGATCTGGCTCAAGCGAGAGGATCTCAACCACACCGGTGCCCACAAGGTGAACAACACCATCGGTCAGGCATTGCTGGCCAAGCGCATGGGCAAGACCCGCATCATTGCCGAAACTGGTGCCGGACAGCATGGTGTAGCAACGGCTACTGTCGCTGCGCGTCTGGGGTTGGAGTGTGTGGTCTACATGGGGGCAGTTGATGTTGAGCGTCAGAAGCTCAACGTCTATCGTATGAAGTTGTTGGGGGCCAAAGTGGTCCCGGTCAGTTCTGGATCCAAAACATTGAAGGATGCGCTCAACGAGGCGATGCGGGACTGGGTGACCAATGTCGACAACACCTTCTACATCATCGGCACCGTTGCCGGGCCACACCCCTACCCGGCACTGGTGCGTGATTTTCAGGCCATCATCGGACGTGAGGCGCGTGAGCAGATTCAGCAGCAGGCGGGACAGTTGCCGGATGCGCTGGTGGCCTGTGTCGGTGGAGGCTCCAATGCAATGGGACTCTTCTATCCCTTCCTTGCCGATGAGTCAGTCAAGATTTATGGCGTAGAGGCCGCGGGTCATGGTTTGGATACCGGTGAGCATGCGGCACCGCTCTGTGCCGGCAAGCCGGGGGTGCTGCACGGCAACCGCACCTATATCATGGAGGATGAGAACGGACAGATCATTGAGACCCACTCTATCTCCGCAGGACTGGACTATCCGGGTGTGGGACCGGAACACGCCTGGCTCAAGGATGAAGGACGTGCAGAGTATGTAGCAATCAACGATGAAGAGGCACTGCAGGGGTTTCATGATCTGACCCGGATTGAAGGTATCCTCCCCGCGCTGGAGTCAAGCCATGCACTCGCCTATGCGACCAAGCTGGCACCGACCATGAGCAGGGATCAGCATATCATCGTCAACCTCTCCGGTCGTGGTGACAAGGATATTCATACGGTGGCAGAGATCGAAGGAGTCGAAGTATGAAAACACCGCTGGAAATGCCCTTTTCCCACAATTGCGGCATTACTGCCGTACTCAAATCCTCATGTGCCGCTATGCACATTCCGGTTTTCCGTGCGGCAGCGCTTTGCACTTGCAGCAAAATGACAATTTCCAGAGGTGTTTTATGAAGAATCGTATCGAGACCTGTTTTGACAAGTGCCGATCGGTTGAACGCAAGGCGCTGATCCCGTTTGTCACTGCGGGTGATCCCAACCGTCAAGTGACGGTCCCAGTGATGCATGCGATGGTCAAGGCAGGCGCTGATATCATTGAATTGGGAGTGCCCTTCTCGGATCCAATGGCGGATGGTCCCACTATTCAGAAGTCGAGTGAACGTGCACTGGAACACAACACCAGCATCCACCATGTGCTGGAGATGGTGGTGGAGTTCCGTCAAACCGATGCCGTGACCCCGGTGGTATTGATGGGGTATCTCAACCCCATTGAGAATATGGGGTTGGAGGACTTTGCAACGGCTGCCCGACAGTCGGGTGTTGATGGCGTGTTGACGGTTGATATGCCGCCGGAAGAGGGGGGAGAGTTTGAGCAGATCTGTGAACAGCATGGATTGGCACCAATCTACCTGATCGCACCCACGAGCACAGAAGCGCGTATCGGAAAGATCGCCCGTTCTGCCAAGGGCTTCATCTATTATGTCTCGGTCAAGGGGGTGACCGGTTCACAGGCACCCGATGTGGCAGAGGTGGGAGCACGGGTTGAAGCAATTCGCCAGCAGAGCGATCTGCCGGTGGGAGTCGGTTTCGGTATTCGTGATGCCGCTTCGGCAGCGGCCATCGGGAAGGTTGCCGATGCGGTGGTGGTGGGGAGTGCACTGGTCTCCCGGATGGAGGCACTGCGCGAGACACCAGACCAGATCCCAGAGGAGATTGGTGGTATCCTTGCAGAGATGCGTGAGGCACTGGATCAGTTATAAACAGAACCCATCGAAATTACATAGAGTAGGTAAGCAGATATGACCACCTGGTTTGAAAAGATTCTTCCGAAAATTCGTACCGAGAGCAGCAAGAAGGCGATCCCGGAGGGGGTCTGGACCAAGTGCTCCGAGTGTGAGGCGGTACTCTACCGTGCAGAGCTGGAACGCAATCAGGATGTCTGTCCCAAGTGCAACCACCATATGCGTATCAGTGCCCGCCGCCGTCTGGAGCTCTTCTTCGATGCGGAGAGTATCGAAGAGGTGGCAGCGGAGCTGGGACCGGTCGACCATCTCAACTTCAAGGATCTGAAGAAGTACAAGGATCGTATTGCACAGGCGCAGAAGAGCACCGATGAGAAGGATGCACTGGTGGTGATGCGTGGTGAGGTGGAGGGGGTGCCGATGGTCGCTGCCGCCTTCGAATTCAAATTCATGGGAGGTTCCATGGGGTCTGTAGTGGGTGAGCGCTTTGTGCGTGCCGTCAATGCAGCACTGGAGCACAATGTGCCACTGATCTGTTTCAGTGCCAGTGGTGGCGCCCGTATGCAGGAGGCGCTCTTCTCGCTGATGCAGATGGCCAAGACCAGTGCAGCACTCAACAAGCTGCAGCAGCGCAATCTCCCCTTTATCTCGGTGTTGACCGACCCCACCATGGGAGGGGTCTCCGCCAGTTTTGCCATGCTGGGTGACCTCAATGTGGCTGAGCCCAATGCACTGATCGGTTTTGCCGGCCCCCGTGTGATTGAGCAGACGGTACGCGAGAAATTGCCGGAGGGGTTCCAGCGTAGCGAGTTCCTGCTGGAGCATGGTGCGATTGACATGATCATTGATCGTCGTGAGATGCGTGGCAAACTCTCTTCACTGCTGTCGATGATGATGGAGAATAATCCCAATACCCAAGCCGCTTTTTGAAGAGTCTTGACGAATGGCTCTCCTGGCAGGAGACGCTGCATCCGGAAGAGATTGAGTTGGGGCTGGAGCGCATCCATCAGGTTGCAGAGGCGCTTGAACTGCTCACCCCGGAAGCCAGAGTGGTCACCGTTGCCGGTACCAATGGCAAGGGCTCATCCATTGCAATACTGCACGCTATCACCCGCTGCGCCGGTCTCCGGGTGGGGGTCTACACCTCGCCCCACCTGTTGCGCTACAACGAGCGCATTCAGATCGATGGAGAGGTGGTCACTGACCAGGCACTCTGTGAGGCCTTTGAGGCCATTGATCGGGCACGAGGCGAGACCTCGCTCACCTACTTCGAGTTTGGCACGCTGGCCGCTTTCTATCTTTTCAACCGGCAGCCACTCGATCTCTGGATTCTGGAGGTGGGGCTGGGAGGACGACTGGATGCGGTCAATCTGATTGATGCCGATGTGACACTGTTGACCACGGTCGACCTGGATCACCAGGCCTGGCTCGGTGAGACGCGGGAGGAGATTGGTCGGGAGAAGGCAGGAATTTTCCGTGCGGGTCGCCCTGCTGTGATCGGTGAGCTCAATCCACCCGATTCAGTGGTTGAGACAGCCAATACACTGGGGGCACCACTCTCCCTCTACGGAACAGATTTCTCTCTGCAGTCAGATGCTGAAGGATGGCACTGGTTGCGGCAGGGGGATACCATTTTTGAGGGATTGCCTCTGCCTGCTTTGCCGGGAGTGATACAGCTACAGAACAGTGCAGCAGTGCTGGAGGTGATTGCACAGCTGGGCTGGTTGGATCGGATTGGCCGTGCAGCCATCGAACAGGGGCTGTCCGCAACCGCTCTACCGGGACGTTTTCAGACCATTGGCAGTGCTCCGGAGGTGATTGTTGATGTCTCACACAACCCACAGGCGGCGGCAGTATTGGCAGACAACCTCGCGAGTACCCCTTGCAGTGGAGAGACCTGGATGGTGGTGGGAATGCTCAAGGACAAGGAGGTGGGACGTGTGATCGAGACCGTTGCACCACAGGTGGATCACTGGATGGTGTGTGGGCTGCAGGGCGATCGTGCGCTCTCATCCAAGGCACTGGGAGCGGTAGTGGAGGAGGTGATTGGTGAGCCGGTTGAACAGCAGGATGATCCTGGTCTGGCCTGTCGTGAATTGTTGCAGCGGGTGGCAGCGGAAGATCGAATTGTGGCCTTCGGCTCCTTCTATACGGTTGCAGCAGTGCTGGAGGATCAATAGAATGGCCCCTTCTGTCTGTATTCCCACTTACCCCACTCAGAGGCGGCACAATGCTTGATCAGGTTCAATTGAAACAACGAATTGTTGGCGGAGTCGTGCTGCTTGCGCTAGCGGTCATCATCGTCCCGTTGCTGATGGATGATCCACGCCAGGAGGTGAAGATTCTGGAGAGTAATGTGGAGCCGTGGCCGGATGATCCTCCCCTCAATCTGATTGAGATCAGTGATGAGGAGTTCTCTCCCATTGTGGAGCCGATCGCTCAGCAGCCTCAGTCAGCAGTGCCAGCGCAGCCCGTTGCAAAATCTCCGCAGCGGGTACAACCGCAATCCACTCAGCCCAAAAAGGTTGTGGCCAACAAGGTGACCGAGCCACCGAAAGTAGTGAAGAGTGTGCCGAAACCGCAACCGAAGCAAAAAGCCACCAGTGGCAAACGCTGGGAGGTTCAGGTGGTCAGCTACAGCCACAAGAGCCGCAAGCGGGCCAACCGTTTTCTCAAGCGGATGCGAGAGAAGGGGTTTCAGGTCGAGCTGAAAGAGACCAAGCGCCAGTTGCGACTGGTGACCGCGCCACTCACTTCCGAGAAGGCGGCCAGGGAGATGAAGAAGAAAATTGATCGTGCCTTCAAGGTAGATAAAGTCAGTTCCATGGTGCGTCTGCTGAAGTGATTCGCAAGAAGAGCACCGTAGAGAAAACGCGCAAGGCGCCCAAGACGAACTCCAACAAAAAGCCTGCAAAGCGTGCAGCCAAAAAGCGAGCCTCTCCCGCCAGGAAGAGGTCCGGGAAAAGCACCGCACAGTCAAAACAAGCACCAGGCCAGAAGCGCAAACCTTCACGTCTGAGGCGCTGGATCGGCACAAAAGTACGCTGGCTCCTCACCCGCTCCCTGTTGCTGTTTATCCCACTGCTGTTGATCTATACGGCGTGGCTCGACTACACGGTGCGGGCACAGTTTGAGGGCAAGCGCTGGGAGCTGCCGGCACGGGTCTATGCGGCACCGGTGGAACTCTATGCAGGAAAACCGATGGGAGCAGCTCAGCTGGAGGGGGCACTACGCCAGCTCGGCTATCGTAAACAGTCGGGTGCCCGGGACAGAGGCAGCTATCAACGCCAGCAGAACCGTATTCGACTCCACACTCGCCCCTTCCGCTTCTGGGATGGAACAGAGCAGGCGGTGCGGGTGCAGCTCACCTTCAGTGGACGCAAGTTGACACGGATTGATTCGCTGGGGCGGGAAGAGATTGATCTGATCCGGCTTGACCCCCTCCCGATCGGCAGCTTTTATGCAGCCCATGGTGAGGATCGCCAGCTGGTGCGGCTGAAGGATCTCCCTGCTCATTTGATCGATACACTCACTACGGTGGAGGACCGCAGCTTCTTCGACCACTATGGCATCAACCCACTGGCAATTGCGCGTGCCATTGTGGCCAATATCCGTGCCGGGCGCACTGTGCAGGGGGGGAGTACCTTGACCCAGCAGTTGGCCAAGAACCTCTTCCTCAGCCGCGAACGTACACTCTGGCGCAAGGTGCGTGAGGCGCTGATTACCCTGATTCTGGAGTACCACTACAGCAAGGAGGAGATTCTGGAGGCCTATCTCAATGAGGTCTATTTCGGGCAGGATCAGCGCCGCTCCATCAATGGGGTCGGTATGGCGAGCCACTTCTTCTTCGGGCATGACGCGAGTGAACTGAGCTTGAGTGAGTCCGCACTGCTGGTGGGAATGCTGAAAGGCCCATCCCGCTACAACCCCAGACGCCATCCGCAGCGGGCGAAGGAGCGCAGAGACATGATCCTTGACCTGCTGGCCCGGCAGCAGGTGATCACCCAACCCAGCGCAGACCGGGCCAAACGTCAGCCACTGGGAGTACTCTCCCATGTGCCGAGTGGACAGTCACTCTATCCCGCCTTCCTCGATCTGGTGCGCAGTCAGATCCTTCAGGATTACAAGCGGGAGGATCTCACCACCTCAGGGCTGCAGATCTTCACTACGCTCGATCCACTCTCGCAGCAGGCGGCGGAGTGGGGACTGCAGCGTCGTCTGCGTGAATTGGGAAGGGAGAAGGGAAACTTGCAGGGGGCGGTGGTTGTGGTTCATCCGGGGAGTGGTGAGGTCGAGGCGGTGGTGGGGGGGAGTGACCCCCGTGCAGCAGGATTCAACCGTGCCCTGTATGCAGTGCGACCGATTGGATCACTGGTGAAACCGGCCCTCTATCTGACCGCGCTGGAGCAGCCCCACCGCTACAATCTGGTCAGTCGTCTGGAGGATCGCCCCTTCCAGATTCGTAGCGGAGAGGACGTCTGGCAGCCTGATAATTATGACAAGGAGTCCCATGGACAGGTGTTGCTTTATCAGTCACTGAGCCACTCTTACAATCTCTCGACTGCCCGTCTCGGTGTCACACTGGGAATTGGGGCAGTGGCGAAAACGTTGCAGCGGCTTGGTGTTGAACGGGAGATCCCGCGTTACCCTTCTCTCTTTCTGGGGGCACTGGAGCTCTCACCGCTGGAGGTGGCGCAGCTCTACCAGCCGCTGGCTGCTGGCGGAATCTCCACCCCGCTACGTTCCATTCGCGCGGTGATGGACTCCAACGGAAGAACACTCAACCGCTATCCGATCCACGTCAGTGAGGTAGTGGACCCTGCATCGACAGCACTGCTGCAGTGGGGAATGCAGCAGGTGGTCAGTGAGGGAACGGCACAGGGGCTGCAGCAGATGATCTCTCCGCATCTGGGTGTGGCGGGCAAGACCGGGACAACGGATGAACTACGGGATAGCTGGTTTGCAGGATTCAGTGGAGACCGCCTTGCGGTGGTCTGGATGGGGCGGGATGATAACCAGTCGGCAGGGTTGACCGGAAGCTCCGGTGCGCTTCACGTCTGGGGGAGAATGATGTCCAAGCTGCCCAACCAACCGTTGCGGATTCGTTATCCTGAAGAGGTGGTGGAGCGCTGGGTGGATCAGCAGGGTTATCTGCTGGAGGCTACCTGCCCCCATGGGGTTCCGGTGCCATTTGTCGAAGGCAGTGAGCCGACAGTAGAGGTACAATGTGAGTAACTGTTCAGGGCACTACACTAGATTTGGCCACTTTGGTCGAGGTGAAACAGAGGGACAAGATGGTTCTGCTCAATCGATATCAATTAACCAACCTGCTGGGCATCGCTGTAGCCGTGGGGCTCAGTGGTTGTGGGGGGCAACCCACAATCCCGGTAGAGGAGCACTCCAGCGTCAAACCGCCCAAAAAGCGTGAGATCTACTACCGGGCAGCGTCTGTTGCTGTCACTCCCAGGGCGGAGGAAGCGATTACTTATGAGGCGGTCGAACCGGAACCGGTATGGCAGGAGATCCCTCCACCAGCACAGCATGAGTCACGGCGACAGCCGCAGACTACAGAGAGAAGCCATCGCGAGCCACTCCGTTCCACAACGATAGTGCCTGCCTCCGGTGGTGATGATCCCTTGCTGGGAATGTTGCAGAAGATTGAGAGCGCAATGCAACAGAGGGAGTTTGAGCGGGCAGAAGGGCTGCTGGAACGTGCCCTGCGCATCGATTCACAACGTCCCGGTCTGTGGCACGATCTGGCCCAGGTGCGCTATCAGCAGCACGCCTACCAGGAAGCGGTTACACTGGCACGCCGTTCCAACAGTCTGGCCAACAGCGGTAGCGTCCTCAGCGAGGAGAACTGGTCACTGATCGCCCGTGCCAAAGAGGCATTGGGAGATATTGACGGTGCAGCGGCGGCTTGGCGCAAGGCGGGAAGATAAGTCTTGCTGGAAGAACACCCCTCCGAAGTACTGGGTAGCCACGGCCTCTTTGCCCAGTCTATAGATGGCTTCAGGCCGCGTCAGCCGCAGATGGAGATGGCGGATGCGGTGGGAGAGTCAATCCACAGGCGCTCCATTCTGGTGGCCGAGGCGGGTACCGGTACCGGTAAGACCTACGCCTATCTGGTGCCGGCCATCCTTTCGGGGGAGCGGGTGATCATCTCCACCGGAACCAAGAATCTGCAGGATCAGCTTTACCACCGGGATCTGCCTGCAGTACGCAAACTACTGGGCAGGGGGGGAACGATTGCCCTGTTGAAGGGACGCTCCAACTACCTCTGTCTCCACCGTCTGGAGCTGACCGAGGATCAGGGGCGCTTCTACTCGCGACGTGAGGCGGCACGTTTCACCAAGGTTCGGCGCTGGGCACACCAGACCGACAGTGGCGATGTGGCAGAGATCAGTGGTCTGGAGGAGGGGGATTCACTGCTGTCGAGAATTACCTCAACAACGGACAACTGTTTGGGGCAGGAGTGCGGCCACTGGGACAGTTGTCATGTGGTCAATGCACGACGACGGGCACAGGAGGCCGATCTGGTGGTGGTCAACCACCACCTCTTCTTTGCCGATATGGCGCTCAAGGAGGAGGGGTTTGGTGAGCTGTTGCCGGGGGCCAATGCGGTCATCTTTGATGAGGCGCATCAGCTGGCAGAAACTGCCACCAGCTTCTTTGGCGAGCGCATCAGCCACCGTCAGATACAGGAGCTGGCAGAGGATACCATTGCCGAGCAGTTGACTGATGCCCCTGACCATAAGCTGCTGCAGGAGTTGGCTGATGGGCTCAAGAAGGCGGTGGCTGATCTGCGTTTGGCACTGGGTGGTCCGGCACAACAGGATTTTGGTCGCCACCCCTGGAGAGAGGTGGCGCATCGCAAAGGGGTGGAGGCGTGCATTGACCGGGTTGGTGAAGCACTGGATCAGCTCAACAGTGAATTGAAGCTGGTGGCGGAGCGTGGCAAGGGGCTGCAGGCCTGTCGAGAGCGTGGTGAGGAGCTGCTGGATCGGCTGCAGCGCTTGACCGGTACGGCACCGGAGGGGCAGATACACTGGGTTGATCTGCACAAGAGTGGGTTTGCCATCCACCACACCCCGCTGGAGATTCGTGAAACCTTTCAGAGCTTCATGGAGGGACGCAGTTGTAGCTGGATCTTCACCTCGGCCACACTGACGGTGGATGAGCAGTTCGACCACTTCCTGCGCGAATTTGGCATTGAAGAGGCGACCACCGCCAAATGGGAGAGCCCCTTCGACTTCCAGCAGCAGGCGCTCTTCTTCCATCCCAAAGGGTTGCCACAACCCAATGCGCCCACCTATGGGGAGCAGATGATGTTGCAGATTCTGCCGATCATCGAAGCCAGTGAGGGGCGCACCTTTCTCCTCTTCACCAGCCACAAGGCGCTACGGACAGCGGCGCAATATCTGCGTGATCATAATGTTCAGTTCCCGCTGCTGGTACAGGGGGAATCCCCTCGTAGCCAACTGCTCGACCAGTTTCGTGAGCTGGGTAATGCGGTGCTGCTGGGGGCCTCCAGCTTCTGGGAGGGGGTTGATGTGCGTGGTGATGCACTCTCCTGTGTGGTGATCGATAAATTTCCCTTCGCCTCGCCGGGCGATCCGGTGCTGCAGGCCCGCATTGAGGCGCTCAATAGTGCAGGGCGCAACCCCTTTATGGAGCTGCAGCTGCCACGTGCGGTGATCGCATTGCGACAGGGGGCGGGACGATTGATACGGGATGTGGAGGATCGTGGTGTCTTCGTGATCTGTGATCCACGGCTGTTGAAAAAACAGTATGGACACACCTTTTTGAATAGCCTTCCCAATATGGCGCGAACCCGTGAAGTGGCCGAGGTAGAGGCGTTCTTCAAAAAAGCGCAGAAAGAGCAAGAGAAAGCGGCATGAGTGATGTAAAGATTTTGGCGATTGATACTGCGACAGAAGGATGTTCTGCAGCACTGTTGCGGGATGAAACCGTGACCGAACAGTTTGAAGTAACCCCGCGAGGTCATACCCAACGCATACTGCCGATGGTTGATCAACTGCTGTCAGAGGCAGGGTTGAAGCTGACCGATCTTGATGCGATCGCCTTCAACCGTGGGCCGGGTAGTTTTACCGGATTGAGGATCACTGCAGGGGTGGTGCAGGGTCTCGCTTACGGAGCAGGCTTACCTGTGCTCCCGGTCTCTTCACTGGCGGCGCTTGCAGCGGCGCACCACCGGCAGAACCAGACCCTTCGTGTAGTGGCAGCTATCGATGCCCGCATGGGAGAGGTCTACTGGGGTGCCTATGAGATTGATCAGCAGGGGATGCCGCATCTGCAAGGGAAGGAGCTGGTGGTTCCACCGTATGACATTCCTGCACTGGAGGGTGTCTGGAGCGGTGCAGGTAGCGGTTGGGGGGAGTACCGAGAAGAGCTGAAGCACCATTTTCAGGGAGAGTTGGAGCAGATTGATGACACAGCATTGCCACGTGCTAGTGAGATTGCACGACTGGGAAAGATAGAGTTGAGCCAGAGAGCGAGTGTTTCGGCAGCGCAGGCGCAGCCGGTCTATCTGCGTAATAATGTGGTGCAGAGGTAATCAGGTGGGTTTGTAGAGCCTTCAACGCTGTGGACTCATTTGGGATTGTGCTTTCGGATCTGGCTGATCTTCTGCATCAGTGTGATGGAGAGCTCCGGTGTCTTGTGCCGTTGCTGTAGCTCAATATTTTGAAAGAGCCGGTCGGCCAGTTTACCCAGCTCATCGAAACCGAATGTTGGCGCACTGCCTTTGATATTTCTGGCGATCTCCTGAACTTTTTCCCACTCTCCGTCACGTGTCAGCAACAGTAGATCCATCTGTTGTTGACTGAGTCGTTCCAGATAGAGATGTAGCAGCTCTTCAGATACCTCAAATGATGACTGTTCTGATTGCGAGTGTTCAACAGGGTTCAGGTAGCGCTGCACAACGGCTGTAAGCAGTTCCCGGTTGATCGGCTTGCTGAGGAAGTCCGATGCACCAGCCTGTGTGAATTGATCCCGGTTTTTCTGCATCACATTGGCCGTCAATGCAACGATGGGTGTCTCGATACCACAGTTGCGGATGCGTTGAGTGGCCTCGATTCCATCGATAATGGGCATCTGCATGTCCATCAGAATAAGATCAAAACGGTGCGCTTGTGCCAGTTCAATGGCCTCCTGACCATTCTCTGCCAAGGTGACTGTAGCGCCCATGGCCTCCAGTATCTTTCTCACCAACAGCTGCATCTCGACCGCATCTTCAGCATACAGTATTGTGCCGCTGATGAGTTGTCCCGAACCGGTTTTATTCTGCTTGGCGGATGATGGTTCAGCGACCACGGGTTCAATTGCGCGATAGGGGAGGTGCAGCTGGAATCTTGAACCAACCCCTTTGGTGCTGGAGACATCAATGGATCCCCTCATCATTCGGGTCAGATTGTGAGCCAGATAGAGCCCCAGTCCAGCACCTCCAAAACGGCGTGAAATGGCGTCATCTTCTTGCCCGAAACGTTGGAAAAGAGTCTCCATAAAATCAGGGTCAATCCCGATTCCACTGTCTTCCACGCAGATTTCCAGTTGCTTCTCATCATGAGAGAGGTGTATCGATACTTCTCCCGATTTTGTGAACTTGATCGCATTGTTGAGCAGAATACGGATAATTTTCTCAATACGGGTCGGATCACCGATCAACTTGCTGGGGAAAGGGGCATGTTGATGAAGTGTCAGGCTGATTTCGCTCTCTTTTGCTGCGGGTAGGTGACTTTGGTGAATCTGTTTGAGTAGCAGCTCAGGATCGTAGCTCTCTTCCGTGAGTACAAACGTGCCTGACTCGATATTGGCCATATCGAGGATGTCATTAACCAGGGAGAGTTGCTGGTTTGTGGCAGACTCAATGCCATTCAGTAGTTGCATCAACGCACTCTCCGGGTTTTCTTCCTGGGCAAGCTCACAGTTCCCCAGAATGAGGGTTAAAGGAGTACGCAGTTCATGGCTCATTGATGCAAAGAAATTGTCACGGGAGGCAATGGCGGCCTCCAGTTTCTCTTTGGACAGGCTGATTTTGGCATTGGCTTCCACCATGTTGGTGATTTCAGTGCGTATGGAGACATACTTGATGATGTCTCCTGCAGGATTCTTGAAAGGGGTGATGGTGCTGCGTACCCAGTAGTACTCCTGTCCCCCCTTTTTCATATTCCGGATATCGCCTGACCAACTGCTTCCACAGCTAATGGTCTCCCACATCTCCTTGAAAAATTCTGGTGGGTGCTGGCCTGAGTTGAGAATTCGGTGGTTTTCTCCCAGCAACTCCTGCTGTGTGTAACCACTCACTTCGCACATCTTGTCATTGACGTAGATGATCTCGCCATCGGTATTGGCCATGGAGACAATAGCGTGCTGATTGATGGCTTCACGCAAGCCGAACAGTTCACTGTTGGATTGGCGCAACTTATTTGAGGTCTGCTGATACTCATTGCTAAGAGCTGACAGTTTCAAGAAGCGGCTCCAGCTACTGGCTTGTGCCAGCACCAGTTGGTAGAGCTCATCCGGATCAAACGGTTTTGAGAGGTACTCGAAGTTGAGCCCGATTTCGCGGCGCAGATCAACCAGAGAGTGGCCCATGTATGCCGAGATCAAAATGATGCGAACTTCCGGATCGATTGCGCGAATCTGTTTTGCCGTCTCCAGCCCATCCCAGCCTGGTGGCATGCGCATGTCGAGCAGAATGACTGCATAGGGTGTATTGGTGGTTAATCCCTGCTGCACCATTTCGACAGCCTGTTCTCCACTGTAGGCATGCTCAATCTGAAATTGACTATCTGCAGGCTGCTGATCAGGGTAGAGGGCCAGATCTGGATTGTCGAGCAGTGAATCAATATCCAAGTCTGGTGAAGCGTTGAGGGTGGATACATAGGCATTATGTATCGATGACTCATCATCAACGGTTAGAATTCTCCAGAAGCCACTGTCAGTGTTGTGATCCATAATCTGCTCCCTGACAATCCGTTGTAATTGGAAGAGTGAACGTAAACTGCACCTCATCCTCACTGCAGTTGCAGTGAATGGTGCCGGATGATTCAGTGATGATCGTTCTTACATCATGTAGTCCAATTCCGTTACCGGCCTGTTTGGTTGTAAATCCAGGCTCAAATATTTTCTGTGTAATATCTTTAGCAATTGGTGTCCCAAGGTTGATTACTGAGATGGAGACTGCTTCATCCAGTTTTTTGATCTCAAGCCGAATTGTCGGCTTGTCATGTAGCGCCGAGATCTTTTCAAACTCTTCCATGGTTGAGGTCTGACCAATCAAGATCGAGAAATACTCATCAACGGATTCAGCCGCATTATTGAGCAAGTTGATCAGAACGGTCTGCAGGTTGAGTGGTGAGATGGAGACCATTGGATCATCTATTGCTGAACCGAAGGCTGGATCGGTCTCAACTATGACCTCACGGCTTTTTCCCAGCTTTGTAACGGCAAACAGCTGCAGTGCTTCGTGAACGGTACCAATGATATGCAGTGATTGCTTCTCCAGTGAAGAGACCTTGGACTCCTTGAGGGATAACTCTGACAGCGTCTGTATGTTTCTGAGTTGGTCGCTCAGCATGGAGAGATTATCAGCATTGAGTACCTCGTTGAGATCGACGTTGTGACTATTTTGGTCCTGTAGGCGTCCTATCATCGCATTGAGGTAGTTGAGTGAGTTCTTGATGGTGTGTGAGGTAGACTTGTGGATCTCAAACAGATTCTGCTGTTGGCGCAGCTGGGCCTCTTGACGTTGAAGTTGCTCGCGTCTGTCGGTGATGTCGAGTGCAAACTCCACCGCCTGTACAATCTCACCTTGTTGGTCATGCAGTGGTATGGCGTGTACCTCATAGCAGCGTTCATTGCCATTGGCATCAAAGTGGATGTGTTCAACCGTTGATGGTTTTCCACTCTTGACCATCTGTTCGATGGGGCAACCCAGTCCTTGAGATGAACAGGGTTCCGTGGCGTGGTGGGAGACCTCAAAGCAACGGGTAGTGCACTCTTTAGCGGGATCAAAATTTGAATCACTGCTGAACCGAATTTGATAACTCTCTACATCGATCACATAGACGGGCACAGGCAGAGTGTGCAGTATTCTCTGTAGATAGCTCTCATAGGCAACGGTATGTTCCAATTGTTGTTTCAGAATCTGGTCACGGTGGTAGCTAAAACAGTGGTTGTGGGCAATCTGCTCCACCTCTTGTTGATTGAAGGGCTTTGAAATATAGAGCAGTCGCTGGTCAATCTGGCTGCGAAGCTCTTCCAGTGAGTGGTCACTGTAGGCGCTCACGATCACCAGATAGATATCAGGATCAACCTTGCGCAGACGGTTTGCTGTCTCCAGACCATCGATACCGGGAGGCATCCGCATATCGATAAAGGCAACCGCATAGGGAGAGTGCTGATCAAACGCCTCCTGTGCCAACGCTATCCCCTCTTCTCCCTGAGAAGCGAGTGTGAGTTCAAATCCAGAGGTATGAGTTACTGCTTCCTGTGGATCACCAACCAGTTCAGAGAGCTCATCCATCTCCCGCTTGAGCCTTTTTTGAGGAGAGAGAATCTGTTGATAGCGATCGAGCAGCAGCGGGTCATCATCAATGACCAGCACCTTGCGATTTTCGCCAACAATTTGTTGTGTCAATTGCATGGCATCGGCATTGGATCTGTCTGTGCGTGCATCGTGTAGGGACTCCTCAATCACCTATACATTTATGTGTAATGGTATTATATATGGTGCATTATATGTTTGCTTTACGTTTTTAATGTATAGTGATGCAAATGAGTGTCGAAAATAGAAGTTTTGATCTACTGGCGGACAAGTTGAAGCCCATCTTCAATAAGATGAAGGTTCTGTTGGTGGATGATATGCCGGAAAATATCGAGATCTATCGTTCAATGATGGTTGATCTCGGGGTGGAGAAGGGGAATATTGCATCGGCACAGAACGGATTGAGTGCACTGGCAATGATCAACAGTGTGCATCCTGATCTGGTGTTGACCGACTGGAATATGCCGGTTGTGGACGGATTGCAGTTTGCGAAGAAGATGCGTGACCTCAAGTCTCACAAAGATCTGTTGATCGTGATGATCACGGCCGAGCAGGATAGCAAGATTGAGGAGGTACGCCCCTACGTCAACGCCTTCTTGCGCAAGCCGGTGACTGTGCAGACAATGGAGCAGATGATGGTTTCGATTGTTGCCAAACGTGCTACCGATCCGCTCCACCCTCTGAGTAGCTATGGCTAATATCCAAACGGGTATAGAGGGGAGATGAATGCTGCAGAGAGTCAGATTCTGATCATCGATGATGATCCAGCTCAATCGAGCATACTGAAACAGCCGCTCCTCGACCAGAGGCATGAAGCGGTAACTGTTGAGCACAACCCCGGTCGTGGTATAGAGCACTATTATCAGGAGCTGTTCTCTGAGCCCCCGTTTGATCTGGTGTTACTGGATAATGAGATGCCCGGTGAGTGTACTGCAGCGTTTCCATCAGGTTGTTGGCTGGACCAGGAGTCTGTCGGATTTATGAACACCTAGAGAGATGTTAAGGGCAGAGAAATGTAGAAGATAGCCCCACGGTTTTCTCCTTCGCTCTTTACCCACTGTCGGCCTTTTATGCTCTGTACGTAGTTTGCCACCGAATGGAGACCGATTCCCGCGCTTGACTCCTTGGTCGTTGTGCCTCGTTCAAACAGGCCAGGCTGCAATGGTTCCGGGATGCCACACCCATTATCCTGGATTTTCAGGGTAACGCTCTCTCCATCCTGTTGTGCAGAGATATTGATCTGATATTTGCGCTGACTATCTGTCTGTTTGCGTTGGTTGATTGCATCAATGCTGTTCTTTATGAGGTTCAATAACATCTGCATGGTAAGGTTACGCGGCAGGTTCAATTCGATCTCTTCCGGTATCTTGATCTGTAGATCAATCTCATGTCTGTGAAGCTGACCTTCAACGATGTTGGCTGTATCCTTAACCATCTCACGCAGGTTGAACTGAACGTTTGAGCTCCGTCCCTGTGAGGTCTCACGGAATGTTCTGATGATATCGGTGATATGACCTAAACCGTTATCCAGCTCGGTAGAAGATTTTTCCAATCCCCGGTCACCCCTACCCGTTTGACCACAGCGAATATTCTCCAGTGCATCCTTGACCAGTTTCACACCATCGATAAATTTTTTCTGATCAATGTCACCGCTCTTGAGTTTTGCATAGAGTTTGCCCAATGCCTCATTGATGCTCTTTAGTCCGTTAACCTGTCGGCTGCAGTTTGTCGCTTCTGCTCTGAGGGCTGTGACCACATTGCCGATGTTATGCAATACGGTTGAACTCATCTCGGCCAGACCATCCTGAAAAGCCTCATACTGGTCTCGATGGCTCTGTTTGAGATGTTCGGTGATGTCCTGTATCACAAGTACTGCTGAGGTATCGTCTGGCAGGTCTTCATTCTGGTTCATTGTGGCTACCGTCACTTCAACAGGAAGAGTTGTGCCCCCGGCCTGTTGCAGCTGGTAACGGAGTTGCACCCTGTCTGTGGTCTCCTGTACCAGCCGCCCCAATGTCGAGATCTTGAAAAACTCCCAGATACGTCTTGCCATCGGGTCATGCAATAGCACCATTACATGGGTTGTCTCCTCCTTCTGCAGTGGAATCAATCCAATCTCCAGCTCTTTGGCCTTACCCTCAACGGTAATCAGTGGCAGTAATCGGCCCCCCATGTTTCGTGCTTCCGGAGAGTGCATATATTGCTTCAACATCTGCTGATGCCCACTTCGAATCGATTCAGGGAGTAACGGTTCCAGCGTCTGACCGACCAGTTGTTTACTCTTCCATCCGGAGAGTAGTGTAAATGCCTTGTTGGAGGCCTCAATTACACCATCTTCACCCACGACCAGAATGGCAAGCGGGGATTCCATTGTAAGCGTATCGAATTTCTCAGGCTCACGGGTAAAGAGGGTGCTCAATGGTGTTGAGAGATCCTGCAGAAGAGATTGCAACCCCTCCTCTTCTCTTTTTCCAACAAAGAAATCACCGAGGCGTTGCCCCACCAGTTCCTGTTGCGAATAGCCTGACATCACCTCAAAGCGCTGGTTAACCTGCCGAATTTCACCGTCGTTGTCGATCACGGCAATACCTTCCCCCATGGTATCGACAATAAGCGCTATTTGGTCCCGGGCATGTTGAAGTTGAGTGGCAGAGCGCTTCAGCAGCTGCTGACGGTAGAGCAGCAATAGCATGATTACAACAATCACAATTAAGGTTTGGATCAGTAGCGCATAGTCGTTCTCTTCCGGATATTCAACTGTGATCCATTCATTGATGATTTGTTGACGTGCTTTAGGGGCGTTGTTCAGGTGTTCTACAACTTTCTGGAAGATCTGGTGAAGTATTGGGTCCTGTCTGTTTACGGCGATTGCCAAAGGCAGCTCTCTCTCCAGGCGTGCTGAAATCTTCATTTCGCCACTGTATGCTTTCTGTATCTCCGATGCGATCAGCAATAGATTGTCCACGTACCCCAGCAATTCACCTTGAGACACTCTGTTGAGCCCCTCTCTGGATGAGCGGACTGTAACAATCTTCAGTGAGGGGTAGTGGCTGCGCAGATACTGCTCTGCGAAATGCCCTTTTACAACACCAATAGCCTGTTCTTCTCCGAGTTCGTTCAGATCTGCAATAAACGGTTGGCTGTTTCGTGTGGCCATCACCAGTGGTTGTTTCAGGTAGGGATCTGTGAACTGCAGATGTTCGCCCCGGATTTTGTTAAATGCTGCAAGTGAGAGAAGATCACATCTTCCACTTTTTACAGCCTTCAGGCTCTCTGTCCAGGATCGGGTGATTGTCAATGTGAGGGGGACGGGAAGCAACTCCGCAACCTGCTTAAAGATATCACCACTGATCCCCTGGTGCTTTCCGTTATGGATGCCTTCCAGTGGCATCCGGTCCGGATCGACACAGTATCGAATCTCTCTTTTCTCCAGCAGATGATTCAGTTCAGCATGAGTCAATGGCAACTTGTCCTGACTCAGTTGCATCACTTTGTTCAAGGTCAGAACATGGTTACTTGCCTCTTGAGCCAGCAGGCCGCTGTTTTTCAGTTGGACAATCAGCCTGTTTCCCAACTCTTCACTGGTCCAGCCAATGGGGAACAGATCTGCCAGCATCATCTTCCTGGTGACCTTGGCCTCGAATTTCAATGCCTCTACTGATTTTCGTTTTGAGTATTTCTGGTGGATGATTTCAATCAGCTCGTCACTGTGCCGCAGTGCATATTCCCAACCTCTATTGGTTGCTTCAACAAAGCGCCTGGTTCTCTCTGGATGTTCAAGTACCTCATCCGGTGATGCATAGAGGTTGACCGCTGTAGTGTAGAAGCCATAGTCTGCTGGATCAATAATGTTGTACTCAATGTTCTGACGATCCAGCTCATAGAGCTGATTGGAGCGGAATGCACTCATCACATCCACTTTTCCCTCAACAAAGTCTTCAATATTGAAAGAGTGCTCTATCAGTGTGGTGTTTTGTTGATCAATAGAGAAGTGGTTGAGGAGTAGGGCCAATCCACTGTGCATTAACTCATCTGTTGTTCCCATCAACCGTTTACCCAGTATGTCAGAGGGATGCTTGATGGAGGAGTGGCTGACAAAGACAAGTGGCGAGTGCTGGAAATAGGAGGCGAGCATAACCGCAGGTTTCAACTGCTCACCATCAAAGATCAGGAGTGAATTGTGTGTCCCGTAGTTGACAGCCCTGCGGTCAACCTGCTGGGCGACGTTAATTCCTGGCTGATACTCTCTGAGCTCGACATCCAGTCCGGCCTGCTGATAAAACCCTTTCTCCTTTGCAGCGATAAAGCCGGCATACTGGAATTGGTAGAGCCATTCGAATTGAACCGAGACGTGATCCAGTTCCTGATTGGCATGCCCCGGTTGAGGCAGTGTGAATAACAGCAGAAGCAGGAGGATGATGGTTGATTGATGCATTGTCAGATGATGACCTTCACCGCTTCTCAAACACTTTGAGGGGCTGGCTTGTTTCAATCAGCCTTCAGCTTTTTTCAGAAAATCTCTGGCTACCTTCTTGCTGCATGCAGCCTCAATCCTCTTTTTATACTTTTGGTATTGGGAGGAGGAGACTCCTTTACGCCCACCCTTTTCAATCAGTTCCTCTCCAACAGTCAGACAGTTGACGTTCTCGTCGGATTTGTCGGAGAGTCCCAGAAACATCACTGCCATTGCAGCAATGACAACCAGTAGAATAATTGCGGTTACAGTGTGGTTGGGTTCGGAATTATCAAGCATAGAGGGTGTGGATCTATAAAGTGCGGTAGGAAACTATCCTGCCTGAAACAAGATGGTGTGCGTATAGTATATATCCTACTGTCAAGAATATGGAGTCTCAACGGGGGTCAACAGATGCGCGGTAGCTGCTCGCCAGCCAACCAGTCAATCACTCGATTGCCACCCAGTGTGGTCGCCATCTGTACAAATTCCATCTCATCTTCAATGACCTCGCCAATGATGGCGGAATTTTTTCCCAATGGGTGCTGCTGCATGGTTGAGAGTAGTGTTTCCGCATGTTCTGCAGGGGCGATGCAGATCAATTTTCCCTCGTTGGCGACATAGAGTGGATCGAGACCCAGCAGCTCACAGGCCGCGTGTACCGCGGGCTGTACCGGTAGGTTCTTTTCATGCAGTCGCATGCCGCAGCCAGACTGCCGGGCCAGCTCGTTGAGTGTGGTGGCGAGACCGCCTCGGGTGGGATCGCGCAGGCAGTGAATTTCGGGAACTGCTGCAACCAGATTGGCGATCAGCCCATGCAGTGCTGCGGAGTCTGATTCGATGGTGGTCTCGAACTCCAGGTGTTCGCGGCTGGAGAGGATCGCTACACCATGATCACCAAGGGTGCCACTGACCAGAATGACATCACCGGGGGTTGCGCGGTCGCCGGAAATCTCCAGTCCTTCGGGGACGATACCAACCGCAGTGGTGGTGATAAAGATGCCATCCCCCTTGCCCCGTTCAACCACCTTAGTGTCTCCGGTTACCACTGGCACATTGGCAGTCTTGCAGGCGGCTCCCATGGATTGGATGATGCGCTCCAGATCAGCCAGCGGAAACCCCTCCTCCAGAATGAAACCGGCGGCCAGATAGAGTGGCTTGGCCCCGGACATGGAGACATCATTCAGGGTGCCGTGAATTGAGAGAGAACCGATATCCCCGCCGGGGAAGAAGAGTGGGGTGATCACATGACAGTCGGTGCTGATCGACATTCGACCGGCCGGGATCTCGAAGGTGGCCATGTCGTTAGCCTGGCGCAACAGGGCATTGTCAAAGTGTTTGATGAAGAGTTCATCGATCAATTGGGCCATAGCGCGACCACCGCTGCCGTGGGTCATGTCGACGGTACCATTTTTCAGGTCCAGTTGGGTTGTCATTCCTGCTCTGTTGGCTCTCATCAGTTGCTCTCCTGTTGGCGGAATCGTCCATAGCTCCAGTAGGCGGCGCAGGCTCCTTCAGAAGAGACCATACAGGAGCCCATCGGATTTTCCGGGGTACAGACGGTACCAAAGAGTTTGCAGTCACTTGGGCGTTTGGCGCCACGCAGAATGGCGGGACACTCGCACCCTTTGATCTCTCTGGATTCGATCTCTGGAATGGTAAAGCGCTGTTCACTATCAAACTCGCTGTAGTCGTGCTTGATGCGCAGTGCGCTGTAGGGGACCTGTCCCAGTCCGCGCCACTCAAATAGCGGGCGTAGTTCGAACAGTTCTGCCACCAACTGCTGCGCCTTCTGGTTGCCGTCGCGGGTTACCACGCGGTGGTACTCGTTTTCCACCTCGTAGCGCCCCTCATTGAGCTGGTGGATCAGCATCAGTGCCGACTGCATCACATCGAGTGGTTCAAAACCGGCGATCACCACCGGGCGCTGGAACTCCTCGGCAAAGAACTCGTAGGGGCGGCTGCCGATGATGGCGCTGACGTGGGAGGGGCCGAAGAAGCCATCAATCGATACGGTGCCGATCTCCCGCACCTCGGGGGATTCGAGAATGTTCTGGATCGCCGCCGGGGTCAGCACATGGTTGCAGAAGACAGAGAAGTTCTTCAGCTCTTCAGCGGCTGCCTGCTGGATCGCTACCGCAGTGGGTGGAGTGGTGGTCTCGAAGCCGATGGCAAAAAAGACCACTTCATGCTCAGGATTGTCGCGTGCAACCTGCAGTGCATCCTGGGTGGAGTAGACCATGCGCACATCGGCGCCTGCGGCCTTCGCCTTGAGCAGGCTCATGCGGTTGCTGGCGGGAACCCGCAGTAGATCACCGTAGCTGCAGAGGATCACGTTTTCTTGTTCCAACAGATGGAGCGCCTGATCAATCCGTGCGGTGGGTAGTACGCAGACCGGGCAGCCAGGGCCGTGGACAAATTGCACATTGTCCGGCATCAGATCCTGTACGCCGTAGCGGAATATGGCGTGGGTATGGCCACCGCAGAACTCCATCAGGTGGTAGTTGCGCTGCGGATCAACTGCGTATTGGATTTTGGTGGATAGTTTCTGCGCCAGCTCTCCAGAGCGGAATTCGTCGATGTACTTCATCCCTGCTCCAGGCTGTTCATCTCGGCAAACAGTGCCAGTGTCTTCTCCGCTTCGGTCTCATCCACCTTGCTCAGTGCATAGCCGACGTGGAGCAGCACATAGTCGCCGACCACAATATCCTCTACCAGTGCCAGTGAGATCTGCTTGCGGATACCATCGAGTGAGACGGTAGCGGTCTGCTGGTCTTCACTGATGGAGATAATCTGGGTGGGTAGGGCAAGGCACATAATGGATCGGTTTAGTGGCTGATGATCAGATCATAACCAACACAGGGGTCAATTGCATGAATCAGCTGATGGGCCTGTTGCTCCAGATCAATGGCATCACAGGTGAGTGTGTTCAGAGCGCGGGCAACGATCCCCTCTGGATGGAAGTTCCACTCGGTGGGGGCGAGGATCTGATAACGGCTGATCTGTTGCTGGCTAATTGCCACCCGGTGCAGCAGCAGACCGCGTGCTGCATGCGCTGTACCGATGCCAACTGAACCTGTTTTGGCTGCTGCACTGCGCGGAAGGTGGGGATGGTTCAGTTGCAGAGTCAGTGTGGCAATCTCATTCAGCCGAGCCACGCTGCGGGTAAGCAGCCCATTGCCGTAGTGCTGGTGGAGCTGCTGCAATAGTGGAGAGTCATTTCGGGTCAATACACTGCTCTCACAAGTGGCCCCTTTCCAGGTGGGTTGCTGGATAAAGTGCTCATCCTGCAGTGCCTGTTCGAGGAGTGTGTAGTCCAGTGGCGGCAGCGGGGTAATTGCACACTGGCCCAGTGCATTCCACGCCCGCTGCTGTAGCTGTTGGATAAACCGTGCAGCAATGGTGGTGTGGGTTTGGCTCCACTGCAGCAGCGCATCCACCGTATCGAGCTGCAGCCACTGTTCCAGATCGCAGTCGAACAGTTGCTGCTCCAGCAGGGTGCGGAGTTGCTGTTGCGGTATGGAGAAGTCGGTGCTGGTTGTTGTTGCAGTGGGTTGGAAGAGCGATTCAGCAGCGCATTGCTGTCTGCCCTGTTGCTGGATGGCCATCACTGCAGCCATGGTGGTCTCATCGGTTGTCTGATCGAGCAGCTGGTTCCAGTGGAACAGTGGTTGCCAGAGGTGCTCACGGATCGCCTCCAGCATTACCAGCTGTTCGCGTGCCTGTTCAGTGGCAGGATTGCCGGGGAGGTCAAGCGCCTGTTCACAGGCACGAACGGCCGCAGCAGCCTGTGCGGTACTACAGACGCTAAAGAGCAGGGGCAGCGCCTTTAGTGTCTCATCGACCGATTTGCCCTCAAACAGGCGTGAGGCGTGAACGGGGCGACTGGAATTGATTGAAATGTTGCAGTGTTTGCCCGTGCTCGGAGCGAGTGTGATGGTAATGCGCCCTTCCAGATTCATACTCAGGCGTGGTGGTGATGGGGGTGCTCATCATGCTGGTGCAGTCTTGTCCCCTCCGGCTGTAGTGCCGGTGTCAGCGTAGTGCCGCTGGCAAGGTGGCGGCGGTAGTGCTTCAGTTCGTGCTCCAGCCATCTGACCCACTGCTCCAGTCCGGTACCGTTTTTTGCAGAGAGCTGAATCATCTCGGCAGGGTTGGAGAGTTGGCGCAGGTACTGTTCGGCCCGCTCCGGGCTGAACTCCTCCAGATAGGGGAGCAGGTCGGTCTTGGTCAGCAGCATCAGATCGGCGGCACGGAAGATTACCGGATACTTGGCCGGTTTGTCATCGCCTTCTGTGACTGAGAGCAGGGTGATGTTGCGGTGGTGGCCGAGGTCGAAGCTGGCAGGGCAGACCAGATTACCCACATTTTCGATGAATAGGATATCGAGTTCATCCAGAGCAACCTGATGCAGGGCATCATGCACCATATGGGCATCGAGATGGCAGGCGCTACCGGTTGAGATCTGGCAGGCGGGTACCCCTTTCTGGCGGATACGGTCGGCATCATTTTCGGTCTCCAGATCCCCTTCGATTACACCGATCTTCAGACGGCCACCGAGGGCATCGATGGTCGCCTCCAGCAGTGCGGTCTTGCCGCTGCCGGGGGAGGACATCAGATTGATTGCCAGCACCTGGTGTTGGTCAAAGTGTTGGCGATTGTGCATCGCCTGGTGGTCATTCTCATGCAGTAACCCCTGCAGTACCTCAACGGCTTCGCCACCGCTGGCGGTTTTCGACAGCTTGCCCTCATTGTGGATCAGGTGTTCATTGCCGGGGGTGATGTTACAGCCACAGGTGTCACACATCTTCACTCTCCTTGTTGAGCTCTACAGAGCGTAGCAGCATCTCGTCGCCACTGATCAATCGGGTCTGCCATGCACCGCAGTGGTCACAGACCATCCGGTTGGCTTGGGCACTGCTCTCTTTTTCACATACTGTACACCGGATAGTAATCGGCATCTCTTCGATTTCAAGAGTGGCGCCAGCTGCTACCGTGTTGCTGCGGGCGATAGTCCAGGCATTTTTCAGCAGTGGAGCCTCCACGCCGGAGAGGGGGCCGATCTGCACATGGACAACAGTGATGGAGGTGGCGCCGTGTTCGGCTGCTATGGACTCCAGTTGGGAGATGATCGATTGGCAGACCGAGAGTT
>CAYQFH010000029.1:0-26980 GCA_964416755.1 uncultured Piscirickettsiaceae bacterium | reverse complement strand
TACTTACGTATCACTTCAGCATCTACACCAACCGTATCAACACAATATCCTTTAGCCCAGAAGTGATTACCCCAGTACGGCTTCTCCTTCAAATAGGGAAACTGACGAAATACCTGTATTGCTGTTCGCCCTTTTACGCTACCCATCAACTTCGATATCGATACCTTTGGTGGAACCTTAATCAGCAGATGTACATGGTCAGGCTGAACACTCATCTCAACCAATTGACACCCTAAACGCTCACTATGCACCCGGACATTTTTTCCAACTTCATAGGCAACCCTGCCCTGTAACACTCGATACCGATATTTTGGTACCCACACAATATGATATTGGCAATGCCAAATCACATGCGATAATTTCTCGAATCTGCTCATGCTATTTCTCCTAACTTTGTTGTGGCGACAACATCGTTAGGATGCATGAGCAGGTTCTTAAGGCTAGAGCCTCGAACCTTCCCACGTCCTTAGGACGTGGTTTTTACTGGTAATAAATACAATCACACTTATCCTTGAGCAAAAACATCTATTTTATATTCAATAACTCTCTTGTATACTGGTCACCATTATTGAACACCTCCTCTAGCACTCCTATAGCTTTCCATAATTAAGAAAAACCTCATTTGTTACATACCTTTGTAACATTTTGTAATATTTCTAATGGCACCTAACAGTCAGTCGATATCTCTACTAACCGTGCAGTAACCCTGCATGGAAAATAAAACAACAAAAAGAATAAAACGAGAGACAGAATGCAAAATCAACACCTTATTCCGGACTTTAATACATAATACCGTATTAAATCCTGATGCTTTCATGTAATCAGGTACCGTCCATTTTCAGCCTGTAGACTTTTTCCTGAGCAATCAACTGGCTCTGAAGGATTGTTATGGTCTGAAGGAATAAGTTTTGATGGCACAAAAGAAGCAATGCTTGCCATTAACACCAACATGAGTTCGCTCAATGCCCAGCGATCCATAACCAGCACACAGGAAGCTCGGCAGACTGCTATGGAGCGCCTGACTACTGGGTTGAGAATCAACCAGGCAAAAGATGATGCCGCCGGACTAGCCATATCGGAAAGCATGACATCACAAATTCGTGGCGGCAATCAAGCAATCCGTAATGTTAATGATGCCATTTCAGTTGCACAAACAGCTGATGGAGGCATTGGTGAACTTGCATCGATGGTACAAAGATTAAGAGTACTGGCAGTTCAAGCTGCCAATGGAACCAATACGGGTGAGCAACGTTCTTATCTCAATACAGAAGCATCTCAGCTACTAACAGAAATCAACGCTGTTACAGATGGGCTAAAATTTAACTCAATGCCACTTCTTGATGGGACATTCAACAAGAATATGGCAATTGGTGTAGATGGGGAAACCAGTAATTTAACTATTGGCGGTTTAGATGCAGTTGACCTTGGTCTAGTCGACAATACCGAGCATATCATCCATTCATCAATCGATAATTTTGTCAATTTTGTGGGACAGACCATTAACTTCACATTAGAAGGAGTAGCAATATCTTTTACCGCTACTGGCACAGGCGATCAAGCAGGAAATGCTGCTGCATTAAAGTCTGCTCTGGATTCGAATAGTGCTGCCTTATCTACTGCCGGTATTAGCTATGCACTGAATAGTAACGGTACAGGCATTGACATTACAATGAATAAGTCATTGGGAGGAGAGTCACTTGATCTATCCAATTACTCCATCACTCAGGATTTGTTGGCAATGGAAGCTGCCGGGGTTATTACAGCAACTCCTGCGACCAATGGCAGCTTTGAGTCAGGCATGACCGGATGGAATGTCAATACAAGTTTTTCCGGACTACCAGGCGATAATCCCAGTGGTACACCAACCCAAACAGCAACCATTGACTCTACAACCAGCACGGTAGGTAGCAATTCCTTGAAAATGAGTATCAGTGGCAGCGTATCTGTCCCATTTGGAACTGCGCATGGCCCTGAGGTTACCAGCGATACTTTCTCAGCAAAAGCTGGTGACTTGCTGGCAATTGATTGGAAAGCTCTAGATTCTGGTGATGATTACGACATATATCTCTATATTGAGAATGTAGATACTGGCGACAAGCAGCAGGTGCTCTATCGACGTGGCGACTATCAGGACTGGACATCAACAACTGCAACGATTCCCTTTACCGGTGACAACCTGCGTTTTTCCTTCCTTGCTGGAAGCTATGATGCCACCGGTGGGCAGGCGATAGGGTCAACGCTGTATATTGATAATGTAAGAACACTACCAAGACCTGATAACTCTTTAGATTTCACCGCCGGAGTCAACGAGTCAGGAACAGAAACCCTCTCTTATGACAATACAGGTGCCGCTATTATCAAGAGGGAGGATTACAACATTGTAACTACCGATTTAGCTACATTATCAATTCCAGCCTGCGATCATGCACTTGACTTGCTAATGAATGAAAGAGCCAAGATCGGGGCATTTCAAAACAGGATGGAGCATAGATCTCAATCTTTACAGAATATGGTTGAAAATATTTCAGCATCCCGCTCGCGTATTCTTGATGCTGACTATGCTATTGAGTCGGCAGACCTTGCGAGAACAGATGTATTGCAACAAGCCGGCATGGCGATGCTTAGCCAAGCCAATCAATTTCCACAGCAAGTATTATCACTATTGAGGTAACCTCCACTGCCACTTATTTAGCACCAGTAATCTGGTTGGTTGCGAGAAAAACTCCCTTTATCCCATTATTGATAGCGTAACAGGGGGAGGAGTTATCCAGACTGTTCCCATAGCTAATAAGCCGCTTGCTGTAATTTGACTGTTCAATACTTCAACGAGACATGGGTTGCCCACCAATTCTCAAAAAATGTCAGGGCAGACTCAAGGTCTTGTTTATTGCATTTGCAGTTAACCACCAATCCTGAAATTCTTTCACTGAACCTTTCATGAGAGAGGATATGGTGATTCAGTGTTGATACATTTCTCTCCCTCAGCACACTCATCTCTGTACTAAAGTGGTTCAGTGCGAGCATGTTGATTTTCATGAGTTCTCTGATAAGGCTGGCCCTTTTGAACTCACTTTCAGATAGAGCAATGAGCTTGTTGATTGCTCCAGCTATTTTCTTGCGCTGGGCATCAATCAACTTGTTACCCACAGAGTGAACTTGATCATTCCAGATGATTCTTTTCATATCGCACCCTCATTAATGCCAGTGGTTGCTTTTGCAACCCCGCTGCCTTGAGCATTGCTGTTAGGCCGGTGGCTTTGCGCACCTCTCTTTCGATGAGGGTTGCCGATACACAATCCACTCTACGCTGGAAATCCAGTTGGTCAATTTTTATTACAAAATATTTCATCATGCGTTATTTGGAATATTCCAACATGATAAAACCTGCCACCAAACCGTTCTGCACAACTACTGAATCCAGGGTGTAGACACCCTAATGCGACAAGAAACCACCCAGAACCTTTGCCAACTTCTCCTGATCGATTGGCTTGCCGAGAAAATCATCACACCCTGCTGCTTCAAACGCTTCACGATGTTTCTGCATCACATTTGCGGTCAGTGCAATAATCGGAGTAGTTTCACCACGTTCTCGCAATAGTCTGGTCGCCTCAATCCCATCCAGTTCCGGCATCTGCATATCCATTAGAATGAGATCGTAGGTACGCATTGCAGCCATCTCTATCGCTTCCAGGCCATTATTGGCAATATCCACTGTTAATCCCATTTTCATCAGAATAGCCCGCTCAAGCTTCTGTATCAGTGGCGTATCTTCTGCAAGCAATACATTGCCTGTTAAATTTTCCGTCATTCTGCTTTGAGCAGATGCTCTCTCTTCCAGCTCTATCTCACTGGGCTGATAGGGCAGAGTTAATTTGAATGTTGAGCCTTCCCCCTCTCTACTCGTGGCTTCAATCTTCCCTCCCATCATCTCTGCAAGCCTTTGGGAGATATAGAGCCCCAATCCACTGCCTCCAAAGCGCCGTGAGATACTACCGTCTGCCTGCTCGAAAGGATTAAAGAGTTTGTCTACTATGGCCTGAGACATTCCTATGCCGGTATCTCTTACCTGAATCATGAGAAGTTCCCCCTCTACACAACTGCTGACAACCACCTCACCATCAGCCGTAAATTTGATCGCATTACTGATCAAGTTGTTGAGAATCTGCATGATTCGCTGTTTGTCCCCAATCAACATATTAGGCTCAGGTTTTTTCTGGTTGGTCGTGAGTCGATTGCCTGCATCCTGTGCCACCACTATGAACAGCCGCTCAAGTTCCTGCATGAGCGCGTTAAAGTCATAGGGCGCTTCTTCAATGGTCAATTTTCCTGAATCAATCTTGGACATGTCCAGAATGTCATTGACCAGCACCAACTGTCCTCGCCCAGCCAGACTGATGGAGTCAATCAACTCCATTAACGCCTCATCATCTACCTTCTCCGTTGCAAGCTCTGCGTTACCGATAATGGCTGTCAGTGGAGTACGTAGTTCATGACTCATGGTGGCAAGAAAGTCATCTTTGGTCTTGTTGGCCTGCTCTGCACTTTTAACCGCTTCTTGCAAGGCATTCATGGAGGTTTGCAGAGATTGCGTTAGCGTGTTGACCTCTTTGACTCGATCTCTGGGAAGGCTCTCTACTCGATTCTCATCGATGGATTGAACCAACCGGGTGAGTGGATAAGAGAAAATTTTTGACTGCCGATGCACCAACCATAACAGCAAGATGATCAACGGGATCAATGTCACCAGTAACTGCTGCTGAAGATCCTTGATTGGCGCCAGAATCTCATCCTTATCCTGTTTGACCACCATCGCCCAACGCAATTCTGGAATCCAGGATGAAACTGCATATACAGAGGTGCAGCTATTGTCCAGCCTCCACCCTATATCATCGCGATGCTCTTCAAGAGGAACAGAGATGGAGAATTTTTCGTGCTCATTCAGCCGTTGCACTATACATGCAGCATCTGGAACTCTATCTCCTCGAAAGTGGTTGATAAAAGTTACGTCTCCACCCTCTTCAATGATCCTGCGTTGTCCGATTGTCACTTCACCTGTTTCACCCAGGCCGCTGTAGCTACTGATCAATGCTCGAATACGATCAAGCGAGAAGGGGCGCACCAACACACCAATGAATTCACTCGGATTCCCCCCATAAACGGAAAAGAGCGGAACCGCAAATAACACCGTTGCGGAGTCAACCAACTCTATTTTTCCATATCGTGAAACACCGAAGTGTCGCTCTGTTGATACCTCTTCATACAGATCAGACAAGATGGTACGTCCATAAAAGCCATCCGCCGTTATCAGCTCACCAATTTCGCTATCTTGTGAACGCAGAGAAAAGGCCAACTCCCCCTCAGCCGTGATTAAAAAGAGGTCATTAATTCCTTCTGCAAGAAGGGTTCCACGATACTCACGCCGGAACTGCTCCTGCATAAAAACATACCGATCACTTTCATGAGAATCTGAGAGATATGCATTCAGCAGATTCTCTGCATTCTCGACAAACCCAACCTCCATTGAAATTTTTTCAAGCCACTCCTTCTGCTCTGAATATTGGGAAAGTATTCGCTCTTTTCGAAAATCTGAATGGTATTCAAGCCCTTTCTGAACTGTGGAAACCAAGCTTTTCTCAGCAAACAGGTAGCTGATCCCCAGCGTTAAGCCAATACCCATTATCAGCAACGCAATGGCATGCCTGAGATAGTGAACAAAGATTGTTCTCTCTTTCATGCAGCAGTTAACTCAATCAATGTCACTCCTCCGCAATCCCCATCAGCTTGCCATTACAAAAGACAACAAAACGCTATCAGTCTCCACGTACCCAATTGTAGTCTGGATGGTTAAGCGTCCCATAAATTCCAGAATACAATTTTAGTCTATACATCCTGACACGAATTTGTCATAACAAATAAATATACAGAATTTAATTTACTTATTTTACAGATTAATTGAATTCTGTATAATGATCCTCATTCAAACTTACTTCACAATTTTTAGGGGACTACTCATGAAAAAGATTATTGCTACTATCGCTCTCGTTGCTGTCGCTAACAGTGCTTCTGCTTTCTTCGGTGGAGACGACAACCAGTCCGGTTACGGTACCGGTTCTGCTGATGGCGCTTTCGACGGAAAGGGTCGTGGTGCTGGTAAGGGTGCTGCTGACGCAGAGGGTAACTTCAGCATGACTGTGAACGCTTCTGGTAAGGGTTCTTCTGACATGAACGCTGACATGGACGCTGCCAACAACAGCCGCCTGAACGGTACTACCGACCTGCGCACCGAGACTCGTCCAGCTTACTACCCAGTTGCTCCTGTAGCTCCTGCTGCTCAGTAAAGACTGAACACTACAACCTTGTAGCGTTGAACCCCGGTGTCGTATACGACATCGGGGTTTTTCGTTTCAGAGTGAAAAAAACCACTGCAATCAACGGAAATTCTGTCGTGATACGTACTACAGATTGAGTAGAGAAACACTCATATACATTAGCACCATCATGCTTGCAACGGTGTAAGTCGTTCCATTTGAGCACCTCAAAAACCACTCCATGATGTTTCTAACCTTCAAAGCCATACCCTGCCTGTCCTTCCGAGAAAATCACACTTCACGGCACTGCAGACTACACACTTGCTCAACCCGAGACTATGCGCAGTAATACGTATTTTGATCAACAGATAATGAAGATCAAGGTCTATCAATTACTGCCGGACTCCACATCCAGTGCAAAAATGCCCTCTGAGACCTCTTTAAAAACCACTCTCTCCAACCCCGCCACTTTATTGATCTTTGCAGCAGTTTCATGAATCATCGTAGCCATTTCTTCAGCTGTTGTCTCACTTATTCCACCTGAATCCAACTTATCCAATGAGAACACCTGCAGTGTCTGCAGGAAATTGTTCACAATATCCTGAACCGTAACCATCGTGGCTTCATGGGTGGTTACATTTGCCAGATCTACCTTGATCGCCTCACGTATCTCCAGTCTGTTTTTCTGCCGGATGGCTGCATGTACTTTTCGCAACAGCAACTGGTAGTCAACCGGTTTTGTAAAGTAGTCATCCGCTCCAAGATCTATACCCTCTTCAATCTGTGAAAGATTGCCATGACCAGTCAAAAACAGAAATGGAATGTTGGCCAATTCCGGATGCTTCTCACGCAATGATCTCAACAACATATGCCCATCCATCCCAGGCATATCAATATCACAGACAATCAAGTCCGGTCTTTTATCGATGATGACTTCATACCCTGTTTTCCCATCTTTTGCCTGCAGGGTTTTGTAGCCTTCATTTTCCAACAACTCTGTTGTCAGATCCAACAGTGTCTGATCATCGTCTATACAGAGAATCACTGCTTGAGTGCTCATTCTGGCTACCTTATCTTTCTGATTGATCCGATATTGTTCATATCTCCTCTGCCACAGTCAACAAAGCAAACCATGAATATCGATCTATCCAATAGCTCAAGAGAAAATCAGAGAAAACCTGGAGCCCAAACCCTGAAATGGGTCCATCAAGGGCGGATATAGGCGTATCCCTGCTGTTGCAACTCCATGATCCGGGCCACTCCGGCAGGCACGACCTCCACACCACCAATCAGCTCCAACTTCTTACCCAATTTTTTGCCTTGCTCTTCAATCTCAGCCATCGTATTGGCACATGCAGTGAAGCGGATCTCCTGCTGGGCAAGACTGGATACTCGTTGGTTATGTTTTCCATTCTTTGACAACATCGACAATCCAGGACCGTATGCGACCAACTCGATCTCCACATTATCGACACCATAGTGCTTCTGAACATTGACTGCATTATTCATCGCAATGGCCTGTGTTTTCTGATCCGCACTACTTACCTGAATCACCACTTTATGCTTCCCTTCAGCAAGTGCGAACGCACTCAATGTCATCAACGCAACTGACAAAACCAACTTCTTGATCATATTCTTCCCTTTGATTGAACGTTCCTCATATCTGATTAAAACACTTTGTTATAAGGGTCGCAACAGACTTCTGCCTGACCTCATAGGCAACGCTGCATCGGTGAGAATTGGGTCACCGATTAATTGAGCATAAACTCTTTGGGGCATGTCAGTGCAGCGTGAATAGCTGCAGCCACCGAGGGATAGTCTCGTTCCAATCCAGCCTGATAGACCTTCAACTGATCCTCTTGGTGTCTCATTTCACGCACTCTTTTCAGCGACTCAACATAGAGATCGTAGTGCTTTGAATCCCATGAACGGACCTTCTCCTGAAAGCAAATTCTGATATCAGCTCTGGCAAATTTTGTCTGCAGATCCGGGGCTACCGGTTGACCTGAAACAAGCAGACTCTCCAATGCATAATCTGCAGCAGCATCCAGAGTGGGCTTGCCTGTCATCATCAAGGCGATCAACAGGGCAGAAAGCAAAAGTGAGAGCACTACAAGAGACTGGACCCCACCAATTTTCCCCGATCTGACTGATACCGAGCGATGCAACCACTCTGTGCCAATCCAGCCAGCATTTTTCTCAACATGAACCGACTGGTTCGAAGTGAAAACTTCACTGTCTGAAATAATCTCTGCACTGAATCCGCAGTTGTGGATCATGCTGACCACACGAGTCGCAAGATCCCGTTTCTCCGTTCTCAAAACAGCATAATCGGGGAAAGAGAGAATCTTCTCCAGCTGTGACTCAGTCAACTTCACTCTCTCGGAGAGCTCTCTTTTGGCCTCTTCAAGAACAAACCCGGCTTGTAGCTGGTTGATGAGAATAACCTTGTACACTGAACTCACACGCTATAACAAATTAAAAGGGGATTACTGCATCCGTTACCCAGGCGGCGCCCTCTCCCATAGTGCTGACGGCATCACCGGGAATAACCACATCGGCCACCTCGAACGGGGTCTGTACAACCAGTGCAGCTGTTTCACCAACAAAACATCCCGTCAACATCAATGGCACGGTCAACACCCCTATAATCTTCAATACTCGAACCACCCACACTCTCCTGCTCTGATTGATCTGTAACGGAAAACTGGCGCTCTCCACCTGTCGATCATCCACTGCAAAGATTGAACCATAGAAAGATTAGTCCGTTGAAAAACCAACCGTTTTATCCCTGAAAAGCTGAAACAGTCCCTCCAGAACCAACCCATCAAGCTGTTGAAAAGGGTACTCAAGCTGCAATCTGTCAGCATCCCCGCCAGTGACTACCAATACCGCCTCCCCAAAATGTTGCTGCACTTTCATCAACACACTGTTGATCACCTCTTGAGCTCCATTTTCTGCAGATATCAGCGCCTCTGCCGTGCTCCTGCCAAGCAGAATCCCTTTCCGTTCCAGATAGCCCATCCTCAAATGTGGGGCCCGCTGCAGCAACTGCTCCATGGTAGCCCCCAGTCCGGGGAGAATGTTACCTCCCTGGTGCTGGCCCGTTGCATCAACAAAGTCAATCGTGACTGCGGTACCACAATCGATCAGACAGAAGGATGACTTCATCCGCCTCCAGGCAGCCACCATCCCCAACCAACGATCCACTCCCAGCTGTTGCGGATTGCGATAGCCATTGGTCAACCCTTCCCAGCGCCTTCCAGTAACTGCCAACTCGGCTCGCCTTCCCCACAATTCAAAGAACTGTTGTTGCAACCACTGCAACCGCTCTTCCCCGGCGCTGTTGGTCATCCAGATATGGGCTGGAGCAGGTAAAACGCTCCACAACGCGGGAATCTGTCCAATATTGTCCCGCTCAACAGCACACACCGCTTCAGCACCATAATCACTCCCCCACCCCCACTTGATCCGGCTGTTCCCGGAATCGATCAACAGACAGTTCATACCGGGAGATTTGAATCGAGGCGCAACGAGACATCCCCACTGAAGTGACGCTGGATTACACCATTGGACTCCACCTTGAGTGCTCCACTGGCATCAATTCCACGTGCAACACCATGAATCGCACTACCCTCCTGATGAATCACAACTGGGCGATCCCGCACCCGATCCAATCTCTCCCACTCCGGCATTAATACCTCAAGCCCCCCCTGTTCAAAACGATCCAGCAGCGGGATCAATCGATTCAGCAGAGTTGCTGCCAGTTGATTACGCGACGGAGAAGAATCAAAATGTTGATTGAGTGCGGTCCAGGGCTGATCGATCTGCTGCGACTGGTCGGTGAGCATGACATTCAACCCCACACCAATCACCACATCGGTTGGACCATCACTCTCCCCCTCCAGCTCGATCAGCACACCACCCAGCTTCTTGTCTCGGTAATGGAGGTCGTTGGGCCATTTCAACATTGCCCCCTCCAACCCCAGCGCCTTCGCCGCCTGTGCCATTGCAATTCCAACCACAATCCCAAGCCCACTGAGCGCCATCAGCCCGCCCGAAAAACGCCACAACAGAGAGAGATAGAGACTTCCACCAAATGGAGAGACCCACTGTTTGCCCCGACGCCCCCGCCCTCCGGACTGATGCTCCGTCAGCAACACCACACCGGACGCAGCATCCCCACTACGCAGTTGTCGCAACAACTCGCTATTGCTGGAATCACAACTCCAAAGCATATCAATAGAGTCAAGACGGGAAGCAACCCCAGCATCCAGACCGGAGTGAATTACCGCCGTGTTCAGCAGTTCAACCGCAGCCGGCAGTGCGTACCCCTGCCGTTTTTCGGAGACAATCTCAATCCCGGCCTCTTGCAGTACCTGCACCTGCTTCCACACTGCAGCACGACTGATGCCGAGATATTCCCCCAATGCCGTTCCACTATGCAGCTCACCATCAGCCAGCCGCTGTAGCAGCTGCTGTTGAACCAGAGAGATCACTGTGTCGCAGCCAACTCCCTGGCCACCAGAAACTCAATCACCTTGAACATCTCCTTGGTGCCCCCTGCGGAGCCGGCATCCGTCAGATATTTTCCGGCAACCACCACTGCGGGAACACCCTGAATACCGGATTGACGAGTCATGCGATAGGCCTGCTTGACCCGTGACTGTACACCGAACGAGTTCCAGATCTTGCGGAAGGCTTCGGAATCGACCCCCATCTTCTCGAACAGTGCCTCAATCGCCATCTCATCCTTGGCCAGATTGCGATCCCCCTCCAAATGAATGCCGTTGAACAGAGCCGGATGAATCTTGTCAAGTACACCCAGCAGTGCAGCGGTGTAGAAGGCTTGTGCCGCTGGAGCCCAACTCGCCCCGAGAATTGCAGGCTGCATCTGGAAATTGACCCCTTTCGGATTCCTGGCCAACCATTCGTGCATCACTGGCTCAAGCTGGAAACAGTGTGGACAGCCATACCAGAAATACTCTCGCACCTCGACCTTGCCTGGCTCCTCAACGGTACGCAGTGGCTTGCTGATTCGTGTGTACTCCACTCCTTCCATGAAATCTTCCGCAGCGGTCACTACGCCTGCCACCAGACTTGCCACCACTGCAGCTGCAGCTATCCATCCCTTTCTCATCACATTACATCCTCATTTTTGTTATTCAACAGCGCCATTCGACAGCCGTAATCTTATCCGGTTCCCTACCCCTCATCCACAAAAAAGGCCGCACCAGGTGCGGCCTTTTCTTATTGATAACGTGTAGATTACAAGCCAGACTGTGACAGCATATACTCGACAGCAGCTTTCATCTCCGCATCACTCAGAGCGGAACCGCCACGTGGTGCCATCGCTGTACCGGCCACACCGGCAATCGCACTCTGGGTCAGACCATCAACACCACCCGTCTTCTGCAGGCGAGGCTCCCAGTCGGCCTTCATGCCAGACTGCGGTGCCTGCAGTGCTGGAGCCGCAGGGCCGTGACAAGCAAAACAGCTACCCTGGAACAGCGCTGCACCATCAGCACCACCCGCAGCGGGTGCAGAAGCAGCTGCCGTCTCCTTGGCTGATTCAGTGGCTGCAGGCTCTGGAGCCGCAGCAGGTGCCGCCGCTGCCACTGGAGCAGCTGGAACAGATTTCGCTACAGGCGCACCCAGTGAGTTGAGATAGGCGGTAATTGCTGCGATATCACCATCATTCAGTACGCTGGCCACATCACGCATCATCTTGTTGGGGTCATTGTCACGAGAACCATCACGGAAGGCGTGCAGTTGTGCAACCGTATAGTCACCCAGCTGACCGCTTAGCGCAGGCCACTTGGCGAGATCGTTACCGGCTGCATCCGGACCATGACACGCCATACAGGCACTGATCCCACGCGCCATATCACCGCCCTGATAGAGGGCTTTACCCTTGGCAATCAGTTCTGCATCGCCCGCACTACCTGCCTTGCCTGCAACCGTTATGTAGTAAGCACCTAAATTGACCATATCGGCATCACTCAGCCCCAGTGCCTGGCCCGTCATCAGTGCATCTTTACGTGCACCGGACTTGAAATCTTGAAGTTGCTTCACCATATAGCCCGCATTCTGCCCTGCCAGAGAAGGTACAGCTTTGGTCTTGCCTGGATTCATCGGATCCGGGAATGCCGGGTTGCCCTCACCATTCATGCCATGGCAAGCACCACAGACAGCCGCTTTTGCCTTGCCTGCATTCACATCACCTGCAGCAACGGCTGCACCGGAAACGGCCAGCGCAAGCGCTACAGCCACTGTGTTTGTCCAAACGACCTTCTTCATTGTCTGTTCCTTATTTTCTATGCGTGGGCTCAACCCCACATTGAGTGTGCAAAGAGTATCCGCACAAGTTATAGAAGATTGGCAATTATATTCGTAATTGCTGCAACTGCAAGTTACCCGCATGGATCGTAGACGTTGTACCACGAATTGAGCACCGTATAATGCCAGCATGAATCTCAATCAGGCCACCTTTACTACCAGTGCCCCCAAACTCTCCCGCTGCCCTAAAGAGAGTATTGCAGAGGTCGCCTTTGCAGGCCGTTCCAATGCCGGAAAATCCAGTGCGCTCAATCGATTAACTGGAATCAAGAGCCTGGCACGCACCAGCAAGACCCCGGGGCGCACCCAACTGATCAACTACTTCGCACTGGATGAACAACACTATCTGGTCGATCTGCCCGGCTACGGCTTCGCCAAGGTGCCAGTCAAGGTACGACAGGAGTGGGAGAAGAATCTGGGAGAGTATCTGCAGCGCAGAGAGGCACTCAAAGGATTGATTATCCTGATGGATATTCGTCATCCAATGACCGACAACGATCGCCAGATGGTGGAGTGGAGCTACTATATCGATCTGCCAATCCATATCCTTCTGACCAAGGCGGACAAATTGAAACGGGGTGCAGCAATGGCTACATTACACAAGGTACAAAAGGTGCTGAAGACGGAATTCCCTGAGATTACTGCACAGATTTTCTCCTCGACCAAGGGAGATGGCGTCGATGAAGCACAGCAGAAGATCGTCCATTGGTTGGGAACAAACTCTCAATAAAAACCCCACTCAGGCTAGGGAGGAGAGTCCTGAGCAGGGCAGCTGTACTGTCACAACCATACAGTTACCCGGTAAGACAGCAGCACCCCCGGTTAGTTCCCACTTTTTTCAGCATTGATGGCCGTATGGATCAGATAGCGCTGACGAAATACTTCACTCCTGCTGTTCATCCAGCGGGACAGAACGGCCACCACCAGAAAGGAAAACAGTATTCTTATCCACAAAATGGCTGTGAGATCCGCTCCCATCAACAGAATCAGCAAGGTGTCCTCAATCAGACTGTGCAGCAACCCCAACAGGGCCAGTGCAGAGAAGATATCCCGTCTGTTGATATGTCCCTGCTGCGCCTCCCGGATCAACAGGCCACCACCGAATGAGAGCCCCAGCGTGATACCGATAATGGTTAACGAAGTCGCCTGTGGCCCTATTCCCAACACCCGCAACAGCGGCTGCAGCAGCCAGATCATCAACCGTTCCACATGAATATAGCGTAAAAAACGGAGCAGAGAGAGCATTGCGATAATGATCAACTGCACCATCACCAGCGCCTCCAACTGTCCGACCACCCAGGCCGAGAGGGAGTGGTCAATCGCCGGAGGATGCCACGCCAGCTCTACCGGCTGCTGCATCCACCCAACCCATTTGTAGAGGTGGTACACAATCAACGCCAGCAACAGCGCCCCGCCCAATCGAATCAATAGCGCTACTCCCAATCGCACTCCAGCCACCTGCACAATACGCAGCTCAATCGGCAATCCGTGTGCCATCAGCATCAACACCCCCAACACGGTCACCTGTGCCACGGTGAGCGACTCCTGTGGAGCCAGCTGGAAGAATATCAGCATCCCCCCATAGATATTGACCAGTAGCGTAGTGGCCCAGACCAACCCCATCGATTCCGGTAGTCCGACCCAGCTCATCACCGGCTCCAACAAACCACTGATCCAGGCAATTGCTCCCAACTCCTGCAGCAATTTGACCACAATCAGTACCGGGATCATCAGCTTGAACAGTGTCCAGCTGACAAGATAGATCTCGCGACCGAGGTCAAGCCAGGTCGCTTTGGAGGGGATCAATGCAATATGCCTTTAATGGGCATCATCCCAGTTAGTGCCCGTCCCCACATCCACAATCAACGGTACATCGAGTGTTGCAGCAGCCTCCATCTGCTCCTTGACCAGAGTAGCCAACGATTCCAGATCAGATTCCGCCACCTCAAACACCAGCTCATCATGCACCTGCATGATCATCATCGCATCGAGTTCACTGGCAGCCAGTTCCCGATCTACCGTAATCATCGCCCGCTTGATGATGTCGGCGGCAGTTCCCTGCATCGGTGCATTGATTGCGGTACGCTCGGCATACTGCCGACGCTGCCCATTGCGGGAGTTGATCTCCGGCAGGTAGAGCCTTCTACCAAACAGCGTCTCGACATAGCCCTGCTGTCGCGCCTGCTCCTGGGTCTCCTCCATATAGCGCTTCACACCGGGATAGCGTTTAAAGTAGAGATCCACATAGGTCTGTGCCACGTTACGGGTGGTGTTGAGCTGCTTGGCCAACCCAAAGGCGGACATGCCATAGATCAGCCCGAAATTGATCGCCTTGGCACTACGGCGCTGCTCGGTGGTAACTGCCTCCGGCTCCAGCTCGAAGACCTCAGCCGCAGTGGCGCGGTGGACATCGCCCCCACTGCGAAACGCCTGCAGCAACCCCTCATCGCCCGAAAGGTGGGCCATGATGCGCAGCTCAATCTGTGAGTAGTCGGCCGCCAACAGTAGTTGGCCCGGCTCAGCGATAAAGGCCTGACGAATGCGCCGCCCCTCCTCGCTGCGGATCGGGATATTCTGCAGGTTGGGATCGGAGGAGGAGAGGCGACCGGTGACTGCCACCGCCTGATGATAGGAGGTGTGGATGCGCCCGGTGCGCGGATTGATCTCCTGCGGCAGCTTGTCGGTGTAGGTCGACTTGAGCTTGCTCATACTGCGGTGCTCGAGAATCAGCTGTGGCAGACGATAGTCCTGTGCCAACTCCTGCAGTACCGGCTCAGCGGTGGATGGCTGTCCCTTCGGGGTCTTTTTCAATACCGGCAATTCGAGTTTACCGTAGAGAATCTCCTGAATCTGCTTGGGAGAAGAGAGGTTGAATGGATCACCCGCCTCTTCAAAGGCGGATTTTTCAATGATTTCAATCTTGCTCGCCAGCTCCTGGCTCTGCTGCTGCAGCATCCCCACATCGACTTTGACCCCGTTACGCTCGATCCGCCCCAGCACCTCCAGCAGCGGCATCTCCACATCACGCAAGAGCTGTTCCCGCTCCGGCTCCTCCAGTAGACGGGGCCAGAGGGTCTGGTGTAGCCTCAAGGTCACCTCGGCATCCTCGGCCGCATAGGGAGCCGCCTGATTGATCGGCACCTCATCAAAGCGGAGCTGCTTCTTGCCCTTGCCCGCCACCTCTTCATAACTGATGTTCTTATGGCCCAGATATTTCAGCGCCAGCGAATCCATATCGTGACGGGTGGCGGTGCTGTCGATGACATAGGACTCCAGCATGGTGTCATACTCAATCCCACGCAGTGTGATCCCATGGTTGGCAAAGATGGTGGCGTCATATTTTAGATTCTGCCCCACCTTCTTCTGCTCGGGATTCTCCAGTAGCGGGCGCAACTGCTCCAGTGCTGCCTCGCGATTGAGTTGTGGCGGCGCCTCCAGATCGGTGTGGGCCAAAGGCAGATAGGCCGCCTTTCCGGCATGGATGGCAAAGGAGATTCCCACCAACTCCGCCTCCATCGCCCGCAGGCTGGTGGTTTCGGTATCAATCGCAAACAGTTCCGACTGCTGCAAATCGGTAATCCACCCATCCAGCTGTTCCTGGGTAAAGATCGTGTCCACCTCCAGTGTCTGCAGTGCATCGGCAGCCTGCTCTTCCGACTCCGACTCCTCTCCCAACAGCTCGGAGAGCCAACGCTTGAACTCCATCTGCTGGTAGAGCTGCTGCAGTTTGGCCCAGTCCGGCTCGGTCGGCTGTAGTGCGCCCACATTCTGCTCCAGCTCCACATCACAACGGATCGTGACCAGATCCTTGGAGAGCGGCAGCTGCTCCAGGGTATTGCGCAGATTCTCCCCCACCTTGCCCCCGACCTCGTCGGCACGGGCGATGATCTCATCGAGCGTGCCAAACTTGTCGAGCCACTTCACTGCCGTCTTCGGCCCCACCTTGGGCACACCGGGGACATTGTCGGAGGTGTCCCCCACCAGTGTCAGATAGTCGATGATCTGTTCCGGCTTCACTCCGAACTTCTCCTCCACCCCCTCCGGCCCCATGATGGCGTTGTTCATGGTGTTGATCAGCGTCACCTGGCCGTTGACCAGCTGTGCCATATCCTTGTCACCGGTGGAGATCAGCACCGGAATCTCCTGCTCGCTCGCCTGCTGCGCCAGGGTACCGATTACATCATCCGCCTCCACCCCCTCATGAACGATCATCGGAATCCCCATCGCCTCGACAATCTGATGCAGCGGGGAAATCTGGCTGCGCAGATCCTCCGGCATCGGCGGGCGGTTAGCCTTGTACTCCGGATAGAGGTCGTTGCGGAAGGTCTTGCCCTTGGCATCAAAGACCATTGCCACCTGCTCGGGTGCGTACGCCTCCAACAGACTCTTCAACATATTGACCACCCCGTAGACCGCCCCGGTGGGCTGCCCTGTGGAGTTGGTCAGTGGCGGCATTGCATGGAAGGCACGGAACAGGTAGGAGGAGCCATCCACCAGAATCAGTTTTGGAGTTTGCATCATTGTCATTTAGGAGAATTGGGAGAAGTTTTCAGAGAATTATCGTATTATCTTATCAGGAAGAGAGATCTATTTCGGAATCAGACTGATGAAACGCGCACTACTACCTCTACTGTTGATTTCCCCCATTGCCCTGGCTCAACCTCAGGTTGAAGCGCCGATGCCGCCCGCAATGATGGCCATTCCGGCACCGGAACTGCCACAAAAACGCTCTCTGAAAGAGGAGTTGAATCGCACCCCCGCCATCCCCTCTTCGCAACGCAAGATGGGGTATTCACTGGGTACACAGAGTGGACGGGCCTACCTTGAGCCGCGCCAGGATGATCTTCACCCCGACATGCTGACCCCGCAGTGGAAGCTGTTTGACTGGAAATCCGATACACCGCGTTAAGACACTCTTCGCATTGTAATGTCTGTCTACACCACCATCACTGAGGAGGAGTTGAACACCTTCCTCAGCCACTACCGTGTCGGCACGCTGAAATCCTTTGAGGGGATTCTGGCCGGCATCGAAAACACCAACTACTTCGTTAGCACCAGTGAGGGGGAATTTGTCCTCACGATCTTTGAACAATTGGTGTGGGAAGAACTGCCCTACTTCCTCGATATCATGGCCTTTCTGGCAGAGCATGAGGTTCCCAGTGCCCACCCGATTGCGGACCGGGAAGGTGACTATCTACGCCGCCTCAAGGAGAAGCCTGCTGCACTGGTCCAGCGTCTCAGTGGGGGGGGGGTCGACCACCCCAACACCATCCAGTGTGCAGAGATTGGGCAGGCTCTCGGGCGTATGCATGCGATGGCCCACAACTTCAGTGGACAACGCAACAACCCGCGCGGTATCGATTGGTGCAAAGAGTCGATCACTCAACTGATTACCAAACTGGATCACGAAGAACAGCAAATTCTAAACGACGAGTTGAAATTTCAATCTGCAACCCCACGCACTGCCCTGCCACAAGGGGTCATCCACGCAGATCTTTTCCGCGATAATGCTCTGTTTATCGACGAACACCTGACCGGAATCATCGACTTCTACTACGCCTGTAACGATGCACTGCTCTATGACGTTGCAGTCACCGTAAATGACTGGTGCACCACTGAAAAGGGAGCCGTCAACCAGCAACGTTACGTTGCATTGCTCACTGCATACCGGCAACAGCGCCCCTTCAGTGAGCCGGAGATCAAAGCCTGGCCTGCCATACTGCGTGCAGCAGCACTGCGTTTCTGGCTCTCTCGCCTGCTGGATCTCCACTTTCCTCGCCCCGGTGAGATCACCCAAACCAAAGACCCGGATGCCTTCAAACACATCCTGCTTTGGCATCGTAAAAATCCGCTCTCTCTGACCATTTGACCTCCATCTACTTTATAGAGAGTATCTCTCTTGATAAATAAGCATTCGTTAATATACTATATGTCAAGAGATGGATACCCCATCCATTTCACAACTGTCATCAGGAGAAAAACCATGAAAAGCGTCAACACAACATGGATTATCGCTCTGGCTGCCCTGATGCTACTCTCAGGCTGTTCGTTCAAACCAATGATGATCGATGAACGCGTAAGCCCTTATGGCGTTGAGCAGACTATTGAAACCATCCGCAATAATGCGGCAGCAATTGGCTGGGTTACACCTGCAGTGAAAAACATGAACCGCTCCATTCAGAAGCATGGCGGTCTTGCCATTCCTGCAACGGTTCGCATCGTTGAACTCTGCAACCCTCATCACGCCAGCAAAATTCTCTCCAATACGGAGGGGCGCTATGCTGCGCTGATGATGCCCTGTGCTGTTGCCGTCTACACCAAAGAGGATGGCAAAACCTATGTATCCAGCATGAAGGCAGGGCGTGTTGGACAGATGATGGGCGGCATTGTTGCCGAGGTGATGCATACCGTAGATCAGGATCAACAACAGATCCTCCGCTTCCTTGAGTCTCCCCCCAGCTCTTGAGCCCGATGTGGATACCATTTGAAAAAACCACGTAACCCGAATAAGGTTACGTGGTTCCTCCTTATCGCAACAGAGCAAAAATCCCCCTATTTTGTAACCAACCATGCGCATCTATATGCAGACACCGCCGATTGAGGGGCATGCCCCCCGCTTCTTCCAGATTCAGATCCAGGAAGATATGATCGATGGCTGGACGTTGATTCGGGAGTCGGGCACTCAGGGGAGCCGCAGCACCAGCCTGAAAAAGATCCACTACGAGTGCCGGGAGGATGCAGAAGAGGCACTCTTTGCACTGCGGGACCAGCAGCTCCGCAAAGGATTCAAGACCACTTTTTCCACTGGCATGCAGCCGAACAACGTCTGAGCAGTTTTTGACTGCAGCAGTCAAAAACTGCTCAGCTTGACCATTGGTCAGTAATTCATACACTATAGCGAGTTATTAATTACTCATAGTTATTTTTTCCATGTCTGACCACAGCTTCTTCAAATTCTCTTACCTGCAGGCAAAAGCCGCTTGCAGCAGACGAATTCACCACAAGCAGTCAGATGAGAACCACTTCAACGAAGAACAGCTGGATGAACAGCAGCTTGGACTCGCCGGCAAGGTGGCCAACACCTTTATCCACTCACCACTCTCTCCACTCTTCTTCTTCCTGATGCTGGCCATCGGTATCTACGGACTCTTCAGCACACCACGCCAGGAGGATCCGCAGATCTCGGTACCGATGATCGACATCCTGTTCCAACACCCCGGTGCCACCCCGGAAGAGGTCTCCGCACTCACCATTGAGCCCTTTGAGCGGGTACTGAGCGAAATCCCCAATCTCAAACACATCTACTCCATGAGCGACTATGACCATGGGCTGATCACCATGGAGTTCGAGGTTGGAGAACCGATGAACCGCTCATTGGTCGAGGTACACAGCAAGATTGCCTCCAACCTCGAACTGCTGCCACCAGGCGTGAATACCCCCAGCGTGAAACCAAAGGCAGTTGATGATGTGCCGGTTGTCACCCTCACACTCTGGTCACAGCAGGTCGATGATGAACTGCTGCGCACCCTCGCGGTCGATCTTCTACAGCACTTCAAACAGCTACCAATGACCGGCACCGGTTTTGTGGTTGGGGGCCGCCAACGCCAGATCCGTGTAGAGGTGGAGCCGGTACGACTGGAGGGATTCGGCATCAGTCTTGGCCAGATTGCGATGACTCTGCAGGGGTTCAACAGCAGCATGACAGTCGGCTCAATCGAACGGAATAGTCGTTACAGCTTCATCAAATCTGGTGGCTTCCTGCAGAGCCCCTCCGATGTGGAAAATCTGGTGGTCGGTCAACATCAGGGGAGCCCGGTCTACATCCGTGATATCGCCCGTGTGGTTGAAGGGCCGGAAGAGACCAGAGAGATGGTACTCCATAGCAACGGCCCGGCACACCCTGAGCCAACACAGCGAGAGATTGAGGATGCCGCCGCCGTTACCATCGCTCTGGCCAAACAGCCCAACACCAATGGTGTCGAGGTGGTCAACAATATCCTGGCTGAACTGGAACGCCTCAAGGGGTACAAGATTCCGGACAATGTCGAGGTGACGGTGAGTCGGGACTACGGCAAGACTGCCAATGACAAGGTCAATGGTCTGCTCTTCAAACTGCTGATCGCCACCGCTGCAGTGACCCTGCTGGTCTGGCTCAGCCTGGGCTTCACCCCCTCCATCGTGGTACTGGTAACCATCCCGGTCATTCTGGTCACCACCGTCTTTATCGCCATGATTCTGGGCTATACCATTGATCGTGTCAGCCTCTTTGCCCTGATCTTTGCCATCGGTATCCTGGTCGATGATGCCATTGTTGTGGTGGAGAACATCTACCGCCGCTGGCTGCGAGCAGAGAAGATGTCGACTGCGATTGCCGTCGATGCAGTGCGCGAGGTCGGGAATCCCACTATTCTCGCCACCTATACCGTGGTCGCCGCACTGGTGCCGATGGGTTTTGTACGCGGCATGATGGGGCCGTACATGGAGCCGATCCCGGTGTTGGGTTCCGTTGCCATGCTACTCTCTCTGCTCTCTGCCTTGATCTTTGTCCCCTGGCTCTCAGTACGGATGCGCCCACCAATGGAGCAGTTGCAGAAAATGGAGGCGCGCGAGAAAAAGCTGGATGCGAGCCTCGACAGCTTCTTCCATCGTGCCCTCTGCGCCCTGATGACCAACCGCCTGCTCAGCTTCGGTTTCCTGTTTATCCTGTTGTTCAGCTTTGCACTGTCGATGTGGATGTTCTATAACAAAACAGTCACCGTAAAAATGCTCCCTTTCGATAACAAACCAACACTGAGCGTGGTAATCGATCTGCCAGAAGGAAGCGCACTGCCCGAGACCGCTAACTTCACCCGCCAGCTGACCCAACAGCTGCAGCACGTAGCGGAAATTCGCTCGATGCAGAGCTATATCGGCACTGCTCAACCATTCGACTTCAATGGACTGGTACGCCACTACTACATGCGCAAGATGCCCTGGAACGCCGATATCGCCATCCAGCTGCTGGACAAAAACAAGCGTGAACGCAGCAGCCACGAGATCGCCTCCTCCATTCGGACACAACTGGCCCCGATTGCTGAACAGGCGGGAGCCACGGTGACCATCGTGGAGATGCCGCCCGGCCCGCCGGTGCTGCAGACGCTGGTGGCCGAGATCCATGGCCCGGATACAGAGACCCGTCGCCGAGTGGCCCAGGAGATGACACAGCGCTTCAAGGAGTCTGACCTGGTAACCGATGTCGATAACTTCATCCGCGCCCCGGACCAGTACTGGAACTTCAAGGTCGATATCGAGAAGGCGGCACGTCAAGGAGTCTCGGTGGTCACCATAAACCAGCATCTGGCGATGGCGATGGGGGGCTTCAAGGTGATCGACCTGAAGCAACCCGGCGTACAGGAGCCCACCTGGATTACCCTGCTGGTGCCACTGGAGAAGCGCGCCAACCTCTCCAGCCTTAACAATATGCCAATCTCTACCATGGACGGGCGCACCATCCCGCTCTCCGAACTGGGACACTTTGAACAGAAGCCTCGTCAGCAGATGGTCTTCCACAAGGATCTGCGCCCGGTTGAGTTTGTACTCGGTGATACCACCGGGCTCTATGCCGCCCCGATCTACGCGATGCTCGATATTGAAGAGCGTCTCAAGAACTATCGAAGTCCGGACGGCGTCGCTCTGGAGGCGCACTATACGGCCGCCCCGGAGAGTGATCGCCACTCCGCCTTCGAATGGAGCGGAGAGTGGACGGTCACCTTCGAGACCTTCCGCGATCTTGGCACCGCCTTCATGGTGGCACTGATCGCCATCTACATGCTGGTGGTATGGCAGTTTGGCAACTTTCTCATCCCTGCCGTCATCATGGCCCCAATTCCGCTCACGCTGCTGGGAATTGTCCCCGGCCACTGGATGCTGGGCGCTGACTTCACCGCCACCTCAATGATTGGCTGGATTGCACTGGCAGGCATCATTGTGCGCAACTCCATCCTGTTGGTGGACTTCACCATCCATCAGATTCATCGAGGCGAAAACCTGATAGAGTCTGTCATCATGGCGGTCAAGGCACGTACCCGCCCCATCCTGATTACTGCACTGGCCCTGGTACTCGGAGCCTCGGTCATCATCACCGACCCCATCTTCCAGGGGATGGCGATCTCCCTGCTATTTGGTGTCTTTGTCTCCACCATCCTCACCCTGTTCGTCATTCCACTGGGGTGTGTGAGTCTCGGTGAGAAGATTTTCATGGAGAGTAAGGGGTAAATTTCCACACTTGATCTGCAGTTATCACTTCATTCCAATTGACACTCAAGTATTCGCAAGAATACAATCAGATCTCTTCGAATTTTCGGATTGGGATCTGGGACATGAAAAAAACAGTTGTAAATCGAGTAATTGCATCCATTCTTCTACTCTCAACGGCGAGCTTTGTCAGTGCCAATGAGCAGCTCTCCGGGGAGTTTGTCACCGCCAAGAGCAGTCGGGTTGGCGCTACCGTCTCACTGGGCGGCACCATCATCCCGCATCGTGAGGTCAATCTGGTCGCCAAAATGCCTGGAGACGTCCTCTTCCTCGCAGGCGAAGAGGGAGACCAATTCAAAAAGGGGGATCGGCTTGCCAGTCAGGACGTGGATGCAATGATGGCCAAGCGTGAACAGGCCGAGGCACAGCTGGCCAGTGCAGAGGCCGGTATCCGCAACGCACAGATGCAACTGCGCAACGAGATCGAGAATCCCAACGCCCAATCCAACGCAATGATGGGCGGCGTACCCAGCATGATGACGATGTTCTCCAATCCGATGCGTAATCTGAGTGGCCGAGGAGACTCTACAACCCAACGACAGACCAACCTCTACGGCATGAATATTCAGGTGGAGACCGCCAACAACGCCTACAATCAGGCGCTCGCCGGTATCCGCGAGTTGGATGAGAATATTGAACAGGCCACCATCATTGCTCCGTTTGACGGCGTTATCCTACGCAAGATGGTCGAGGTAGGCCAACCCGCACAACCCGGTGTTCCACTGTTCCTGTTTGGAGACACCAGCCAGCTGCAGATTCGCGCAGAGGTACCGGCCCGTCTGGTACGCGGCCTGCACAAGGGGATGCAACTGAGTGCCCGTCTGGATCAGAACAATCAGATTATCCCAATCACCGTAGCCCGCATCTTCCCGATGGCTGATATGATGGGGCACACAGTCACTGTCAAATTTGATCTCCCTGCCAATGCACCTGCCGCACCCGGCATGTACACCGAGGTAATCATTCCTGATCCTGGCTCAGACTATAACGAGCTGGTCACCGTACCCCGCTCCGCCATCGTCTGGCGTGGCAGCCTGCCTGCACTGTTTGTGCAGCGGGAGAATGGCAGTCTGGAGATGCGCCTGGTGCGCATCGGAGATACCGCCGACAACGGCTGGGCCAGCGTACTCTCCGGGGTTCATGCCGGAGAGCGGGTACTGGCAACCCCAACCTCGACCACTACCTCCACTCGATAATATTTACCACAGCCGTCTTTCATTGAAAGGCGGCTGCCGGGTTATACATCTCTAGAATTACAAAAAAATTATGACTGACGAGAACAAGACTGGCGACGCGGAGGAGCGTCCACAAGATTCCAACCTGCCTGTGGAGAAGCCCCACTTTCAGGACATGCCCGAGCAGGTCATGCAGAAAGCAACCCATGAGGAGGCTGAACTCGGCTTTGCCGGGCGACTGGCCGACTCCTTCATCCATTCGCCGCTCTCGCCGCTGCTCTTCATTGCGATGATGGCAGTTGGCATCTGGGGGCTGATTGCGACCCCGCGGCAGGAGGATCCACAGATCTCAGTGCCGATGATCGACATCTTCTTCCCTGCACCCGGCCTCTCCTCCGGTGAGATGGCCAATCAGGTGATCGATCCCTTCGAGCGGGTACTGAGCGAGATCCCCGGTCTGAAGCATATCTACTCTGCCAGTGACCGCGAGTACGGCATCATTACCTTGCAGTTCGAAGTGGGTGAGCCGATGGGGCCATCGATTGTACAGACCCACAGCAAGATTCAGTCAAACCTCGATCTGCTACCAAAGGGGATCAAACCACCACAGGTGAAACCGAAAGAGGTGGATGATGTCCCCTCCGTCACCCTCACACTCTGGTCGGAAGAGGTGGATGATGAGTATCTGCGCACCCTCGGTGTCAGCGTACTGCAACACCTGAAGCAACTGCCACAGACCGGCGTCGGCTTTGTCACTGGCGGCCGCAGTCGTCAGGTGCGAGTGGAGATTCTGCCGGAGCGTCTGGCCGGTTTCGGGGTCAGCCCCGGTCAGCTTGTCCACGCCATCCAGAGCGCCAATACCGGTCACACGGTTGGAACCGTGGAGCTGAACAACAACTTCTTCTTCGTCGAGTCTGGCGGCTTCCTCTCCAAGGTGGAGCAAGTGGAGCAGTTGGTGGTCGGACAACACCGTGGCGCGCCGGTCTATCTGCGTGATGTCGCCAAGGTAGTCGAGGGACCTCAGGAGACCAAGCAGATGGTCACCTTCTCTACCGGCCCCGCCTACTCCGGCGAGCTGAAGACCGAGAATGCGGCGGCAGTCACCATTGCCCTGGCCAAACAGCGCGGAGCCAACGGCGTATCGGTGGTCAACAGTATCCTGGATGAGGTGGAGAACAACCTCAAGGGGTATCTGATCCCCGACAACGTCCACGTAGAGGTGACCCGAAACTATGGCGAGAGCGCCAACACCAAGGTCAACGACCTGCTGTTCAAACTCTTTATCGCCACCGGCGCAGTCACCTTCCTGGTCTGGCTCAGTCTCGGTATCAAGCCCTCAATTGTAGTGCTGCTGACCATTCCGGTGGTACTGGTCGGCACCGTCTTTGTGTCGATGCTGATGGGCTACACCATCGACCGTGTGAGCCTGTTTGCACTGATCTTCTCCATCGGTTTCCTGGTCGATAACGCCATCGTAATCGTGGAGAACATCTACCGTCGCTGGCTGATGGCCGGATCGATGGATACCAAAACCGCCGTCGATGCGGTGCGTGAGGTGGGCAACCCCACGGTACTCGCCACCTATACCGTGGTCGCAGCACTGATTCCAATGGGCTTCGTTTCCGGAATGATGGGCCCCTATATGGAGCCGATCCCGGCACTCGGTTCAGTGGCGATGATCCTCTCCCTGTTTGCCGCACTGATCTTTGCCCCATGGCTGGCGATGCGCATCGTCCCCAGCATGGAGAAGCTGCATGCCATGGAGGCGCGTGACGAGAAGATTGATGCCAAACTGGATGTCTTCTTCCGCAAGACTATCACCACACTGATCGAACAACCCGTCAAAGGGTGGAGCTTTCTGTTCGGACTGATTCTCAGCTTCTTCGCTGCCATGTACCTCTTCTACAACACTGCGGTACCCGTGAAGATGCTGCCATTCGACAACAAGGCCAACTTCAGCGTGGTGATCGATATGCCGGATGGCACCGCACTCCCCACCACCGCCAACTTTACCCGTCGCGTGGCTGAGGAGTTTGCCGATGTAGAGGAGATTGTCGCTACACAGCACTACATCGGTGCCGCCCAGCCGTTTGACTTCAACGGTCTGGTGCGCCACTACTACCTGCGTCAATTCCCCTGGCAGGCAGAGATCGCGGTGCAGTTGACTGACAAGACCACCCGTAAGCGCACCAGCCATGATATTGCCAGCGAGGTGCGTGCCCGTCTGCAACCGATTGCCGAGGCTGAAGGAGTAGCCATCACTGTAGTGGAGATGCCACCCGGCCCACCGGTACTGCAGACCGTAGTCGCCGAGGTTCATGGCCCGGATGCCGAGACACGCCGCAAGGTGGCCGAGGGTCTGACCCAGATCTTCCGCGAATCCGGCATCATCTCCGATGTTGACAACCTGATGCGCAGCAAGATGGAGACCTGGCGCTTTGTCATCAATCGCGAGAAGGCCTCCCGTCAGGGCATTTCGGTAGAGACCATCAACCAGCACCTGGCAATGGTGATGGGCGAGTTCGAGGCGGCGACCATCTTCCAGTCGCTGATTCTGGAGCCAACCTACATCGTCATGACCATTCCGCTGGAGAAGCGTTCACACCTCCACCGTCTCGGCGATCTGCCGGTGATGACAATGGATCAGCGCACCATCCCGCTCTCCGAGTTGGGTGAATTCGTCAAGGTACAGCGCGATCCGATCATCTTCCACAAGGACCTGCGTGCGGTCGAGTTTGTGGTCGGTGATGCGGTAGGCCGCCTTGGCGCACCCATCTACGCCATGCTCGATGTCGAACGTATCCTCGAAGAGAAGGGCTACGTCACTCCGGACGGAGTCACCCTGCGCAGCGGCGAGTACACCGG
>CAYQFH010000028.1:0-27221 GCA_964416755.1 uncultured Piscirickettsiaceae bacterium | reverse complement strand
ATGCGTAATAGTACGTATTTTGTTGGTGAAATAACTGGCTGAAATTTTATATAAACTATTGTTTTTATATTAATTATTTCATTGGTTAGAAAGTTGGCTGACGTTTCCGGTTTTTTACTCGGTGGAAAAGGCAGCCAAAGTGATATCCATTTCCTGCCATAGGTGGAGATGCTGGATGGAGGGTACACTCCTGTGTAAACAGTGTCACATAGGGTAATGTAATGAGTGTTATGATGAATCTGTTTTGCAAGGTCACTGTGAGAAGAGGGAGGATGTATTGGAGGGTTTGTCTCAGAAGGAGAATTACCTCAAGCTGGAGTTAGATGGGCTGATTGCGAGCGGTTCATCAATTATTGACTTTCTCCAGGAAGCGGCACTAGATGGGATCTGGTTCTGGGATCTGGAGCAGCCTGAGCAAGAATATATGAGCCCGCGTTTCTGGGAACTCTTTGGTTATAGTCCTGAAGAGAAGAAACACCTCGCCTCTGAATGGCAGGAGATGATCCATCCAGATGATCTTCAAATCTCAATTGATAACTTCGAAAAGCATTGTGCAGATCCAAATCACCCTTATGATCAGGTGGTTCGTTATACGCACCAGGATGGATCAACTGTATGGGTACGGTGCCGAGGGGTGGCTATTCGTGATGCAGAGGGTACACCCACAAGGATGCTGGGAGCACATACTGATGTTACACAGAGCTACTTGAATCTGGAGGGCTACAAGGCGGTCATTGAAGAGCTGAAGCAGGCGAATGCAATAAAAAGTACTCTCCTTCACCAATTGGAGGAGAAAAACCGCTTGATTGAGGCGATCAACGATGTAATCGGTGATGGAGTTTGGGACTGGAATATACCGAACAATCAGGTGACCCATAATCAGCAATGGCTTGATTATATGAAGCTGGGCGATGGCTATCTTTCCCATCCTGTTGAGATGTTTTCGGAATTGGTTCACTCTGAGGATCAAGACCGTGTGATGCGGAATCTTCAGAACTGCCTCTCAGGTGAGGTCGAAGTCTATACGAGTGAACACCGGATGATTCGTAGTGATGGGGAGGAGATCTGGGTGAGGGATCAGGGCAAGGTGATTGAGCGTGATGCAGAGGGTAAACCTTTGCGCATGGTTGGAGCCTTTAGTGACATTTCGGGCCGCAAAAGGATTGAGGTTTCCCAGAAAGAGATTGCAAAAGCACAAGATGAATTTCTCGCAACCATGAGCCATGAGTTGCGCACTCCATTGACTTCAATCATTGGTAACAGTGAGTACCTGTTAGATGAGGGAGCCTGTGGCGGGGAGGATTGTACCCAATCAGATGCTGTTGATATTTTACAGTCGATTCATAGTGCAGGTAAGTCCCAACTGGCTCTGGTGAATGACATTCTCGATATGTCAAAAATTCATGCAGGTAGATTCACGATTGATGATGCGCCGTACAATTTTGCACAACTGCTTCGAGAACTGGAATGTCTGTTTGAACACCGAGCAAAGGATGTTGGTCTTGATTTCAAGATCAAACAGCAGAATGAAGAGAATTTCTTACTGATTGGTGATAGCCAACGCATTGTGCAGGTGTTGATGAATTTAATCGGTAATGCACTTAAATTTACCGCAGAAGGCGGCGTGACACTTACAACACAGACGGAAGAGGAGAAGATCATCTTTACGGTGGAAGATACCGGAATTGGGATCTCCACTGAGATACTGGAAACCCTTTTCAGCCGCTTCGGACAGGCGGACAGCTCAATTTCAAAGCGTTTTGGAGGCACTGGTTTAGGATTGTATATCTCAAAGAATCTGGCGGAGATGATGGGAGGGACGATTGAGGTTTCCAGTCTTGTTGGAGAGGGATCTACATTCAGATTGATTCTTCCATATAAAAAGAGTGCAACCGGCAGTCAGGAAAATGAGAGAGAAGAGCGGCATGCTACCAAGTTATGTGAACAGTTGAGTGGTCACGTTTTACTTGCAGAAGACACGTTGATGCTTCAGCAGCTGGAGCGGCGTATTCTGGAAAAGATGGGGCTGAAGGTAACGATTGCCAATCATGGTGTTGAGGCTGTCGAGATGGCAACAGCCGGTTCATTTGATGTGATTCTGATGGATATGCAGATGCCGGAGATGGATGGTATTGAGGCTTGTAGTGCTCTGCGTGCCAAAGGGATCAAGACACCGGTGATCGCAGTGACTGCCAATGTGATGCAGAGGCACCGTGAAGCTTTTAGTAAAGCAGGGTGTGATGGATTTATTGGCAAGCCGATCAATAATGAAGAGTTGAGAAAATTGCTGAAAAAATATTTATAGTGCATGGCGTTGTTGACATGTGTCTGTTTAGGTTTAGGCGTGTAACTGTGTTGAATCCAATCAGCTCAAGTCGTGGCAATAACTTACAGAACAGACATCTCGAAGGATATCGATCACTATCGTTCAGTCCACAAGCTGTTCACGAAAAATGGTCATCAATGCTTCAATATTGTGGACTCCGGCATAATTGAGGCGGCAGATAAAGGCGATCTTGCGGTGAGGACCTGGCTCATCCAGATGGATTGCCTGAAGCTCGGATGCTTCGTTGAGTAGTTGAGTCAGCGCTATCTGTGGCACCAAAGTGGTGCCCATTTTACCGGCCACCATCTGAATCAGGGTGTAGAGACTGGCCCCCTCCAGCGAGTGGTTGGTCTCGGTAGCCTGCATGTGACAGGCTGCCAGGGCGTGATCCTTCAGACAGTGACCATCTTTTAACAGTAAAAGATTGTTGTTGTCGATCTCTTTGCCTCTGATTTCCTGTCGATGAGCTATGGTGCTATCCTGGTGAGTGATAAGATAGAAGTCTTCCTCCCAGAAGGTGAAGGCGTGTAGCCCTTCGATTGCATAGGGGAGAGCCAGCACTGCACAGTCTATAGCGCCACTGCGCACCTGCTCTACCAGTGTACGGGATTGCTCCTCAACGATCTTGAGCTGAAAATCAGGATAGTGGCTGCGCACTGCAGGCAGCACCTTGGGTAGTAGATAGGGGCCGATGGTCGGGATTATGCCGATACTCATCGGGTGGTTTAATGGCTTGTTCTGTGATTGTGAGAGCAGTTCCAGATCATCCAGACCGATCTTGATCTCACGTGCCCGCTGCAGGAACTGCTTACCGATCGGGGTGATCAATACCTGTTTGTTATCCCGTTCGAAGATTTGGATCTGGAGCTGTTTCTCCAGCTCATGGATGGCCGTACTTAGTGCGGATTGTGAGATTGCACATGCTTCTGATGCCTTCTTGAAGTGGAGATGTTCGGCAACAGCCAAGGCGTAGATGATCTGTTTGGTGGTAATCATGGCGGATTTATGATTCTGAAAAATAGATTGATACGATCTATTTTATTCAATTTCATGATTGGATACACGCCGTTAAAATTCTTTTCAACGTTAACCAAAACGTTATCCATTTCACACAATCAGGAGAAAAGAAGATGTCCATGATCAACAGAGAGATTCCGGAGTTCAAAGCCGAGGCCTTCCATAACGGGACGTTCAAGACCATTGCCACAGATGATGTAAAGGGAAAGTGGTCCATCTTTCTCTTCTATCCAGCGGACTTCACCTTTGTCTGCCCTACTGAATTGGAAGATATGGCCCACCATTATGAAGCGTTGCAAGGGCTGGGAGTTGAGGTCTATGCAGTCTCTACGGATACCCATTTCGTCCATAAGGCATGGCATGACTCCAGCCCGGCTATCGGCAAGATTAACTTCCCGATGATTGGTGATCCAACCGGTGCAATCACTCGTGGCTTTGATGTGATGATTGAAGAGGAAGCCCTTGCGTTGCGAGGTACCTTCCTGGCAAATCCGGATGGTGTCATCAAAGTGGCTGAGATTCATGACCTGGGAATTGGTCGCTCTGCCAAGGATATGGTACGCAAGGTAAAGGCGGCACAATATGTCCATGAGCATGATGGCGAGGTCTGTCCAGCGGCATGGGAGCAGGGGGATGATACCTTGACTCCAAGCGTCGATCTGGTGGGCAAGATTTGATTTAACAGCTACAGTAGACAGGAGAAGAGAAAATGGGAAAAAGCATTCGTGGTACCGAGACCGAGAAGAATCTGATGAAGGCTTTTGCTGGAGAATCGCAGGCGAGAAACCGCTATACCTACTATGCAGGAGTGGCCAGGAAGGAGGGGTTGGTGCAGATATCTGATATCTTTGAAGAGACCGCTGCACAGGAAAAGGAGCATGCCAAACGCTTCTTCAAATTCATGGAGGGTGGTGAAGTGGAGATCACAGAAACCTTCCCCGCAGGCCCGGTTGGTTCCACGCTTGAGAACCTGAAGGCGGCAGCTGCTGGTGAGGAGCAGGAGTGGGAGGAGATGTACCCCGCCTTTGCTGCGATTGCCAGAGAAGAGGGGTTCAATGAGATTGCGGCAGCGTTTGATGCGATTTCGGTTGCCGAGAAACAGCATGGAAAGCGCTACAAGGATCTTGCTGAGAACCTGGAGGCAGGGCATGTCTTCAAGCGCAATGGAAAGGTGACCTGGCGCTGTAGAAACTGTGGTTATCTGCATGAGGGTGAGGAGGCACCGAAGGTCTGCCCTGCCTGCATCCATCCACAAGCCCACTTTGAGCTGTTGGGAGAGAATTGGTAGCCGCTTCCGTTATACTCTCCACTCACTTTTGAGTTGCAGCTGGAGAGCCCTGTTGAAGTCTGAAGAACGCCTGATTCTTGTTCCTGAAGACCCACTGCTGCAGCTTGCACTGGAACCTTTGGTGCTACAGTTGCAAGCACAGCAGATGGTGGGTGAACCACTCCCTGAGCAGTATGGCAACAGATGCTACAGGGTAGGAGAGCGCTTCTTCGATGCCTTTATTTTTCTTGGATGCTCACCATCGGTTGAGCTTGATCCAACCGAGGATGGAACCCCCTTCTGCTATCTGCAGTTGGAATTGGAGAAGCAGTGCAGAGTGGTGACTGGCAGTAACCTCAAGGCAGCCTGCAAAGCATGCAAGCAGCGTTATCGCTCATTGAATATTCCAGCAAGTGAAAGAGTACCAGAGGTGAATTGTCCACATTGTGGTGTGGTTACATCAGCAAACAAGATCGCCTGGCGCAAGAGCGGGGTGGTCTCTTGTGTCCGGATCTCTTTGTGGAACATCTTTGAAGGGGGAGCGGTACCCTCGGATCAACTGTTGGGATTGCTGAAACAGGAGAGTGGTATAGGGTGGGTCTACGCCTATATTGATTAGAGTTTGCGCCCCAGCCGCTTCTCGATCTGCTTGCGATCTCCCCCCGGCACCATCACCGAATATCAAGGTGATAGTTGTGTTATCGATGGGTTACTGTTTGAATTCCGGAAGAAATAGTTCATGTACCAGCAGTGGATCTCCATCAATACGGTAGAGGATGCGACGCCCCCAGAGCTGCCCCGGTTTGTGTTTTAGTGATGCAGTCGCCTGTTGAAACAGGCTATGGTGCGGTAGGAAGCGGGCATACTCGACATGGCTGCGTTCCATCACCCGGGAACTGTGCAGAACCGCCCCCAGTGAGCGGTTACCCAGTTGAGTCAATCGACGCAGACCACGTCGAAGTGCATGGTGCGGAATCACAGTATGGGCAAAGACCCATGGTCTCTGGTTGCAATGGAGTAGCACTGCTCGGGTATTGCCAGTCTCTCCATTGCGTAGCTTGAGAATCTGGCGTTCATGGTGGTTCAATCGACCAAACTGCTGTTCCAGTACCTCAACGGAAAACGATCCACTGCAGTGCTGGATAATCTTCCGGGTCAGAGAGCCTGAATCGATCAGCAGCCTGTGTGTGGCAGTGCCAGGTTGTAGCAGTGTCAGTTGTGCTGCAGAGATCCAGCGAGGTTCGGTGGTGGGAAAATTCATGGTGCAAAAGTATATCGGAAGCGTTTTTTTTGCGCTTGTCATAATCACGTAAGAGGAAGATGTGAAAGTGGTCGGGATAGGCTATGATCAAGTAAACGGCTAATGAACCGAGGAATAACAATGGTGAACCAACTGGACAGTGGAAAACGGCTCTTTGTGCTCGATACCAATATCTTGATGCACGATCCGACGGCACTGTTTCGCTTTCAGGAGCATGATGTCTACCTGCCGATGGTGGTGCTGGAGGAGTTGGATCGGGGCAAGAAGGGTGGTTCGGAAGTGGCGCGCAATGTGCGTCAGACCACCCGGTTTATCGATGAACTGGTGGAGAACTGTGCGCTGGATGAGATCGATCAGGGGGTACAGCTGACCCCGCCTGGTGTACTCAACCACAATGGAGAGGACTCTTCCGGACGGCTCTTTTTCCAGACCTCGATTGATACCGTAGAGCTGCCGGAGTCGCTACCCGGTAGTACCGCCGACAACAGTATTCTTGCGACCGTACTGGCACTGCAGGAGCAGGTCGATGATGTGCGTCTGGTGACCCGTGATATCAATCTGCGTATCAAGGCATCGATTCTCGGTATCAATAGTGAAGATTATCGCAATGACAAGGTACTGGATGACGTAGACCTGCTACAGACCGGATTCCACGAGATTACGCCCGCCTTCTGGGAGGGGGTGGGGATGGATATGAAGACTTGGCAGGAGGAGGGGCATACCCTCTATCAGGTGGAGGGGGAGGCTGTAGCAGAGTGGATGCCGGGAGAGTTTCTTGCGGACCGGGATAACCCTCATAACGATTACATGATCCGTGAGCTTGAAGGGCGCAAGGCGACTCTGGAGCGTGTACGCAACTACAGTTCGGACAACCATTCGGTGTGGGGGATTCAGGCGCGTAACCGGGAGCAGAACTACGCGCTCAATTTGCTGATGGATCCGCAATTTGATTTTGTTACGTTGCTCGGTCCAGCAGGAACCGGAAAAACACTGTTGGCACTGGCGGCCGGTCTGGAGCAGACACTGGAGCAGAATCTGTATAGCGAGATTGTGATGACCCGCATCACTATTCCGCTGGGTGAAGATATCGGTTTCCTGCCCGGTACTGAGGAGGAGAAGATGGCGCCCTGGATGGGGGCATTGATGGACAACCTTGAAGTGTTGACCATGCAGGACAAGAGCACGCCGTTCGAGCGTGAGGCGACCCAGGAGTTGATCAACCACCGTATCAAGATTCGCTCGATGAACTTCATGCGTGGCCGTACCTTTGTGAACCGCTATCTGATCATCGATGAGGCGCAGAATCTCACCTCGAAGCAGATCAAGGCGCTGGTGACCCGTGCAGGTCCCGGAACCAAGATTGTCTGTATCGGTAATCTGGCACAGATTGACACCCTCTATCTCACAGAGACCAGTTCAGGTCTCACCTATGCGGTGGATCGCTTCAAGGACTGGAGCCACAGTGGTCATGTGACCCTGCAGTTGGGTGAGCGGTCTCGCCTCTCTGACTATGCGATCAGTATTCTGTAGAGCAGTTTTGTGGAGCTGACGACGCCATCACTGCTCTTTCCGGCGATCTCGTTACTGCTGCTGGCCTACAACAACCGTTTCCAGACACTGGGGTTGTTGATTCGGCAGATGACCAAGGAGGGGGCAGAGGAGCGTCGGCCTCGCTATCGGGAGCAGTTGAAGATTCTCAAACGGCGTATCGGCTATATTAAGCGGATGCAGGCGTTGGGGATCATCAGCTTTATCCTCTGTACCTTTGCCATCTTCAGCCTCTTTGTGGGACAGCAGTTGATCGGGATCTACCTGTTTGGTCTCAGCCTGATTACACTGGTGGCTTCTCTGCTGTTTGCTCTGGTGGAGACGCTCTCCTCGACCACTGCATTGATGATTGAACTGGAGGCGTGCGGGGATTCGGAACAGGCAGAGTAGTATTAAGGCTAAACCGATTGATAGTTTCTGAGTAACGTCGATGCTCACCGGCGGCAATGGCGTGCAGCGAAATTACCGTCCAGTGCAGGACCCTGTTAGCCCTCTGATTTGTCTCGGTGCTTCTTGAAATTCTCCGCCTGTTCGAAGATCTCTTTATAGACCTCATCGCGGTCGACAGGGGGATAGCCATTGTTGGCGAGCAGGATAATGAGGTCGACTTTAAGCTCGGCTTTGATGTCGTCGCGCTGGCTCCAGTCCGTGTATTTGGCTTTGTCATCGACGATGGCCTTCACCTCCTTGGCGAGCTTGATCAGTTTGTCCTCGGGATACTCGAAGTCGTATTTGTGAGCGAGCGACTTGAGGATATCGTAGAAGGCCTTCTCCTCGAAATCGATACCCATCTCACCGAAGGATTCCTTCTCCTGCTTCAGGGCGTGGAAGAGATCGACGATTTCCCTGGCGAAGTCGTCGAGCACATTGCTGACGAGGACATCCTGCTCGTCGCGTTCGTTGTATTGACTCACCAGGGCTTGAAACTTCTTCGAGAAGTCGACGCCCTTGACCTTGTTGACCTTCTTGAACTCTTCGATGGCGCGTTTGAGGAGTTGTTGGAGCAGCTTTATCTTGGTGTTAGGAAGTTTGACCTTCTCGATCTTGGCGAGGTAGTCGTCGCCGAAGATGTCGATTTCACTCGCCCCGTCCCCGCCAAGTTTGAATATCTCCTCGATTCCGTCGCTTTGCAGCGCGTCTGAGATCATTTCGCGCACCTTGGCGTTCATCTGGGCACTGTCGGGGGCTTCGCCTTTGGTCAGCTTGGCAACGATGGAGCGCACCGCGAGGTAGAAGTGAATGTGGTCTCGCTCAGACTCGGTGAAGAGGTCGCTACCGCTACAAATGTCATAGGCAGCCTTGAGGCGCTTCACCAGCGCCATAACCCGCTTTTCGATCTTCTCGGTGAGCTGCACGAACTCCGCCGCCAGGTTCAGGCAGTGCAGTTGCTCAACGGGGGAACCGCCAAAATAGGGCTTGGTGTCGAACGGATGGAAAATCCGCCCAAGCAGGTCGAGGTGGTCCCGCACAACGATGATAGAGGTCTCGATCTCTTCAATATTGCTGCTGTCCGCCTTGGAATAGTGTGCCAGCGCGAGATTCATCTGCTTCTTGATGCCGATGTAATCAACGACCAGCCCCTTTTTCTTGTTCTCAAACTTTCGGTTCACGCGGGAGATGGTCTGGATCAAATTGTGACGCTGCACAGGCTTGTCGATGTAGATGGTGTCGAGGAAAGGCACGTCAAAGCCTGTCAGCCACATGTCCACCACGATAGCGATCTTGAAGTTCGACTCCGCCTTCTTGAACTGGGTGTCGAACTTCTTGCGGTCATCCTTGTTGCCGAGCAAGTCGTAGAGCGCCTTCTCGTCGTCCTTGCCGCGCGTCATCACCATCTTGATGCGCTCCATGGGCAGGATATCCCTCTTTTGCTTCTCGCTCAGCTCCACGCCCTCGGCGGCAACGCGCACCTCGCCCCACTCGGGGCGCAGCTTGATGATCTGCTTGTATAAGTCGTAGGCGATGGGGCGACTGCTGCTGACAAAGAGTGCCTTGCCCGCCACGGTGGAGCCCTCATTGATGCGCTTCTCGTAGTGCTCGACGAAATCCGCAGCCAGCGTCTCGATGCGTTGCGGATCGCCGAGGATGGCACCCATGTTGGCCATTGTCTTCTTGCTCTCTTCGATGGCGTAGTCACTCGCTCCGGCTTCGGCGCATTGGTCGTAGTATTTCTCGATCTCCTCCAGCTTGCTGTTGTCAAGGATCACCTTGGCGGCGCGGCCTTCATAAACGATGGGCACGGTGATCTCATCGGCGACCGATTCGGTCATGGTGTAGCTGTCCACCACCTCACCAAAGACATCAAGCGTGGCATCGATGGGCGTGCCGGTGAAGCCGACGTAGGTCGCATTGGGCAGGGAGTCGTGCAGATACTTGGCGAAGCCAAAGGTCCGCTTCACGCCCTCGTCGGTGATCTTGAGCTTCTGATCCAGATTCACCTGGCTGCGGTGCGCCTCATCGGAGATGCAGATCACATTGGTGCGATCGGTCAGCAGCTCGGTGTCTTCGGTGAACTTGTGAATGGTGGTGAGAAAGACCCCGCCGCTGTTGCGGCCCTTCAAAAGCTCCCGCAGGTGATCACGGCTCTCCACGCTGATGACCGACTCATCGCCGATGTAGCCCTTGCCATTGGTGAACAGCCCCGAGAGCTGATCATCCAGATCAGTGCGGTCGGTGATCACCACCAGAGTCGGGCTGGAGAGATCCACGCTCTTCATCAGCAGCCGCGTCAGGAAGAGCATGGTGAAGCTCTTGCCGCAGCCAGTCGCGCCAAAGTAGGTGCCGCCCTTGCCGTCGCCTTCCGGTTTTCGGTGTTGGAGGATATTTCGATACAGCTTTGTTGCCGCATAATATTGCGGGTAGCGGCAGAGGATCTTCTTCTCCCTGCGCGAGGTGTCGGGCAGGTAAATGAAGTTGCGGATGACATCCAGCAGCCGCGTCTGATGAAACAGCCCCTGGATCATCGTGTAGAGCGAGTTGATCCCGTCCTTCTCGACCAAGTCGCTGCCATCCGTCTTGCGCCAGGCATAGTAAAATTCGTAGGGGGCGAAGAAGGAACCCGCCTTGTTGTTCACCCCGTCGCTAATCACGCAAAAGGCGTTGTATTTGAACAATTCGGGAATGCCGCGCTGGTAGCGGGTGGTGAGCTGCACATAGGCGTCGTGAATCGTCGCCTCTTCGCGGATTGCACTCTTGAATTCAAAGACAACCAACGGCAGGCCGTTAATGTAGAGAATGCCGTCGGGGATGCGTTTTTCGCTGCCGGTGATCTCCAACTGGTTAACGATTTTGAAGAGGTTGTTGTTGGAGTCGTAAGTGGCTTTCTCTTCCGCAACGATGGAAGGCACCTGGCCCGGAGTCGGTTCGCGAAAGGCGACCAACGTGGAGTAGTCGATCAGCTGGATGTAGAGGTCCTTTTGAGTGTAGTCCTCGCGTTTCAGCAAGAAGCCATCCGAGACCAGCTTCATGATCGCCTTGTTGCTCTCGTAGAGATCAGCAGCGGAGTAGGATTCCAGTTGATTGATGACCGCCTCGATTTCCTGCGGCGTGATGCTGTCGGCGGCGTATTGCTTGGCGAGAAAGGCGCGCAGATCGGTGTGCAGCAAAACTTGCCCTGGCTCTCTTGTTACCGTGTTCCCTTTGACGTAAGGGTAGCCCTCTTGACCTAGCAGATCGATGATCGCCTGCTCCAGGGCAGCTTCGCTGAATTTTGAATGCTGAGTCATGAGTTATGAATTTTTACCGAGCTGTGAAGTTTTGACTATAGAAGTCAGAATGCGGACGACTTCGTCAGCCTCTTTCGTAATATCGTTCAGTTTTTCCGCCTCAACAATCTCAGCAGCCTTGAGCAGCTTGAGCCAGTAGAGCGTTTCCCGAGCTTCTTTTCGAGCAATTGACATCTTAGCAATAAAGTCCGCTTTGCTCTGTCCTGCTTGGGCTTCTTCGATGTTGGCGCCAATCGATGTTCCTGACCGTAACAACTGATTGGCAAGTGTTTGCGATACTCTATCTTGCTTTTCCAAAAATCGACAAAGGCGAACCACCCGCACGGCAAACTCAAAGCTCCTCTCAACTATCTGTAATTTGTCACTCATCACTCATCACTCATCACTCATCACTCGAACCCATAAGGTTCGCCAAGGCTTTGATCGAATCGGAGGCCCCTCGTTCTTCCATGGAGATTCGCCGTCGTTCGGCGAATTGTTCGTATTGCGCTTTGGCGGAATCGTCAGCGTCCTTCTTGGTCACTTTACCTGCGTGAGTAAGGACATCGCGGTCGTTGAACTGAAGGAATTCATCGAGCTTGGTCTGCCAATCCTTGAAAAAGATCTGTTTGCGCCGCGTCGCTTGATCGAAGGCGAAGTCCAGCCACATGACAACAATGCGATTCAGCTCATCGATCTCCTCATCGTTGAGGTAGTTCTTGGCCACGGTAACATCCGATTTGCGAACGATCTCTCCCTTCCAGACGGTAAGCCCCATGTTTGGTTGTGAAGCATCGGCGCGCTCGGCGATGAGTTCGGCGGCGGTGTGGCCGGTGGCGGCAAAGTGGAGCTTGTTCTGGATGATCTGGAAAAACTTTACCGACTCCTTCCGAGTCGGTTCATAGTCGGCCGCCAAACTGAAGATCTCGCGCACACGAAGATACATACGGCGCTCGCTGGCACGGATGTCCTGGATGCGGGCGAGAATCTCGTCGAAGTAGTCCGGGACGGCAGATGTGCCGGAGATGTCCGGATTTTTGAGCCGCTCATCGTCCATGGTGAAGCCCTTGACGAGGTACTCCTGCAAGCGAGTGTTTGCCCAGCGGCGGAACTGGGTGCCGCGAGGGGATTTGACGCGAAACCCTACGGCCAAGATAGCTTCCAGATTGTAGTGCTGGACATCGTAATCTTTCCCATCTGTGGCAGTTGTCCGGAAATTCCGGACAACTGAATCAGCTTCCAATTCACCTTCTTCAAAGAGGTTTTTCAGGTGCTCGCTAATGGTCTTTTTCGAGCGGTTGTAGAGCTCTCCCATCAAGGCCTGTGAGAGCCAGATCGTCTCGTTCTCGAAACGGCATTCGACCCGTGCTTTTCCGTCCTCGGTAGTGTAGAGAAGGAACTCGCTAGCAGGTGTATCTGGTAATTCATCATTCATAACTTATCACTCGAACCCCTTGGGTTCGCTTCTGATGGCTGATTCGAGTTGGGTTTCGGTGAATTTCATTTTATGGAAGACGACATAAGCACTAACGGATTAGTTGGAGCTATGACCATCGAGGGCTCTACTGATGTCTGCTAGCATAATGGCTGACAGATCAATCGTTTCTAAATCCTGAGCGTTCAACCATTCAAAGGCTTCCTCAGTTGTCATTCCAGTGTTGGTTATGTAACGATCTACTACTTCAATCGTTGTGTTTCGGCTGAGACCAAGTGCGAGAAATGACAGGTGTGTTTTCTGTGCAACACCGAATTCGAGCCACAGATTTAACTGAGGAATCTCTTCTGCAAGATCATGACGGTCATGAACACGAAGAAAGTGCCGCAGAATGTCGACGTAGCAGCTTGAGTCTTTAGCGAATCGAAATCTCACAAAGTTCTCCACATCGTTCATTACTTCACGAATCACTACATTGATGTTCTTGTCTTCACGTCCTTTTTTGAGCCAGGATTCATGGCTCTTGCTTATGATGTAGGACAGAGGCTTGCCCGACATCCAGTTAATTAGCAAGACCGCCCTAGAGTAGTTAAGTTGGTAGGGGTAAGAGGCAAGAGTCTTTCCAATCCGCCCCACCAATGAAGCATACTCTTCGTAGGCGTCTTCATCCTCTGGATACACTGGGACCATTTCATCGATGCGATCAAGCCTCTCCTTAAAATAGTCCCACAAGTGCTGCTGGGCTAATGGCGAAATACCCGGATTCCTTCTGACAATCTCGTCAGGCACTTCAATTGATGGTCTGATCTCATCAAACAACGCACCAAGCTCTTGATGAAAAACGTTGTTCTTATCCAAATCGTCAGTAATGTGCTTGCTGTAGTAGTAGCCGAACGCAAATTCTAAATCGGGGCGTTTCTCTGCAGCGCTCCTTTTGCTTCCATCTTTAATAAATTCCACCAGTTGATCTCCATCTTTCTCGATGACATCAATCGCTCGTCGGATCTTCTGCTTTGATCGATTGGGGCTCGGAGGGATTTCCCACTTTGAAGGTTCAATGCATACAATGTTGCCACTAAATTCCTTTCCCCATCTGCCAGCTCTCCCAGCGAGGTTCCAGAAATCATTGGCTGAAAGTGGGTTTCCACGACCTCTGGTCGGCTTTCGAACATAGATAGCCTTTGCTGGCAGGTTTACTCCCTCCAACAGCGTCGAAGTGCAAACAAGATGCCGAATTTCTCTAACCTTGAACAGGCGCTCAATCTCCTCGCGCACAATAAGTGGCATATTGCCATAGTGAAAACACACCCGCTTCTCGAGAACGCGAGCTAAGCGATAGTGCTTGTGAATCGTCTTCTTAACAAGATTGATGAGTTCATTCACTTCAGAAGAAAGCTCTTCGACAGGAAGCAGATCATAGAAGAGTAGGGCCACATTCTCTGCTTCGGCGGCGCCGTTCGCATACACGATATTCCCTTTCTCACCCTCTGAGAAAGAGTTCGATATGAACGCGATCTTCTTTAGCTCGCTACCGGCCGGCCGATCCTGCAGCAAGACTTCACCGAGATCGATTACTTTTTCCGGCAAGCATAGAACCAGTTTCCACTGTTTTGGTTTGCGGCTAACCTGACTCGCATAAATCAAGTTCTGATTCACTGCGACAAATTTTGTGTTTATCCTAGCTTTTTTGGATCGAGTACCCACATTCTCTAAGAGAAGCTCTGGGTTCGAAGTGAATGGACTCGAGAAATACACTTTAACATCGGGTCTCCTCGAAACCAGCTCTTCGAGCTTTTGTTGTAAAAGGATTCCACGATGTCCGTCCTCAATCTTATGAGCTTCGTCTATTACGAGAACATCACAGCTCCAATTAGGGTTCTCAGCGAGAAGCCAATGAAGACGCTCTTGGGTGAAAACGAAAAGATTCGAAGAGGAGGCTCCTGGATCACCTTGTGGGATGGTAGTGATGTTGATACCCGCCAAATCGTGCTTGGAAAAAAGCTCTCTTAGATCTGTTTCGACCTGACTTATAAGAGCTCTGGTAGGAACAACGTAGACAATGTTCTTTGCGCCTTTGAGGAAGTGGTCCACTAGCAGATTACAAAGAATAAAAGATTTACCAGCTGAAGTGGGCGCGGAAATACTGATTGCCTCATTTGTTCGGCTAGAGCTGTAGACTTCTTTCTGAAAGCTGTTTAGCTCAATCAGCTCATTGTTTAACACTATCGAACTCTCAAATACTTTCCTTTCGGACTGTATCCTGAGGGTGAATGGGAGACGCTCCAGGTAGCTCTCCTCAATCAACCCCCTTTTGATCGCAAGCTGAATGGCTGGGCGGTTTGTGAGGCTGTGAAGAATCACAGCAGCTGCATCCTTTTGTGCGGAATTGGTTGATTCTTCCACGAGTGCTGTTTGAGCGATTCTAAGCGCCGCATCTAGGTGTTCGTTAGCATCCGCATAAGCTAATGCGCTGGCAATACCGATAACGTTGTTCCAGCTAATTCTCGACAAAAGTTGATCAGGTTCACTCTTCCATTTGAGTGACGGAATAGTCCTGCAAACGGACAGCGCTAGCAATGCGTCATACTGGTCCTTGAAGCTATCCAAGTTGTATAGCTTCTCCGCTAACATTGCCTGATCTCCTCAAGGTAATATTTTCTGAAATCCGCAACGGACTTGAACGGCATCAAAAAGAAGTGAATCTCTTTGAACTGAAGTTTATCGTGACTACTGATCTTGGTCGCCAAGGTGGAATGCCAGCCTTCAACTTTGAGTGCGAAGGACTTCTTGAGATCTTCCGTTATGTCGGAGGTTGGATTTTCAGGGTATAGATCAGAATCAAAGCCAATAAAGCACAATCCCTTGTAGGAGACGTTGTTTGAAAGTCCGTCATCCCTGTCAAAATAGCGCGTTAGCAAATCTTCCAGCTCAGGGTCATTCACATTCTCGGAAAGGTTTGAGGTGATAAGTTGGAGATCACGCTCTGAAACTGACTGATAAGAAAGTGGATCGAGGAGGAAGTCTTTTAGGCTCTTAAGGCACTCGTCCATAGCGCTCGTCATACTCGCGTACATTTTTGATTCCCCCCAATACAGGTCTAGGGTTTCGCTAGCCGTATTATATTTTGCATGAATTCCATCAGCGCCTTGATAGTGTAGTTTACTTGAAGTTTTTAAGGGCATTTTGCTGATCAACTGGGGGATCTTCAGAAACTCTTGAACCAGGATATACAATAGGAGCTCGCCGCCTTCACCAGTCTTCTCGAGGTCGGTAAATAAGCTCTTTGCCTTCTTCCTCAAGCGTGCGAATTTTGACGGAGATCCAGTCTCTTCGAAGTAAGCATTGGCCTCGTCGATCTCTTTCTTCGGGATGGCATACTCGACAACCTTTTCGTCGATAAATTCTACAAGATCTCTCAGCCTAAGATTCCCGTTAGCATCGGTGCGGAGGCAGTGACAGTAGCCAACGCTTTCGGTCCCGGTGATTGGGATATTGAAAGATACTTCCTTCAGCCTCGCATTGATCTCCCCGCGTGACGTAACGAGCAGATTATCAAGAGCTTTATCAATGCGACTCATAAAATCAGGCCTCTGAAGCTAAGACTGAATGGCTGAACACTCGCCAGAAATGAGTTGTGGAAGAAGGATGTCTCGGAGTTTGCCGAGGTTCTGGTTTGTGGCCACGCCTCCTGCACACTTTTCTCGGATCGGTCGGATCAATTCGTTGAATGTCGTGCGGAGATTTTCCGGTGGGCAGGCCACTTCATACTGGGCCATGTCTTTCCAGCTTGCTCGAGGCATTCTTGTGCCGGTGCTGCGGAGGTTTGCGTATTCGACGAACTCCGGCTCGAAGATTTGGCAACCGACATATCCCGCATCGTCCACTTGGTGTGGCCGTATTACCAGAATATCAGTCGAGCAGACCCCTTCGGAAATGACGTGGCATACTTTGTGGAAATAGGGTCGGAGCTTCCCAAACAGGAAATCATTAGGTTTGAAGTGTGTTTTCTGGCTGTCAACTTCAGATGCGGTGCCCCACCTTGAGAGGGAAAGGCATTGTTTATCAATATGCTCGAGGCCGACGTAAGGTAGTTCCGGCGGAAGAGTCGTAGGATCGACACCTTCGCGAACGTTCTTTGCTAGATCTCCGAATCCCATTACTTCCCATCCCTCCGGAATCCAACCCAGCTCTTCGGTGAATTGGAAGGCGGCGGGGAAGAGGTGGTGCGCAGAGCGCAAGTTATGAGTTTTGAGTAATGAGTTCTGAGTGGAGGAGCCTTTTAATTCAGCATTCATCATTCTTAACTCAGCCTTCGATTTCAGCTCGTCTGGAATCGCATTGCCAGCGGCGAGGGCATTGTCGATCACCGGGTCAAAGTCCACAAACCAGCTTTTGAAGAGCGCCTGCGCCATCCCTTCCAGCGTCGCATTCATTCGCCGGTTCAACTCAATCTTGTCATCCAAGGTGCCCAAGATGTGAGCGATCGCTTTTTGCTCGGGGAGGGGTGGGAGTGGGATTTCGAATGCCTTGATGTTCGGAATGCGAATATTACTAACCGTTGTTCCCGTGCCTTCATTCCAACTGATTTGATGTTGGAGGAAGGGGCTTTGAATCAAGTAGAGCAGGTAGTGTGGCGAAAGGATATCTCGCTTGGTTCGGATGAGAACCATTCGTTGCCCCATGCAACACTTAAGCCCATGAGGGATCATGCAGACTTCACCCATCGGGGCTTCACGAGTTAGGACCAAGTCTTCTGCCTGAGGCACTGCTCTTTTTACACGGCTGAGGTATCCGTTATGATCGGTATAGCTCGTAGATGTCAGATCAAGGCGGCCATTCCGGATATTCTGGCTCCTGAGGACTACTTCTCCTTGGTCTTGCCACTTGGGCGTCGAGTGAGGGCAATCGACAATCAGCTCGGTTAGGTCCTCCAAGCGTGAAACTGCCCACTCACTCCCCATACTCTACCCCCTCCGGTGCGCTTGCGGCGAGTGATGAATTTTGAATGATGAAGGCTAAAAAGTTCATTTGTTTAGCTCTGGTCCGCTAGTTGTTTTGCAAGCGGTGCATTGGTGGCGAGTGATTGCATCTGACGAATGGCAATGGTGTTTAGTTTTTACCAGCCGGTCAGCTGCGCTGAGCTGCATGTGGATAAACTCGGCGTTCATGGATTCGATATTGGCGGGCACGAGGAGCTGCTCGATACTGGCATGGTCGCCAATATTACCTTTGAGATCAGGATTTTCATCTCGCCATTGCTTGGCGGTTTGACCAAAGAGCGCAACATTGAGCAAGTCGGCCTCACTGGCGTAAGTCATGGCGGCTTGTGCCTTGGAAACCTGGGCGGGAATCAATTGGTCTTTGATCGCATCGGTGTGAATGCGGTAGTTGATCTTTGAGAGGGTACGGTTGAGGTTCCAGTTAAGTGAGAGGCGCTCATTTTCGTCGTCTTTGAGGCGCTGGAATTCTCGAATGAGGTAGAGCTTGAACTCAGCACTGATGGCTGAACCAAACTCAAATGCTATGTCCTTATGGGCATAGGTGCCGCCGTAGCGTCCAGCTTTTGAGAAAATTCCGATAGCTGAGGTCTGCTCGACCCACTGCATCGGACTGAGAACGAAGGACGGTAGGCCTGCCTCTGATTTAAAGTGGTCGAATTCGACCACTTTAAAATCCGGGTTATAGATTTTCTCCCAAGTTCCGAGGAATTCGAGGGTGGTGCGTGTGCGGAGCCAGTTCTTGATGACGTCGGCCGCTCGGGCGTTGTCGCCTTTTCCCTTGGCCATATCGGTGAGGCAGATGTAGTCCTGACCGTCTCGTTGCGTGATGGAGACTGTGATGTCAGTGACGTTGATGGACTGGTTTTTCTTGGCCATATGCGCCTGCGGCGGGTGATGAATGGTGAGTTATGAGCGCTGAATTATTCTTCATAACCCAGCCCTTTCAGGTTTTCCCGGATGACTTCGTCGAGTTTTGCGGACTCTTTCATCTGACTGAAAAGTGTCGTTGAGAGCTCGCTCATCTTGGTCTCAAACGGAATGCCGTCATCCTCCAGGGGAGCCGCGCCGACGTAGCGGCCTGGTGTCAGGACAAAATCGTGTTTTTTGATTTCTTCGATTGTTGCTGACTTACAGAATCCCGGAATATTTTCGTAGGCCGCTGACGAATGATGAGTGCTGAGTTCTGAATGCTGAGTTTTTGATTCATCACTCATCACTGATGATTCATCATTCGCGCACGCGCCTGACCGCCACGAGTGATAGGTGTCTGCGATGTGCGCAATATCTTCAGCAGACAACTCTTTCTGCGTGCGCGAGATCATGGAGCCCATCTTGCGGGCATCGATAAAGAGGGTTTCGCCTTCACGGTTGCGGTAGTCGCGCTCGCCCTTTCGGGATTGGGCCTTTTTGTTTTGGGTCAGGAACCAGAGGCAGACGGGGATCTGGGTGGTGTAGAAGAGTTGGCCCGGTAGCGCAATCATGCAGTCGACGAGGTCGTTCTCGACGAGCTTTTGGCGGATCTCGCCTTCGCCCTTGGTGTTGGTGGACATGGAACCATTGGCGAGGACGAAGCCAGCGACGCCGTTTTCGGAGAGTTTGCTCACCATGTGGAGAATCCAGGCATAGTTGGCATTGCCGGTGGGCGGGGTCTCGTAGCCGTTCCAGCGTCCGTCGTGGACGAGTTCGTCAGGGCCGCGCCACGCCTTCAGGTTGAAGGGGGGATTGGCCATGATGTAGTCGGCCTTGAGGTCGGGGTGTTGATCCTTGAAGAAGGTGTCTGCGGGGAGTTCGCCGAAGTTGGCGGAGAGCCCGCGCACGGCGAGGTTCATCTTGGCCAGCTTATAGGTGGTGGCGGTGAACTCCTGCCCGTAGACGGAGATGTCCTTCTTGTTGCCGTGGTGGCTTTCGACAAACTTGATGGACTGCACGAACATGCCGCCGGAGCCGCAGCAGGGGTCGTAGATTTTGCCCCGGTAGGGCTCGATCATTTCGGCAATGAGATTGACGACGCACTTGGGGGTGTAGAACTCGCCCCCCAGCTTGCCCTCGGAGGCGGCGAATTTGCCGAGGAAGTATTCATAGACCCGGCCAACGGTGTCCTCCTCCTTGTCCTCGACGGTGTCGATGTTGTTGATGGCATCGATAAGGGCGGAGAGCTTGCTGCCATCGAGCCCGAGGCGGGAGAAGTAGTTGTCGGGCAAGGCACCCTTGAGCGAGGCGTTGCTCTTCTCGACCTCGGTGAGGGCGGAGTCGATCTTGATGGCGATGTCACCCTGCTTGGCATGCTGCTGGATGTAGGACCAACGGGAGGTCTCCGGCAGGTAGAAGACATTCTGCATGGTGTAGAACTCCACCATGTCGAGGTAGTCCTCCTTGCCCTCGGCCACAAGCTCAGCCCGGCGCTCTTGGAACTTGTCGGAGACGAACTTGAGGAAGATCAGCGAGAGGACGACGTGCTTGTATTCCGAAGACTCGACGGAACCGCGGAGCTTGTTGGCGGTGTCCCAGAGGGTCTCTTCGAAGCTCTTGCTGCTCTTCTTGGAAGCCTTCTTCTTTGCCATTCGTGTTCCTCTAGAGTCTTGTTGTAGAGATGTATGTCAGTGGTTTTATTTCGTGGGGTAACAGTGTATTAGGCGGCACCGCTCAATACTGCACTATACGAATTCCGCATAGCATCCAGCTATCTTCTCCCTCGATACTATCAGACAATTCTTGCTCTGTACGTTACGAATTGTTACAGAAATACACTGATTAATACTCGCTTGAGGTGGAAGTAAATAGTTCAGCGTACCCTGTTTGCCATATGAGAATCATGCCTATCTGAACCAGTAAGAGTCCGTTGTGTGTATAGAACAATCTCCTGTTGAAGTGAATTTCTTAATTCCGGCCATACATTGTAAATAGCCAAAATTAATCACCCCACCGAACGATAACGGGCACCTTGCGGTATCCAGCGTTCTATTAGCTGATCGACCAGTGTTTGTGGGCCATCCAGTAGCTCCGGGGCGATCTGTTCGACTTGGTGCAATAGATGCTGATCCCGGGTGAGATCAGCAATGCGTAGCTGTAGATCTCCGGTCTGACGTCTGCCCAACAGTTCGCCGGGACCGCGCATCTCCAGGTCCTTGCGGGCAATCTCAAAGCCATCGGTGGAGTCACGCAGGGTTTGTAGCCGCTCTTTGGCAACGGCACTCAATGGTGAGCGGTACATCAGCACACAGCTACTTGCCTCGCTACCGCGTCCTACACGGCCCCGCAGTTGATGCAGCTGCGCCAGCCCCAGGCGTTCGGCATTTTCGATAATCATCAGGCTGGCATTGGGAACATCGACACCCACCTCAATCACGGTGGTGGCGACCAGAATCTGGGTCTCTCCGCTATGGAAGCGAACCATCTCGGCCTCTTTCTCTGCTGCGGAGAGGCGACCATGGACCAGTCCGATCTGCAGGTCAGGCAGGGTATTGCGCAGTAGCTCGGTATGGTCAGTCGCTGCCTGACACTCCAGCACTTCGGACTCTTCGATCAGTGGGCAGACCCAGTAGACCTGTCGGCCCTGCTGGCAGTTGCTGTGTACCCGTGCAATGATCTCATTGCGTCGTGCCTCTGGAATGGTGACGGTCTGGATCGGGGTACGTCCCGGTGGCAGTTCATCAATCACGCTGCTGTCGAGGTCGGCATAGAAGGTCATCGCCAGTGTGCGCGGGATGGGGGTGGCGGTCATGATCAGCTGATGAGGTGTAGTGCCCTCTCCGCCCTTCTGCTGTAGTGCATAGCGCTGATCGACCCCAAAGCGGTGCTGCTCATCGATGATCACCAGTGCGAGGTTGTGAAACTCCACCGCCTTCTGAAACAGCGCATGGGTACCGATGGTGATGTGACAACGACCACCGGCAACCGCCTCTGCGCTCTCCCGATATTCACTGCGTGGCATGCTGCCGGTGAGCAGACGCACCTCAATCGAGAGCGGTTGCAGCAGTTTGGAGAGGGTCTGGTAGTGTTGAGTGGCTAACAGTTCGGTGGGTGCCATCAGGGCAGCCTGAACCCTGTTTGCTGTAGCCTGCAGCGCAGCGCAGAGGGCAACCAGTGTCTTGCCCGATCCCACATCTCCTTGTACCAGACGCTGCATGGGGTAGGGCTGTTGCAGGTCGTGGTGGATCTCTTCAATGGCCCGCTGCTGTGCGTTGGTGAGTGTGAATGGCAGCTGTTGCAGGAATTCGTTGACCAGCGGTTGTGGCCCCGGCAGCGGGGTTGCCGGTTCATTGCGCTGTTGTTTGCGCAGCAGCTTCATCGAGAGGTGATGGGCCAGCAGCTCCTCCAGTGCAATGCGCTCCCGACTCTGCTGCAGTGTCTCTATGTCGAGTGATGTGGGACGGTGTAGCTGTTGTAGTGCCTGCTGCAGTGGGGGGTGTTGCTGCTGTAATTGGGTTGGAAGCAGTTCATCAATCTCGCAGAGGCTCTTCTGTAGTGCCTGTGTGGTGAGTGAGAACAGGGTCTTCTGGCGCAGCCCTTCGGTGGTGGGATAGATTGGTGTGAGGCTCTGCTCCAGTGGCGGGGGGCTGTTTGGATCGATCAGCTGATATTCGGGGTGTACCATCTCCAGCCCCGATTTTCCTGCGCGAACCTCACCAAAGCAGCGCAGGGTGCGGCCATTCTGTAGTGCAGCCTGTTGCCCCTTGTTGAAGTGGAAGAGGCGGATGGTCAGTGTATGCAGACCGTCTTCAATGGTGCAGACCAGGGTTCTGCGTTTGCCAAAACGGATGCCGGTTGCGGTAATGACCCCTTCGGTCAGCTGCTCCTCATTCGGTACCAGTTGGTGGATTGGAGTGAGCGTAGTGCGATCCTGATAGCGGATTGGCAGGTGGAAGAGGAGGTCGGAGACTTGCTGGATGTTGAGTCTCCGCAGCCGTTCTGCCAGTTTGGGGCCGACCCCACGCAGTGCAGTGACCGCCTCCACCGTGATGTTACCCCTTGACCCGCTGGATGGTGATCACCGGTTTCAGTTTACGGATGTTGCGGATGATCTCGGCCAGATGTTTGCGCCCGGTGACCCGCAGGGTGAAGGTGATGATGTTGGTGCGGCCATCCTGGTCATCAATGGCGACATTGTCGATATTGGAGTCCTGTTCCGAGATGGTAGAGGCGATGATCGCCAGTACGCCCCGCTTGTTGGCCACCTCCACCTTGATCTCGGTGGGCAGCTCCTGTGGCTCGGCCTTCTGTGACCACTCCACCGATACCCACTGTTCCGGATTGCTCTGCATGTTGGAGCCGTTGTTACAGTCGCTGCGGTGGATGACCAGCCCCTTGCCTGAGCTGATGTGGCCGATAATAGGATCGCCGGGAATGGGACGGCAACACTTGGCAAAGTGAACCACCATCCCCTCTGCACCGCGAATCATCAGTGGTCGCCCACCATCGGTATGACGATTGTGCAGACGACGCTTGAGTAGCGGGGAGAACATGGAGAGCGGGTTCCAGCGTTTGCGCTGTTTTGGAGTCTCTTCATTCAGCTCTTCATTGCCCCCGGTCTTGATGCAGGACTGGATCAGCGTGCCGGCAACCAGCTCGGCCATTCGGATCCCCATGCCGATCTCATTGTAGAGTTGTTCAATGGTTTTCAGCTGGAGCTCCTCCAGCAGAGGCTCCAGATCCATCTTCTTGAATCGCATCTTGGAGATGTTGCGGCGAGAGAGCGCCTTCAGTAGCAGCCGTTCTCCCAGCTGCGCGGCCTCCTCTTCCTGCAGATTCTTGAGATAGCTGCGAATGTTGCTGCGTGCCTTGCCAGTGGTGACGTACTGCAGCCAGCCCGGATGGGGATAACTGTCCTCTGCGGTGATGATCTCCACGGTCTGGCCGTTATGGAGTTGGGTGTTGAGTGGTGCCGATTTGCGATTGATACGTGCAGAGATGGCATGAGTGCCGATCTCGGTATGGATGCGGTAGGCCAGATCGAGCACCGTCGCCCCACGAGGCAGCTCGATGATCTTCCCCTTGGGAGTGAAGATATAGACCTCGTCCGGAAACAGGTCGATCTTGACGCTCTCCAGAAACTCCAGTGAATTTCCGCTATTCTTCTGCAGGTCGAGCAAATCTTGTAACCACTGGCGTGCGCGTTTCTCCGTACCACTCACATTTGCAGTGCTACTGCTCTCCGGGTTGTCATTCTTGTAGTCCCAGTGGGCAGCGATCCCTTCCTCGGAGATCAGGTGCATCTCCTGGGTGCGGATCTGGATCTCGACCGGTACTCCATGAGGACCAAACAGTACGGTGTGAAGGGATTGGTAGCCGTTGGCCTTGGGGATGGCAATATAGTCCTTGAACTTGCCTGGCAGTGGTTTGTAGATGCTGTGGACAATCCCCAGTGCCTGATAACACGCCTCGACAGTAGGAACGATGATGCGGAAGGCGTAGACATCGAAGATCTCACGGAAGGGGAGACGCTGATCCTTCATCTTCTTGTAGAGGCTGTAGAGGTGCTTTTCACGCCCCTGTACCTCAGCCTCCAGATCGGTCTCCAGCAGTCTGCGCCGGATGGCCACCTCAATGGTGTCGAGAATCTCCTTGCGGTGACCACGTGCCTGCTGCACAGTTTCACGCAACACCCGTGCCCGTGTCGGATAGAGGTTCTCAAATCCAAGCTCACGCAGTTCATGGGCAATCTTGTTCATCCCCAGCCGGTGGGCAATGGGAACGTGGATCTCCAGCGTCTCGCGAGCGATGCGTCGGCGTTTCTCAGGAGGCATCCCGGAGAGTGTGCGCATGTTGTGGAGGCGATCGGCCAGCTTAATCAGAATGACCCGGATATCGCGGGTCATTGCCAGCATCATCTTGCGGAAGTTTTCTGCCTGTGCATGTTTCGGGCTCTCCATCTGCATTCGCGTCAGCTTGCTGACTCCGTCAACCAGCTCGGAGGCATCCTCACCAAACTCTTCAATCAACTCCTGTTTGGAGTGGTCGGTATCCTCCAGCACATCATGCAGAATGGCGGCAATGATGGTGGTGTGGTCGATGTGCATCTCTGCGAGAATGCGGGCCACCTCGATCGGGTGGTAGATATAGGGCTCTCCGGTTTTCCGGTGCTGCCCGTCATGGGCCTCGGCGGCAAAGAGATAGGCCCGGTAGATGGTGCGTACCTGCTCCTGATCAAGATAGCTCTCCAGAATCGGGAGCAGATCACTGATCAGGAACATGGGGGCCATCAGAGTGAGGTGTTAAGCGGCCTCTTCGCTGGTTTCGGCTTCTGCTGCTGTGGTGCTCTCTTCGTCTTCAGCCTCTTCCCGTTCTGCTGCACGGCGTGCTTCTGCTTCAGCGGCTACAGCGAGATCGGCGGCCTTTGCAGCAGCTTCGATCTCATCCAGCACCTCACGGTTCATCAGCCCTTCGGAGATCTCACGCAGTGCAATGACTGTGGGTTTGTCATTGTCGAAGGGGACCAGTGGCTCGGCGCCCATGGCGATCTGACGTGCGCGCTCCGCTGCAATCAGTGTCATGTCAAAACGGTTATCGATCTTCTCCAGGCAATCTTCAACAGTGATACGTGCCATTAGTCAGTACTCCCAAGTCATTCGCTCAACGGGTGGCCGCCTGGAGGCGGCTCAAAAGGGCGGTAATTTTATAGAATTCAGGAAGATTCTGCCACCAATTGTTCCAGTAGTCTCTGATGGCGCAGATGCTGTCCGGCCAATTTGGTACGTTGGGCAAGGAAAATGGCCTTCAACTCCTCCTTGGCGTGGTCAAATTCATCGTTGATGATCAGGTGGTCATACTCGCCATAGTGGGCCATATCACTGGCGGCATCCTGCAGACGACGTTCGATCACCTCCTGGGTATCCTGCCTGCGTCCAGTGAGACGCTCTCTCAGAGCTGCCTGAGAGGGGGGAAGAATGAAAATCGAGACCGCCTCGGGGATCTTTTTACGTACCAGCTGTGCCCCCTGCCAGTCGATTTCCAGAATCACATCCTTGCCGAATTTCAGCGTTTCCCGTACCCAGGTTTCCGAGGTGCCATAGTAGTTGTCGAACACCTTGGCATACTCCAGAAAACAATCCTCACCGATATCGGCCTCAAATTGTTCGACTGTGATGAAGTTGTAGTGCAGTCCATCCTCCTCTCCCGGACGGGGAGGACGGGTGGTGTGAGAGACGGAGAGTTGAAGATCATCACGACTCTCGATCAGAGTGGCGTGGAGCAGGCTCGATTTGCCTGCGCCGGAAGGGGCCGAGACGATAAAGAGGGTGCCATTGCTGAGGTTGCTCATCGGTTTTTCTCACTTCTTCCAGAATGCTGGAGAGAATAGTACCAGAATACTGAAAACCTCCAGCCGCCCCACCAGCATGGCAAAGCTGAGAATCCCTTTGGCAATGCTGTTGATGTCTCCATAGTGGGCACCCACATCACCCAGTCCGGGCCCGAGATTGTTCATGCAGGCTGTCAGTGCCGAGAAGGCGGTCACCTGATCCAGCCCGGTTGCCATCAACAGCAGTAGCATGATGCTGAAGCTGGCGACATAGAGAGAGAAGAATCCCCACACTGCAGAAATCACCTTTTCCGGTAGTGGTTTGCCACCAATCTTGACAGGGATCTGGGCGTTGGGGTGAATCAGTCGGGCAATCTCGCGCACTCCCTGACGAAATAGCATCAGGAAACGGATCACCTTCATTCCACCGGCAGTTGATCCGGCACAGCCGCCGACAAAGCTGGTGAATAGCAGCAACAGTGGCAGAAAGCTGGGCCAGAGATAGTGTGGCGTGGTGGTGAATCCGGTGGTGGTGGCGATGGAGACGGCCTGGAAGATGCCGTGGCGAATGGAGTCGGCAGTACGCTCATAGGTGCCGTAAAATAGCAGGAAGAGCACAGTGATTGCGGCAGAGATACTCAGAATCAGCAGATAGGTGCGTAGCTCGGCATCCTTGCGGTAGGGGGCAATGGTCAGACGGCTGAAGGCGACAAAGTGGAGTGAGAAGTTGATGCCGGAGAGAATCATGAAGAAGATTGCAATCGACTCGATCAGTGGACTGTCAAACCATCCGAGACTGGCGTCGTGGGTGGAGAAGCCACCTATGGCGACGGTGGAGAAACTGTGTGCCAGTGCATCAAACGGGGTCATCCCTGCTGCCCAGTAGGCAAGCCCGCAGGCGATGGTCAATCCAAGATAGATATACCAGAGTGCCTTGGCAGTCTCGGTAATGCGTGGAGTGAGTTTGTTGTCCTTGATGGGGCCCGGTGTCTCGGCACGATAGAGCTGCATGCCGCCGATACCGAGCATTGGCAGAATGGCAACCGCCAGTACAATGATTCCCATACCGCCGAACCACTGTAGCTGCTGGCGGTAGTATTGAATCGACTGAGGGAGCTGGTCAATGCCGGTGATGACGGTGGCTCCGGTAGTGGTGAGGCCTGAGAGTGATTCAAACAGTGCGTCGACCAGGCTCATGTGGGGTGTGGTGCCGAGGGCGAAGGGGAGTGCACCGGAGATGCCGAGGACAGCCCAGAACAGCACTACCACCAGGAAGCCGTCACGAATACGTAGCTCCTTGCGGATACGGCGCACTGGATACCAGATGATAAAACCGGAGACGATGGTGATCCCCATCGACAACAGAAAGGGGAAGAGGGCGTTGTCCTGATAGTAGAGGGAGACAACTGCCGGAGGCACCATGCTGA
>CAYQFH010000027.1:0-27502 GCA_964416755.1 uncultured Piscirickettsiaceae bacterium | reverse complement strand
TCGAGAGGCATATTGTGAGGCTAAAAAAGCAGAAAAAATGGATCTGGAGCAGGAAGATCAACAGGATGATGATCTGATGCCGAAATGCGCATGACTTTCAAGCAGAAAAAAACAGAAAGGCCGCTATATGCGGCCTTTTATTTGCTCAACGTATTCACCTCAATCGGCAGATCGTAGCCCTGTTTCACCCCCATAACCCGCTTGAACCCCGGATCGTCTTGGGAACCAATGAGAACAATTCCGGCCTTCTTTCCGGTCATTCTGGCGTAATGGAGAGCTTGCCCAATAGCCTCCAGTCCTTTATTGGTGAAATCGTACTCTATTGCATGAGTGTCGGTAAGGCAGTCCACGCGGGATCGGTCAGGTAGAGTGACCTCTATTTCTCCTTGGCAGGACTGTTCTACGTACCAGGACTCAGGATTGGCAGATGCGAAGAAGGGGAGTGTTAGTCCAGTGACTATTGCTGCTTTTGATATTTTTCCCACGGTTTCTGTTCTTCGCATGGGAAGGTGTCCTGTAAGGTTGCAATAAGAATAGCTGGCGCGGGAATATGCAATATCTCTGGCCTTTTCTTCATCTCTGAAACAATCACACGAATCATCTGCATGATATTTGTCCCTTTGTTCTGTTCGGGCAAGCAAATTGGTTTTTTTGTAAGCTCGATGCGCCAGTTGCTTGCAGATAAGAAACCATGCATGAACCCGTAACAAAACCCAGAATTCCAGCCGTCCTCAGAAATTCCGTTTTCGGCATTTAAAGCTTGGGTACACTGTTTTAATAGATAGTTTCCATCTACACCTCCCCAAGACAAAGAAGGAATAAAAAGCAGCAGAATCAAGTATTTATTCATGTGATATTGTGCGCTTTTTAGCACATTATTCAGGTCGCCACTTGCTCTTGCGGGCCAGTCCGCCGATGTAGTGCATCTTCTCAATCTCTTCTAGGGGGATCGACAGCCTGCCGTGTGCCTCGTTCACGCTGGCAAGATGTACGATTTCATCACGGATGTAGAGCAGTTCTTTCACCATAACCCGGCCATCTGTGGCCTTGATCATCACCTCGTCGCCAGATGTTGGCTCAACACCTGGCTCTACAACGACAAACTCATTGGGTTTGATGCGAGGAGCCATGCTGTCACCTTTGCAGCGTAAAGCATAGGCGTTTGGGTCGGCAGTAGGCCAATCAATATAGCCATCACCGTGCCCAACAGGGTACTCGAGCTCGCTCCAGTGGGCGTTATCTCCAAGCTGAGCAGTGCCAACAACTGGAACAGCTGTGGTATTGCTGACAGATGAATGGGAAGATTCTAGTTCTTCAGGGGCGGATAAAAACATTGGGGTAACCCCGGATAACACCCACTCCTGAGAAAGCCTTGTCTCGCGCTCCAAATTATTTAGAGCAGAAATGCTTGGTGAAACAAAAACGATTACAAGGTTTTCGTACTCAATTAGCGGCATTCCCTGCATTTTCATGTCTTTAGGGAGCCACAGATAATCATTTTCAATGCGTGAGAGCTCTCGTGCTGCTTTTTCCCACTGCCCTGCAGCTTGCTTGGAGACTCCAGCTATTTTTCCGATTTCCTCTTGTGTAAGATTTAATTGCTCACGAGCTTCTTTTATGCGAACAGACGTTTCAATGGTTCGGATCTGGTTTTCAATTCCGTATGCCCACAAACCAACTTTTTTTTCCATGTCAGCAATACGAGCAAGCATCTTTGGCGGACAGTCTTGTGACGCACAATCTTCACTAACCAGCCTTAACTGAATCTCAATGTCTTCTTCGTAATGTTGCCACTCTGGAGCGTTGGGGCTCTCGTAATCAATACGTTCAGGAGCTGGCATTTTATCAATATTCATTACTGTCTCCGTTGTTCCTGACGATGATACTTAGTTTTAGCCTCAAGTAAACATAGCTTTACTTGTGTGATTATCTTTTAGGTAAATTAGATTGACTAAATTGGGTAAATTTGATTTACTGTGTCTATGGATAAGAAAACAGCAATATCTATATATGGAAGCGTTACGGCTCTTGCAAATGCGCTTGGGATAACAAAACAGGCGGTCAGTCAGTGGCCTGATGACCGGATACCTGAGCTGCATGAACTGAAACTGAAGTATGAGCTTCATCCTGAACATTTTTCGTCCTCCTGCAAAGAGCAGGCGGCTTGATATGTCATTCGACATATTCTGGTTCCTCAACCGATCTGTACCCCGTTTCGACCTTGGAATTGCAGATGGGGCACTCGAAGAGATAGAAGCCCTTGCTATTGCGCACCCCGTTGAGAATAGATTTTCTCCCTTCCTCATAACAGTGAGTGCAAAGGTAATGCGGTGGCTCGGAAGAGGTAGCATCTTTTTTGAGCGCGTATACCACCGTACCCCCAACAGGATGAAGTGCATACCTGGCTTTTTCATCGGCCCATTGGCTCATGCCAGTGATTTTGCTTTTGAGGCTTCTAATTTCTTCCTCAATCGCAGACTTCTCTTCTTGAAGGTCATGGATTTGCTCACGGATATCGAGAGCTGCACTCCTTGCCTCAGCGATTCTGAGATCAAGATCCGGGTTAGATCCATTTGTGACTTCGCCAATGCTCTTGATGATCTCAATCAGAGTCTTCGTACTCTTCAGAGCAGCTTGTACAGCTGTTATGTCAACCATTCGGGAGTCTCCTTGTGAATTGTAATGCTGGCACATTGCATTGTATCAGGGAGTGCTCCCACCTTAATTCCTCCTCCTTGGAATGTTGCCCAGTCTTCGGGCTGGGTGTTTTTTAAGAGCGCCCAGATGTCAGACCAAATCAAGATGACTATCGGTGTTCCTGAAGAGATGGAGGCGACATTAAGCCGCCTGGTGGAGGCTGATGGCACTACCAAAACCGAATATGTACGCAATCTCATAGAAACCGATCTCCGAAAACGTGAAGAGCATTACCGCGCCCTTACCAACGTTTTCGGGCAGAGGGAGCCGGAGTTCAAGAGAGGGCAGGAGAGGGCACACGATGAGTAAGCGATCAGATTCACCCTGGGGAACGTGGAGTGACGGAAGCCCTCAAGATGCAGTTATGGCTTTGAAGGTTGTGGCGGCTGTTGCGGTAGCTGCTTTGGTTCTGGGATGGATAGGGGGGATGGTTGCGTGAAATACGTGATTGGATTCAATCAGAAGATGGCACTTGAGCTTGGTATTGCCAATGCAAATCAGGCGCACATCTTCGATCTGCTCACCACTGCCAGTACATGGGCCACACCGGTCACGGTAGGCAACAAGGTGTACTACTGGGTGTCTCGTCAATCGGTAGCGAGAGAGCTGGAGATTCTGCATCTGAAGCCAGATACAGTGTATCGCCACCTGAAATCTCTGGCCGATCTGGGGCTGATCGATTACGTCAAAGACGGCAAGAAAGATTGCGTCAAAATCACCGCCAAAGGAAAGAAATATCTCAGCGATTCTCCTATGTCGGAAACAGATCCGAATCACTATGTCGGAAATAAATCCGAATCCGATCAAAACTCGGAAATAGATCCGAGTAAATCCGGAAATAGATCCGAAAAAAGCTCGGAAATAGATCCGACATATCCAACTACTAATACTAATCCAGCTACTAAAGATCAGGGGAAGGCAGGCAAGCTGCCAGCAAAACGATTTGCACCACCAACCGTGGCAGATGTTGCTGACTACTGCCAGCAGAGAGCCAATGGAATCGACCCTGAATACTTCGTTGATTACTACTCGACCAGAGGCTGGATGATCGGCAAGAACAAGATCAAGGACTGGAAGGCGTGCGTGCGTACCTGGGAGCGCAACCAGAAAACCAAACAACCTGCTGCACCAACACGGCAAAACGGCCCTGCTGGTCTGGCCCTACTGACGGAGATGGCACGATGACCGAAGAACGAGCACTGAAAGTTGCATCGCGGGTGATCTCGATCCTGAAGGTTCGATTTCCAAGCGCATTGTCTGACATGCGAAACAACCAAGAGCTGATGGGGTTAATGGCTCAGGAGTGGGCTAGGGATCTTGCCCGGTTCGAGGATGAGGATATTCAGCGTGGTCTGGATGCCGTCAGAGATTCGGGGGCATCGTTTTTCCCGTCTCTCCCTGAGTTCACTGCGATGTGCAAAGCAGGCATGGATAGCAGTCACAAACCAATGCTGCCAGAGCCTGAGTACAAGCCGGTGAGTGAGGAAAAGCGCAAGGAGTACATGAAGCAATTGCGTGGTGCGATCAGCGGAATGCAGGTGCATTGATGGATGGTAAAGGGCGAGAAGGAGCAGGACGGATGCAGGTTACTGAAGCTGGATCAGGTGTTTTTCAAGGAGCAGACAGCGAGATTTCCGGAGCATGTGAGGAAGGAGATATGGGCGAAGTACAAGGCGGTATGGAACAAAGCGATGGAGGAAGAACCCTGTTTGTGGAAGAGGCAGAACAGGGGGAGAGCTGCAGCGAACCGGTGGCTGAGGCTGAACAGGATGGCGTATGCGTAGAGGAGGATCGATTCAGCAAGATCGAGGCGATAGCAGCAGCTGCAGAGGTGTTTGTAACGGCCCGGTACAACCTCGATTTCTTCAAGACTTCACAGCAGGCCGGTATCGAGGTCGTGGGCACGCTGGCAGAGCATGAACGCACTGAGCGGCTGGCTTATGCGCAGCTGAAAGGGGTGATTGAGGCATGAACGATTCAGAGCAGCGGGTACTCAACGCATTTGCACGCCACAAGAGCAAAGGGATTACGCATCAGCTGTTCCCTGCTGGCTTTGCATTGCGCTCTCGGATTGCGGATCTACGGGCCAAAGGGTTCCAGATCAGCACCAAGCTGGAGGCTAACAGCAACAACGATGGTCGTCATGCCCGGTACCACCTGGTCAAGATGCCGGAGGCAATGGCGTAGTGCCTGTTGATAGCAAGTGGTGGCGGCAGTACCGGCGCTGGAAAGCAAGAAGTAAGGCAAATCAGGAGGCGATTGAGCGTGGTTTTGAAAAGATCGATCTGCTGGTGTTGCGTGGGATCAAGAATCGTAAGTCCAGCGTGAAACCGGCTGGAATGGTGAAGTGTTTTTGGAGGTGATTGAGAGGATGAATGGGATGCAAGCAAACCGCTGGGGACTGGTGCGCGAAGAGATGCGGATGATCGGTAATTACCGTGAGTACCAGCAGATCAAGCTGCATACCCGGTTGTGGTTGAAGCGGAGGATGGATCGTCATGGCTGAAGCAATGATGTTGAAGACCCAGCAGGGGTTCGTGCCTCACGACGATGAGAGCCGTGACCTGATCAGCAAGGTGAAGCTGGGCAACGTGGTGCGGGTGAAGTTCACCCAGCCCCGCAATGTGAAATTCCATCGAAAGCTGTTTGCTCTGCTGGATGTGGGGTTCGAGGCATTTGAGCCAGAGGAGCAGGAGTTCCGTGGCCTGCCAGTGCAGAAGAACAGAGAGCGGTTCCGGAAGGATTGCATCATCGCAGCGGGGTACTACGAGCCGGTGGTCAATCTGAAGGGGGAGGTACGGGCAGAGGCGAAATCGATCAGCTTTGCCCGGATGGATGAGGATGAGTTCAGTGCGCTCTACAGCGCAATCGTGGATGTCCTGCTGCAGCGGGTACTGCGTAACTACACCCGTGAGGATGTGGATCGGGTGGTGGAAGAGATTGTTGGGTTTGTTTGAACAGGAGAGAGTGAATGAATAAGAGAGTTCCAATCCACAGTGATGCAAATGGCGTTCTGACTATTGCTGTTATGGGCGGTGATTCAGAGGGGCACGACTACATTGTGAACGCCTCCGGGACGGTTATGACGGTCAACTTCCAGAATGGACCAGTGAGAGAGTCTGGCGTGAACGGTATGACGAATGAGGCGTTGCTGGCGATTCTGATTCACCGGACCAAGTACCTCAATGACCAGTTCCCCTGTCGTGAGAACGCTTTGGCTATCACCAAGATGGAAGAGGCGCTGATGTGGTTTGAGAAGCGCACCGCTGATCGCATGAAGCGTGGTGTAGAAGGTCTCAACCAAGAGTAATCAGGCATGCCCAGAGCGAAGAAATGCAAAAACACGGCGTGCGGGGAGCAGTTTGACCCCACTCGTCCGTTCCAGCATGTCTGTTCGCCTCGATGCGCAATTGATTTCAACAAGCAGCAAGAGCGTAAGAAGTTCGACAAGCGTACCAGAGAGCTGAAGAAGCAGAGTAGGAGCAGTGATCGGGGGTATCAGCTGAAGAAGACTCAGGAAGCATTCAACCGGTACATCCGGGTAAGGGATGAGTCATTGCCTTGCGTCTCATGTGGACGGCATCACGAGGGCCAGTATCACGCTGGCCATTATCGGACGACCAAGGCGCATCCTGAGCTGAGGTTTGAGGAGCTGAACTGTCACAAGCAGTGTTCAGCCTGTAATACCCATCTTTCAGGAAATATCACTGAGTACCGGATCAGTCTGTTGCACAAGATCGGGGAAGAAGCTCTGGCATGGTTGGAGGGGACGCACGAGACGAAGAATTACACCATCGAGGATCTGAAAGAGATCCGGAAGAAGTACACGGAGAAGGCCAAAGAATTGGAGAGTGTCGACCCATTCACTCGATGGATTAATCCATTTGTGCAGGTCAATCTGGATGCAGTAACTGGTAGTTCGGTGGATGGGTACTGATGAGTATAGAGGTCCGTCACAGGCTCGCAAAGATCATCGAGTATCACGAGGATCTGCTGCAGATGCGAAGTGAATGCAACGACTCAACCATTCGTTTCTTCCTCGCCAGTGCGTGCGAAGAGATGAGGCTACTGAGAAAGGTAACCACCAGGCGAGTGAAGGAAATGAATGAGGCAGAAAAGAGAAAAATAAGGAGGGTAAGTTGAGCATCGAGCAGAAGGTAAAGGAGATCGTATTCCAGCAGCTGAAGAGCAGCCCCGGTCACTGCAATTTCGTGACAACGGTAGAGGATGTCAAGATGGAGACCGCGCTGGAGGATCTGTGCCTGGACTCGCTTGACCTGATTGAGATTGTCTTCGAGGTAGAGACCACTCTGCAGGTGAACATCATCGATCAGGATGCCGAGAACTGGAAGACGGTGGGAGATGTTGTGAGATCAGTGGAGAACAACGACTGATGATAATCAACCTGCCTTTGATCAAGAAGCTTGCAGCAGAGTGGTTTGAGTATCAGGATTTCTGCAACGAAATCATGCTCACTTCCAATATTGGCTATCCATCAGAAACCTCAGAAAGCCGTTTTGAGGAGGACCGAGGGGCCAGAGGGGGATGCATAGGGAAAACTCGCGTTCCCTCGGCTGCGCTGGATAGACTGCGCCAGAATCCATACCTGAGAAGCACTGATGAGATTATGCGGTTAATGCCTGGAGAGTATCGCAAGGCTCTGGAGAAGGATTACCGGAGAGATGCTCCCAAATCGGGAACGCCTGAGTACAACGCACATCGTCAAAATCTGAAGAATGTGATTATTTGGTGGCGTGGTGCTGTAGCTCTTCAGCAGAGGGCGGCATGATTTATTTGACAGGTGCGCTTCTGTGGGTCTATAGTCAGATGGTCAGTGCAAAATCACTGATCCGGTTTGGCGACTGGAACCTACAGGCGCACAGCACGCGCCATCACTCGATGAGTGCGTTTTTTTGTGCCCGTGTTTTGCGGGTCTGCTGGGATACCTTCGGGTATGCCGTTTCCTGTAGGCGGTTCGCCAACCCGGCAGACTCGCTCCTATTTGTTTGGCGACAGATGGGGGTGTTGGTAAACACAAATACAGGAGCATATGACATGTACAATCTTACTTCTCATGCTGTTAACTCGGTATCCATCGGTCACCGTCTGGAGGACGGTTATCTGAATGCGACTCGGATGTGTAAAGCGTCCGGTAAGATGCTTGCGGATTATCACCGCCTACAGCAAACAAAAGACTTTCTACAGGCCCTTTCGGGCGATATGGGGATTCCCATAACGGAGCTGTTTCAGCCGATTAGAGGTGGAAATCCAAAACTACAGGGCACATGGGTTCATCCAAAAGTAGCCATTCATCTTGCGCAGTGGCTATCTCCTGAATTTGCTGTTCAAGTCACTAATTGGGTGTTTGAGTGGATGAATGGTAACAAGCAGGTCGCAACAGCAGGAATTCCATTTGCCAATGGCCGTGTTCTGATTTGGCTGGAAGCCGGAAACATTGTGCGCACAGAGGCGGTTGGACAGGGTAAGCATCTTGTTACCGCAGAGGAGGCGGCAGCGTTGCTCTACAAGGCCGATATTCCGATCCCAATGCCGAAGGAGCAGAGAGAGGCGTTCGATGAGCCCATGAATCGATTGATGAATCTGTTTCATCCATTGAGTCAGCCATTCTCGGATCTGCTCAGCATCGGGCGGTTGCTGAAAGGTCGTCACCCCAAGCACGGTATAAAAGAGCCACGTTACCTGCAGATTCTCCCAGCTGAGAAGGTGGCTTAAAATGATCAGCGCACCTGCTTCGGTGGGTGCGCTGTAATATTTTGTAACACACCGTCGCAGGGAGTGGTGGTATATTTTGAGGTATGATTAAACGTAATGTTTTCGTTGTTTTGTTGTCTGTGCTTCTTGTGGGATGCGCTCCAAGATTCAACATCAAGGCAAATCCATCCAGTCAGCAGGAAGCAATGTTTATCTCTGGCTCTGAGGCTGTAATTTCTCATGGTAGGTCTAGAGTTGGGGTAATGCCAAGAGCTCAGGTTCTGAGGCATGGAGAGAAGATAGAGTTTTCAGTCTTTACCGCGAATAAAAGCAACACCTCCTATGTTTTTTCAACGGAAAATATTAGCGCAACATTTAACGGTAATCCGTTGAAGGTTTATTCTTATGAAGAGCTAAAAGAGGAAGTCCGGCGAGAAGCAGCTAGAAAAAGAATAGGGGCAATGATGGCAGGTTATGGTCGTGCAATAAGTTCAGCAAGTACTGGTTCGCAATATACCTACAACCAATATACTGGCCCGATTTACACTTATGACTACGGCGCAGTCAATAAAGCAAGCCAGGAAAATCAGGCGCAAACAACTGCGGACTTGAATCGTATAGCTGATGATGAGACGCGACAGGCCAACTCTATTACAGAGAATATTCTTAGAAAACACACAGTAGCTCCCGGAGTGACGTATGGGGGAGGAGTTACGATGGAACGAGTGAGGCTTAGAGGTGTTGAGTCAGGCGTTTTGAATGTGGTTGTGGATATAGAAGGGGACAGACACTCTTTTGAGTTTGTATTGAGTCCTGTAGAGAAATGAGTTGCTTGACATAGCTTAGTACCAACATTATCCTCTCGATCAATATATTGGGAAAACCCGCACTGGAGAAATCTGGCGCGGGTTTTTTATTGCCCGTAGCAATCTGAAAGGATCCAGCATGGCAAAGAAAATGACACCGAAGCAAGAGGCTTTCGTGCGTGAGTACCTGATTGACCTGAATGCAACTCAGGCTGCTATTCGTGCGGGGTATAGCAAGAAGACAGCCAAAGAGCAGGCTTCACGACTGTTAACCAATGTTCACATTCAGAAGGCAATCCAGAAGGCAATGCAGGAGCGTGCTGAGAAGGTAGAAGTTGATGCCGAGTACGTTTTACGCCGATTGGTTGCAGTTGATCAGATGGACGTTCTGGACATCATGAACGATGGCTGGACGATGAAGCCGCTTAGTGAGTGGCCTGATGTTTGGCGGCAAACCATATCTGGCTTTGATGTGTCTGAGCTGACAACGGATAGTGACCCGATTGGTTTCCTGAAAAAGATCAAGTGGCCTGACAAGGTGAAGAATCTGGAGCTGCTTGGTAAGCATGTCAATGTCCAGGCATTCAAGGATAAGGTCGAGCATTCTGGTGATGTGACGGTAGAAATTGTCCAGTTCTAGGGTAAGGCTGCCCAACAATTGGAGGCCGAGAGAATATCAGCTGGAGGCCTGGAGATATTTGCAGGATGGCGGCAGACACGCCGAACTGATTTGGCATCGTCGCTCCGGGAAGGATGAGATTGCACTGCACCGCACAGCGATTGCAGCACATGAGCGAGTAGCAACCTATTGGCACATGCTGCCTCTGGCCACACAGGTCAGAAAGGCGATCTGGAATGCGATTAATCCGCATACTGGAGTACGGCGAATTGATGAGGCCTTTCCTCATGAGTTGAGAGCCAACACCAATGATCAGGAGATGTTCATTCGGTTCAAGAATGGCTCTACCTGGCAGGCACTGGGCTCTGATAACTATGATGCAATGGTGGGCTCTCCTCCTGCCGGGATTGTCTACTCAGAGTGGGCGCTGGCTAACCCGAGCGCAAGAGGGTACTTGAGGCCGATTCTCGCAGAGAACAATGGCTGGCAGATTTTCATTACCACGCCGCGCGGCAAGAATCACGCATTCCGCACTTACACTGCAGGAATGCAGCAGGAAGGTACGTTTTCGCAACTACTGACTGCCGAAGAGACCGGCATCATGAGCGTGGAGCAGCTTGAGAATGAGCTGCAGGAGTACATTGATACCTACGGCGAAGATCAGGGGAGAGCGCTCTATGAGCAGGAGTATCTATGCTCGTTTGAGGCTGCAATCCTCGGCGCCTACTATGGCAAAGAACTCACCAATGCGAGAAAAGAGGGTCGTATTACTCGGGTTCCGCATAACCCTGATTACCCGGTCTATGCAGCGTGTGATATTGGACGGTCTGACGCAACAGCGTTCTGGTTGTGGCAGGTAATTGGCGGTGAGCCTCGGGTTATTGAGTGCTTGAGCGCTTCTGGCAAAGATCCAGACTGGTTTATCAGTCAGCTGGTAGGCCAAGAGGTGCGGCTGGACATCATCAATAACGAGATCGTTGTCCAGAAGGGTGAAAAGATACCTGGATTAAGCCACCGGAGAGAGTACCAGTACGCCTCTGTGATGCTGCCACATGATGGCAAGGCAAAGACATTCGCCGCAAAGGGAAAGTCTGCACAGGAGTTGTTTGCAGCCTATTTCGGGTGGTCAAAGGTTGGAATCACTCCAAGTCTGAGCCTGCAGGACGGTATTCAGGCGGCAAGAAAGTTTTTTGGTCGTTGTGTCATTGATGCACGGGGTTGTGAGGATGGTCTGGATGCTATCTCGCAGTACCAGCATGAGTGGGATGATGACAAGAAGATGTTTAAGGACTCACCCAGGCATGACTGGACGAGTCACTATGCTGATGGCTGGCGCTACATGGCTATCTGCTGGACAAGCCCTGCTATGAAGAAAGAGCCAGAGCAGAAACCGATTAAAACTATTCACGATGCGACATTGAACGATCTATGGAAAACGACACCACAGAAGCGCAAGAGAATCTGAGCGCCAAAGGCTGGCTGGATCAGATTGAGGCAGCGCATAAGGCTCGTTCTGACTGGGAATCCAAAGCCAAGAAGATCAACAAGCGCTATCGTGACGAGAGAGATAGTGAACTTGATGATTCACGCCGTCTGAATATCCTCTGGTCCAACATCCAGACACTCAAACCAGCACTGTTCAGCGCAATCCCTGTCCCCTATGTTCGCCGCCGCTTCAAGGATAGTGATCCTGTAGGGCGTCAGGCCTCAGAGATATTGGAGCGCGCCACCTCCTATTGCATAGACTCCTATGATTTTGAGAACGAGATTCAGGATGCGGTAGAGAATCGCCTTCTTCCAGGTATGGGTCAGGCACGCATCACCTATCAGCCAACATACGGTGACCCTGAGCCAGTAGATCCGGATAGTGAGGAGATGTTCACTCCGGTGGTTTATGAAGAGACTCGGATTGAGTACGTTCACTGGACTGACTTCCTGATTCTTGGCAAGCCTCGTCGCTGGAAGGAGGCGGATGGTATTGCTTTCCGTTCATTCCTCAGTCGTAAGGAGTTGATTGGGCGCTTTGGTGAAAAGGTAGGCCGAAAGGTGAAGCTCGACCATGGTCCAGAGAAAGACCATCATCCTGAGAGTGACGAAGGACGCAAGGCCACTGTCTATGAGATTTGGGACAAAGCTAACAGAAAGGTTCATTGGGTAGCCAAGGATTATGATTTCATGCTGGAGAGTGGTGAGCCGCCTCTGGATCTGGTGGATTTCTGGCCTTGCCCTCGTCCAATCTTCGCTACAACCACCACTGACACCATGATCCCTGTACCTGACTACGTGATGTATCAGGATCAGGCTGAAGAGATCGACCAACTGACTAATCGTATTGATCTGTTGGTTGGTGCGCTGCGAGTTGCAGGTGTTTATGGGGCTGGTGAAGGGGATGGAGCTATCGAGCAGCTTGTCACCGGAGAAGGGAATCAGCTGATTCCGGTGAGCAACTGGGCGATGTTTGCAGAGAAGGGCGGTCTGGACAAGGTAATCTCCTGGTTGCCGCTTGAACAGATTTTGACGGTACTGCAGGGCCTTTATCAGGCACGAGAAGATGCAAAGCAGGCCATCTATGAGATTACTGGTCTGTCTGATCTGGTGAGAGGGCAGAGCAAGGCCAGCGAGACGGCTACAGCACAGCGTATCAAGGGACAGTTTGCCACAGCACGCCTTGGTGACATGCAAGATGATGTAGCTCGTTTTGTGCGTGATCTGATTCGCCTGAAAGCAGAAGTGATTGCTGACCTGTTCAGCGCTGAGACACTGGAGACAATGACCGGCCTCAAGGCGACTGAAGAGGTGATGGAGCTGCTGCGCAATGACTTGCTGCGCGGGTTCCGGATTGACATCGAAACCGATTCCACAGTTCAGGCCGATGAGCAGGCTGATAAAGAGGCTCGTATCGAGTTCTTGCGTGCCTCCTCTGAGTTTATGGCAACTATGCAGCCGATCGTTGCTGAAGCGCCTAACATGGCTGAGCTGGCAGGCAAGATGCTGCTGTTTGGTGTGCGTGGCTTCAAGGTTGGTCGTGAGCTGGAGGATGCCTTTGAATCTGCCATTGAGCAGACAGAGCAGGATCTGGCACAGCCACCACAGCCAACTCCTGAACAGGTCAAGGATGCCAAGGAGCTGGAGCTGCAGGAGCGTGAGCAGAGTCGGAAAGAGGCTGAAACTCAGTCTGAGATAGCTGAACGAGAGATGGAGATGGCGCATGCCCCTGTACACGGCACGTTGTAGTCACTGCAAGCGAGAGGAGGATTTCTACGCCAAGGTAGATGATCGCCACAACACGCCTACCTGTCATGATGATCCGATGAACCTGGTATTGATGCCTGCACGTGTACAGACATTCAACGCATATGTCTCACCAGTTGATGGCTCATACATTGATGACCGGGCAAAGCACCGGGAACACAAGAAGAAGCACGGATTGATTGAGGTTGGCAATGAGAAGCTGGACCAACCCAAGAAACAGTACGACCCAGGCGACGAAATTGGAAAGGAGCTCTGGAATAACTGGTAACTGATTTTTTACATCAACAACAAGGTCCCACAACGGGGCTTTTTTTATGGAGCAAGCAATGGAAGATATTGTCAGCACCCAGGAGTCTGGGTCAGCGGATAGCGACATTACAGCCGATCTTACAGCGGCTTTTGAGGGTTACGACGATGACATGAACGAGATTCCTCCAGAGGAGGAGAACCAGGAAGTCATCGAAGGGGAAGATGAGCAAATCATCGAAGAAGAGTCGGAAGATGGCCCGGAGAGTGAAGAAGAGACAGGCGAAGATGAGCCTGCAGAGGAAGAACAAGCCGGTATAGAGGCTCCTGAGCACTGGTCACAGACTGACAAGGACGCTTTTAACTCTGCTCCAGACGAGATCAAGGATTGGTTGCTTGGTCGCTACAAGTCAATGGAAGCGGACTACACCCGCAAAACCACAGAGGTTGCTGAGTTCCGAACTGCATGGGAACCGGTGGCCCAGATGTATGCGCCACACATCGCACGATTGGCGCAGTCGGGGATTACCCCGCAGCAGCATATTGAAAGCCTTGCAAATGCTGATCTATTGCTGAATCAAGACCCCATAGCGGGTATTCAGCATGTGGCGCAGTTGTATGGCATTGATCTCTCGCAATTCGCGGGAGGCATGGAAGAAGGTTCGGCTGATCCACAGGTAGCGGCCCTCAGACAAGAACTGTCAGAGCTGCGTGGGTCAGTCCAACGGCGTGACCATGAGGTTGCGCAACAAGAGCACAGCAAGGTTGTTTCTCAGCTGGAGTCATTTGCGGAAGCCAAGACCGATGACGGTGAGTTGGCCCATCCGCATTTTGATGCCGTTGTTGAAGACATGATCTTGCTGGCACAGGCAGAGAGAGCAGCAGGGCGTGAGCCTGCGCTGAATGATCTGTATGAAAAGGCAGTGTGGAGCAACACCTCAGTGCGCGAAATGATGCAAACGGCCCAGCGTGAAGCAGCCGAGCAGAAGCGACAAAAAGAGGCCAGGGCAAAGGCTGCGAAAGCAAAGAAGGCGAGTAAATCAGTGAATGGATCACCCAATGGTGGAGTTGCAGACACTGATCTCTCGCTACGTGAGCAACTTGAACAAGGATATGGAGCTTAATTATGGCATCACCTAATCTATCGGAGTTGGTCACCACTACGCTGCGCAATCGCAGTCGTAAGCTGGCCGACAATGTAACCAACAACAACGCACTGCTGATGCGCCTGAGTAAAAAGGGCAATATCAAGCCTTTCTCTGGTGGCCGTGTAATTACTCAAGAGCTGGAGTACGCTGAGAACAGCACTTATAAGCGCTATAGCGGTTATGAGAAGCTGAACATCTCTCCAAGCGATGTCTTCACCGCTGCTGAGTTTGACATCAAGCAGGCTGCAGCCGCTGTGAGCATCTCTGGTCTGGAGCAGTTGCAAAACTCCTCCAAGGAGCAGGTTATCGATCTGCTGGAGTCTCGCATCAAGAACGCGGAGCGCACCATGCGGAACAACATGAGCTCAGATTGCTACTCTGACGGTACTGCTGATGGCGGTAAGCAGGTAGGCGGTTTGCAGCTTCTGGTGGCAGACGCACCTTCAACCGGCACTGTGGGCGGTATCAATCGTGCAAATCACTCATTCTGGCGTAACCAGAACTATGATTTCTCGGATGAGTCTGTAACTCCCAGCAAGACCACAATCCAAACTGCGATGAACACGCTTTACCTCAAGTGTGTGCGCAACAATGACAAGCCTGATCTGATTGTGGCGGATAACGTCTACTTCCAGTACTACCTGGAGTCACTACAGGCAAATCAGCGTTTCACTTCTGACGATATGGCCTCTGCAGGCTTCAATTCTCTGAAGTATATGAACGCCGATGTTGTTCTGGATGGCGGTCAGGATGGCTCTGCACCAGCAAGCCATATGTACTTCCTGAACACCAACTACATCCACTTCCGTCCTCATCGTGACCGCAACTTCGTGCCTATTGGTGACGAACGCCACGCGACCGATCAGGATGCAATGGTTAAGTTGATTGGGTGGGCTGGAAACATGACGCTTTCCAACGGTTCACTTCAGGGTGTAATCACTGCGTAACCAGTGCAAACGGGGAGGGCAACCTCCCCACTGTTTAACATGATTTGGAGATAAATGATGAATCAGATTGTTTCAGGTGTTTTGGGAGTAGACATTGCAAATACTTCCACTACCCAAGATTTTGCGCTGGGTCAGTGTGTCACTGGTGAGAATGGAAGCGAGTATGTTTACGTTCAAGCCAATGGCGCCATTGCTCAGTACGATGCCCTGGGTATTGATGAGAACTATCAGGCAGCGCCTTTGACCAAGGCAATGGCTGATGACGGTTGGAATATCAGCTTTGCGCAGATTGCGTTTGCTGATAACGAGTATGGTTGGGTTGCCAAGAAGGGCAGTAATATCAGCTGTAACGTACTGGCAAGCTGTGCGGCAGACGCTGCGCTCTACACCAGTGCAACAGCCGGCAGTCTGGATGATGACGCTACTTCACAGACCAAGATTGATGGTGTTGTTGCTGTAGTGGCAGACGGCGGATCTGGTGGAGAGGTAGAGGTTATTGCCACCTACCCACGCTCAACCACGTTCTAAGCGGTAGATCGTAAGTGAAATAGAGGGGCAGCCTTTCGAGGTTGCCCCTTTTTTATGAGGAACAGAAATGTCAGATAAAAATAGCGGTGTTTTCCCTCGATTCTTTGTTGAGGCAGTAGAGGACAAGGCAGCGTCTAAAGAGGCGGGGCGTCCAATTTTTAAAGATCAGGAAATGGTTGAGGTTCGCATTGCTGGCGACAAGAACAATGTTCCTGTGTTCAAGGTCAAAGATCATCATCGTGAACGATGGCCTGAAGCTTATGCAAGATTCCAACAGGGGCAGGAGCAGGTTGCAGAGGGTACTCCTCTTGAGCAATGGGCTGTAATGACCCGATCCAAGGCTGAGGAGCTGAAAGCCCTCGGAATTATGACCGTTGAGGCTCTGGCCGATCTGCCTGACAGCGCAATTCACCGAATTGGTATGGGTGCTCGTGAGCTGATGGCACAGGCTGTTGCGTTCTTGGCGAATGCTGAAGAGGGCGCACAAGTTGGCAAGTTGGCCGCTGAAAATGTCGAATTGAAAGAGCAGGTGAAGCTGCTGCAGAGCCAGTTCTCTGGTGTGGATGAGCTGGAAAATCTCCGTCAGGAGAATGAAGCGCTCAAGGCTGAGATTGACAAGCTGAAGGCCGCTCCAAAGAAGGTTGCACGCAAGAAGGCCGCTCCAAAGAAGGTTGCCGAGGCTGAATAATGACTTTAGCCACCGTCTGCCAGAATGTAGCCGATCAGATCCCGGTTAAAAGGCCGGGTACGATCGTGGGGAACAGTAACCCCACAGCACGGCTACTGCTCTCCAGTGCTCAACTCACTGGTAAGGAGTTGGCAAAGAAGAACTGGGAGATTCTGCTCAAGGAGCACACCTTTACCACTGTAAATGGCACTGAGGATTACAGTCTTCCCTCTGACTTTGCTCGTCTACTGAATGGCACAGTATGGGATCGCTCCAATTATTGGGATATGCGCGGTTCTCTGTCGCCTCAACAATGGCAGGCGGTGCAGTCTTCAGTCTTGGGTGATACGGTCACCACACGCAAGCGCTATCGTGTGCGCAATGTTTCCGGCGCACTGAAGTTCAGTATTGATCCAATACCATCCAGTGCTGATTCTCTGGTGTTTGATTACGCATCAAGTCACTGGTGTCAGGATTCCGGAGGCACTGGACAGCCTGAATTTGCGGCCGATACAGACGTTTTCCTGCTTGATGAGTACCTGCTTGAGCTGGGTACTCTTTGGCGCGCTCTGAAGCGTCAGCGCATGTCCTATGCAGATGAGAAGGCAGAGTACTACCGTGAACTTGGCCAGTTGTTTGCACAAGATGGAGGGGGAGCACCGGTATTGAATGTTACCCCTCGTCGTGGCGGTGGACTGATCAGCAACGCGAACATCCCTGATACCGGCTTTGGTTCATGAGTATTGTTTCTATCCCGGCTCCGGTTGGTGGTTGGAATACTCGTGATTCTCTGGATTCGATGCCACCCACTGATGCGGTGTCTCTGGAGAACTTCATTCCACAGCCCGGAAAGGTCACTCTGCGCAAAGGGTATGCAGAGCACTCTGATAGCTCTGAATCTACAGCAGTAGAGACACTGACCGAGTTTCATGCTGGGTCGACCCAGAAGCTGATTGGGGCCACCGGCACAAAGGTATTCGATTTCACCAGTGCCTCTGCATCATCCATTGGTACTGGGTTTACCAATGCGCGGTGGCAGACGGCCAATTTCAACGGCTATCTGCATATGGTGAATGGTGCGGATGCGCCTCAGAATTATGAGGGAACCACGCTTGCTGCTGCAGGGTGGACTGGATCAGGTTTGACGCCTTCTGATCTGAATGGAGTCAACGTCTACAAGAGCCGGCTCTATTTCTGGGATAGTGATACTCAGGATTTCTGGTATGCCCCAGTGAATGCCATTACCGGCACGCTGACAAAGTTCCCACTTTCCCGGGTTGGGCAGTTTGGTGGAAATCTACTGATGATGGTTACCGTCAATGTGGATGCAGGGGATGGGGTAGATGATTTCGCTGCATTTGTGATGTCCTCCGGAGAGGCGATTGTTTACCAGGGCAGTGATCCGGGTGACGCAACAGACTGGTCATTGGTCGGTGTCTACAATATCGGTCAGCCGGTCAATATACGTAGTTCAGTACAGGTGGGCGGTGATGTTCTGATCACGACCTATGATGACTATGTTTCACTGAAGAAGGTGCTTGCTGAGGGATATATCGGTGGATCTTCAAAGCTGACCGGCGCTGTAGTGGAAGCTGCAGCAGAGTACGGTAGTGATTTTGGCTGGCAGTCGACGCTGTTTCCCTCTGGCGGCCTGATTGTGATGAATGTGCCTGCTTATGGGGGAGACTTTGAGCAGCATGTGATCAGCACGCAGACAGGGGCTCCCGCAAAGCTTACAGGGCTGAATGGCAGCTGCTGGGCGACCTTTGGGAATGATCTCTATTTCGGTGGTGCTTCTGGAAAAGTCTACAAGTACACCGGTAAAACAGATGATGGATCGGACATCGAGGGTGATGCAATTCAGGCATGGAATGAACTGGGCACACCAGAGCAGAAGCGTGTTGCATCCAACCGGGTTGTTCTCAAGTATGGCGGCGGGGTGAATTATGAGACCGGTATCGGTGTTGATTTTGAGAACATCATTGCACCGGTTCCCTCTGAGCCATTGAATTCATCCTCGTTGTGGGATGTATCGCCATGGGATACCACGCCATGGGGATTTGATAGCGATATTCAGTCTGAGTGGGAGGTTGCTGCAGCAATAGGGCAGAACATTGCACAGCGACTGCGTGTGCGCTCCAGTGACGATGTTTCCTGGTTGCGTACTGACTACCGGATTGAGCTTTCAACGAACTGATGCTGGTATTTGGTCATGACCGGGAGATTGCTCACTGGGTTGGTGAGCAGCTTGAGTCAGAATTCGACCCTACTGCCAAGGCTATCGGTGTAGCTAGAGAGGGAAAACTGATTTGTGGTGTGGTCTACCACAATTACAGGCCTCCAAAAAATATAGAGATGTCGATTGCTTCCATCAATCCACGATGGGCAACAAAACAGAATTTACAGACTTTTTTTAATTATCCGTTTTTGCAGTTGGGATGCAGCCGAGTCACGGTCATCACAGATGCTGGAAACGTGAAGGTGCAGAAGTTTCTTGAAAGGCTGGGTTTCCAGCGTGAGGGGCTTCTGCGTGACGCTAACCCTGATGACGATGCCGTGATTTACGGGATTCTGAAGTCAGAATGCAAATGGATATAAACAATGGGTAAAAAGAGCGCTCCTGCAGCACCAGCAGCACCAGATCCACAACAAACAGCAGCAGCTCAGGCATCAGCCAACAAAGAGGCTGTCCTGGAGTCTGCCAAGGTAAACCAGATCAATGAGGTAACCCCATACGGGAATGTCTCATATACAGGATCGATCGGTGATCCTGACCGGACACGAATCACGTCCCTGTCAGACCCACAGCAGCGTCAACTGGATCAGAAGAACCAGTTGGCTGAATTGTTGGGTGGTGCAGCTCTTGATCGTGCAGGCCAAGTGCCAGGCGCTCCATTTGCTCTCCCTGATAACTCCCCAACTCTCCGTGACACTTCTGATCTTGAGAATCGTCAATTCAGTCGTGCAATGGAGATCATGCAGCCCCAGATGGATCGGGATGAGCGCCGTTTTGAGACCACAATGGCAAACCGGGGCATTCCTATCGGCTCTGAGGCTTATAACGATGCGCGTCAGCAGTTTGATCGTTCACGCGATGACATGGTTAAGGGTGCTGCATTCGATGCCATGAAGTCCGGACAGGCTGAGCAGGGTCGACTATACGGCCTTGAGCGGCAGGCTTACACTGACAATATCAGTGATGATCTACTGAGCCGCACACAGCCCATGAATGAGCTTGCGGCAATTCTGCAGGGTTCTCCTGCACTGTCTAATCCAAACTTTGGTGCTCCGGCACAGTATCAGATTGCCCCTGCCGATGTGATGGGCGCCGAGAATATGAAGTATCAGGGCCAGATGAATGCCTGGAATGCAGCGAATCAGAATAAAAACGCCATGATGGGCGGATTGTTCAGTTTGGGTGCTGCTGGTATCGGCGCATACCCTTGGTAAGGAGATTCTGAATGTTTATGCCACACAAGAAAAATAGATCACCCTTCTTTAAGCAGCGCGGTTTTGACCGCAAGCGCAAACTTGCTGATGCAATGATTGGTCAATCCATGAATGGTGAGCCTATTCAGCACTGGATGCAGGGTGTTGCTAAGTTGGGACAGGCTTTTGCTGGCCGGAAGATGAACGAGCGCCTTGACCAAGAAGAGCAGCAGCATCGTGACGATCTCCATGCGAAGCTTGCTGCAGCAATTCAGGGCAAGGATCTGGATGAGATCAGCGGAGGATTGGCTTCTATCCCGGGAATGGAGCAATCCGCAGTAGACTTGAAAATTAAGTCGTTGAGCAGCACGGAAGATGACAAAATTTTCACAGATGCCAAAGGCAGAAAGCGCAGGGCGGATGGCAGCTTCTTGTTTGAGGACATGAAGAGCCACGATAAAGATGTGCTCTCAGAAGAGGCCTTGGAGCAAAAGCAGTCCATTGCGAAGGCCGGTAAAACCAGTATCACCAATCAGGTAGGAACCGGGAAAAAGTTTGGCGAGGAGTTTGGGAAATCTATTGCTGAGGATTTTGTCTCTCGACTAGGGAAGGCGCGGGAGGCAGCCATGGGTATCGGTACAATTCACGAGGGGCGTAAGCTTCTTGATGCTGGAGCAATGACCGGCAAGTTTGCTGACTGGAATCTTGAGTTCGGAAAGGCTCTTCAGGCGGCGGGGATCGACTACAACATGGATGCTACTTCAAATACTGAAGCATACATGGCAGCAATGGGGCGTGAGGTTGGCTCAATTATCAAGATGTTTGGCGCTGGTACAGGGCTCTCGGATGCTGATCGCCAGTATGCTGCGAAGATAGCGGGCAGTGAAATTACAGTGTCTGAGGAGGCTTTGCGCAAAATCCTAGATATTAATGAAAAAGCGCGACGCAACGTTATACAGGGGTTTAACCGTGATGCGGAAGCGGTGATGGGCTCACCTTATGCAGAATCGATTCCTTATTCGGTGATGGTTGAGGTGCCTCCAGAATACGCGAAACCGGAAGAGAAGCAAACTACAGATGACGAGCTTCTAAGGATACTGGGGGTCATCAAATGAATAAACAAGAAGCATTGGCAGAGGCGTACAAGAGAGGAATATTGCCGCCGGATATGGCATCAGCTTATGAGGAGGCAAACAAAAGAGGGTTGCTGGGGGCGGAGAAAGAGATAGATGCTGGTGAGAAGGACGTGGATTTCTCTTTCTCTGAAATGGTTGGGAATATCCCCAGCAGTGCGGCCAACTTCGCAGGAGATATGGTCAATGCTGTTGTTCATCCTATTGATACAGTCACAGCGATTGGCAACACTGCGATTGGTGCAGCACAGAAGCTGATCCCTGGAAAGCAGAGCAAAGAGCAGCATTTCGACATGCTGGCAGATGCTATCTCTGGCCGTTACGGATCAACAGATCAGTTCAAGCGCACATTGATGGAAGACCCAGTAGGGGTGGCTGCAGACTTGTCTGGCGTCTTGGGAACAGCAGGGCGTGGAGCCAAACTTGCCAAACTGGGTGGTGGTGACAAAATTGAGCGTCTTGCTATGGCTATGGACCCAACCAATGTGGCGGTTAATGCCATGGGAGCGACTGGTCACGGCGCGGCGAAGATGCTGCCAAACACGGTTCCAAGTAAGCTATATGATAGCGCTGCAAAGTTCAGCACAACATTCTCTCCAGATAAGCGTAGACAGCTTGTTGATACTGCGTTGAATGAGCAAATCATGCCCACCACAAAGGGTGGGGATAGGCTTGCTGGCAAGATAGACCAGATGGGAAGCCAGTTGGACGCAATGATCGAGCAGGCAGATTCAACAGGGGTAATGATTCCCAAGCAGGCTGTAATGCGTCACTTGGGTGAGTTGAGAAAAGATGCTGGTGGAGTCCGGATCTATGGAGGCAAGAGCCTGGATACAATTGATCGAGTTGCAAAAGACTTTGACTTGCACATGAAGAACATTGGGAGAGACAGTATTTCCCCTTCTGAGCTTCAGGCAATGAAACAGGACATTTACAACAATATCAATTTCAATCGAAAGACCGGCGCCGGAAAGGCATCTCTAACAGAGGAGAACGCATTGAAGGCAATGGGCAGAGCCGCAAAAGAGTCGTTGGAGCAGACCAACCCAGATATCAAGGGTGCTAACCAGCGTCTTGGCCGTCTCTTGGAGCTCAAAGAGCCAATTGAAAAGTCTGCTGCCCGGATTGAGAATAGAAACATTCTGGGGCTTGATGCGGCCGCCAAGATTACTGCTGGATCAGCTGCAACGGATGGAGGCGCTGGAACCGCAGCAGGCCTTGCTGCTGCCTCACTGGGATACCCTCAGGCCAAGGCAGCAACAGCACTCAAACTGAATGAGCTGCAGAACAGCAGTGCTCTGGCACGTTTTGCAAACAATTCGGAAGGTTGGGCCATGTTGCGCCAGTACCTGTTGCAAGGTGGGCGCTTGGAGGATCTGCAGCTGGATGATGATCAGGTTATTGCAGGCAATTAATCGTCTTCGTCTTTTGAGTATGGCTCAAACCAATCAAAAAGAAACGTAAACACGTAATAACCAATAATGCCGAGAGCGATTCCTTCAATCATTCTTGGATAATAGCTTAAAAACGTCAGATATCAAACCAAACCCTTGTCGGTAACCCGGCAGGGGTTTTTTATTTATGGAGTAAGTCATGGGCTGGAATGGTAGCGGAGTATTTTCACGAATCCATAACTGGGTGACTGATCGAGATGCGGCAGTAAATATCACCGCTTCTCGAATGGATGCGGAAGATGACAGTTTCAAGGATGGAATCAACAACTGTCTGACTAAAGATGGCCAGAACTCACCATCAGCCAATCTCCCAATGAACAGTAAGAAGCACACAGGTGTTGCCAATGCTTCTTCTCGGAACGAATACGGGGCTGCAGGACAGATTCAGGATAACTCATTCAGTCATGCGACCGATACCGGTGCAGCAGATGCTTATGTGATTGCTCCAACGCCCTCGATCACGGCCTATGCGGCAGGGCAGGAGTTCTCTTTTGTTGCCACTAATGCCAATACCGGAGCATCAACCCTGAATGTGTCAGGAGTAGGCGCAAAGACCATCAAGAAGAACGGAAACAGCACCGATCTGGCTGCTGGTGACATTGCTGCAAACGATCTTGTGGTGGTTCGCTATGACGGGACCGTGTTCCAGATGATTGCCGCTCTGGTTGCTTCTGACATCGGCTCAAGTGTTCAGGCGCATGATGATAACCTCGATGCGCTCTCTGGTCTGACAGGTGCAGCGGATAAGCTGGCCTATTTCACTGGGGTTGGCGCAATGGCATTGGCATCCATCACATCATTTGGCCGATCCCTGATTGCTGCTGCAAATGCAGCAGCTGCACGAACTGTTCTTGGTTTGACTATTGGTACTGATGTTCAAGCCTATGACGTAGACACCACCAAGAACGACATAGCCAATACCTTTACTAAAACTCAGACATGGACAAAGGGGAGTGATGTAGCTAGTGGCGCCGCTCTCACATTGGGGGACGGCAACTATTTCGATATAACTGGCACGACCACAATCACTTCTATTGCAACCAAGGGTGTTGGTACTGCGGTTAAACTGCATTTTGATGGTGCTTTAACGCTGACTCACCATGCAACTGATCTGATCCTGCCGAGCGGCGTAAATATCACTACAGCAGCAGGCGATGAGGCTGAATTCACTGAGTACGCTACAGGCGACTGGAGATGCACCAATTACCAGAAGGCTAGCGGTGAGGCTGTTGTTAGTGGTGATATTGGTCCTGCGTTTAGCGCAAAGAACGGGTCAAACCAAAGTATCAGTTCGGGTGTGTGGACAAAACTTCAGGCAGATACAGAACACTTTGATACTGATTCGGACTTTGATGCCACTACCAATTATAGGTTTACGCCTCAGGTTGAAGGGTATTACCAAGTAAATGGTTTGATTGGCTGTAGCGCCTCAAGTATGACTCTGGCTATCTGTTCAATTTATAAGAACGGGTCGGAAGAAAGAGCGGGAGGGGATATTCGTTCATTGGCTGCTGGTACTTTACGCGTGACTGCTTCCGCAGTCATTTACATGAACGGATCAACTGATTATCTGGAAATGTATGGGCGGATTGACGGAACATCACCAGTCATCCCAGCGGGTTCACATTTTAGTGCTGCACTAGTGAGGAAAGCATGATTACTCTAATAGACAAGATTAAAGCTATATACCCAGAGCTGGGGGATTCTGATTTTCTACCGGAGGGGGAGATCAGATTACAGAACGATGGTGATGAGGATTACATTGCTGAATGGAACCATCCGTCTCTAGCTTGCCCAACACAAGAACAACTTAACTTTGCGGGCGGCTCAGTTCTAACATTATGACAATCAAGATCGCGTAACCTAATGAATGGAAAGCCCACTTCCACCGGACGATGTAACCAACAAGAAGCAGCTCGACCGCTTCCTGCAGTCGGTGCATCACGTCCTCAAGGATGTGATCGATCGTCACAACTACAACCGCAACAAGGTCAACGACATGCTCAAGATCGAGGCAGAGCGGCGGGGTGCGCTGGCCTCTGCCAGGTTGTTGGTCTGGGTGGTTGGTGGGGTGCTCAGCGTTGCCCTGACCGGTGTGGGGGTCGTGGTCTATGACAGCTACCGGGATGATGTCGCAGAACAGGTAAAGCTGCGGGATAAATACGATGATCTCTATGAAAAGTACCAGACGCTCAACAAGGCGAATGACATGGTGTTGATGGAATTGAAACAGTACAAGGGTGATGCCGAGATATCCGCTGCTGCACTGGATCGGATGAAGCATGAGGTGGAGAAGTTGACCGATGCACTGATCCGGAGAGGGGCGCAATGAGTGCGCTCTACCTGGGGGGTGGTGTACTGGGCGTTATCGGTCTGCTCGGATTGTTCATGTTGTCACTGATCTGGTTGTCCCTGCTCAAATGACCGAGGCCATTGAATACCGGGTGGAGCACCGTTACCACTTCCAGTGCCCCAGCTGTAGAGGATCGTGGTCGATTGGTGACTGGTCAGAGATGGAGCGCAAGCAAGGGGTGGTCACCTGTCCGTACTACAACTGCGGATACACCGCCCCGACCAGACGCAAGGTGGTCGACCGATGATCGCGCTGGTGGGGTGCTTTTGGTCTTTGGAGATGATCTGGGTATGCGCAGCATGAGTTGTACCGTGGCGCAGTCTCTGCTTGTCGGTGTGGTATTGGCCTTTGCCTACATCGTGATTGATGTGTGGAGGTCGGACAAGGCAGCACGTCAAGTACTGGCGAAACAGGAAGATCCGTTGGAGGATGAGTGAGAGCACTATTACTGATCACTGTGGTGCTGATGAGTGGCTGCACGGTTACCACCCTCAGCTATGAAGACCATCGAGGCGGTAGCCACTACGGCTGCATGATTGAATTTGAAGGAGGTGATGATGAGAGTACTGCTTGTTGTGTGGATGTCCGTCCTGTTGGCGGGGTGTGATTTCAATCTGAAAGAAGAGTTGCCCCGGGCAGGGGTGGTCTCTACCGGTACGCTGGTCGGTACAACCGTCTGCTCGGTGGTGGGAATGCCAGTACCGGCCTGCGCGGGTGTGGTGGCCGGTATCAGTTCATTTTTTGGTGGTGCGGTAGTCGATGTGGAGCAGGAGCCGGAGTCGGCACTGGGGTTGATTGAGAGCCTGGGGGAGACGGCCATCTGGGCAACAGTCGCCTTTCTGATCCTCTCGCACTTTATCACCGGATGGATCGGGAGAAAGCTGAAGGACCCCGGACGGGCGGCAGAGCGGAAGATTCAGGATGAACGACTACAGATGCAGATCCAGTCTCAGCAGGAGACCATCCGGGAGCTGATGGTGCAGTTGCGGGATCGTCAGCCGGATATCAGGGTGTAGGCCCAGTCGTCACTTCTGGCCAGCCCTTTGCGTACCAGCGCCTCATAGGTGCGCAGTGTAATCGGTTTCATCCCCAACCGACTGATCGGGCCATCCTGCAGCTGCCTCAATGCCAGCTTCTGGGCGGGTGAAATTCTGGGTGGTTTGCTCTGTTCTGTATTCACTTGTTGTCCCCCTGGATCCCAACTATAGAAGGAGTTGGAGTGGGGGTAAAATATTTCAATTTGTTACAAGTTGGACAGTCAATCCAATTTATTTGCTAGATCATCCCCAGTGGGCTGGTAATAGGTGTTCAGCAGTATCCTCAAATCCCGATGACCAGAGATTTTCGCGAGCTCATGCACGTCGAATATTTTGGCGAGACGGGTCAGGGCCTCTGTTCTTGAGTCGTGAAAGTGCAGATCCTCGATCAATGCCATTCCTTTGATTTTGCGGAATAGGGCATCCCGGTTCGCGTCATTCACTCCAAATACAGGGTCGTGCCCCACTTCCAGTAATTGTTGCAGAATCTCTCTGGCTTTCTTGGATAGAGGGACATCGCGGGGCTTTCCGCTTTTGGTGATTTCCCCAGGTAAGCGGATGTATTTTCCTTTGATGTTCTCTTTTGTAAACCGCAGCATCTCTCCAGATCGCATAGCTGTCTCGATGGCGAATAGGAAAGCGGCTCCTACCCGGGCTGTTTCGGTCACCGGTAGCTCTTCTGGTGAATACCCGCTGGCGATAACAATTGCCTCGATCTCGTCTTCTGTGGGTCGTCTGGTGCGCTCTGGTGAGGGGGAAGGACGTTTTGCTATAGTGAACGGGTTGATCTTCAGCCATTTCCACTCCCTGATTGCGTGATTGCAGGCGGCAGAGAATACCGTCCATTCCCGGCGAACCGTGTCCGGAGATACCTGCTTCAGTCGTTCATCGCGCCACCTAATTACATGGGTGTCATTCAGCTTATTGAGGGGGATTTTGGCTAGATCATAATGATTATCCAGATATTCGATTCGCTGGAGTTCCCAGTCTGCCGATTTCTTCCCTGACCTTTGGCTCACATCCTCGTTATACCGGTATAACAGCTTAGAAAAGGGGTGATCTGGTAGCTGTCCCCGGTCACCATCAAGGATCAATTTTTCTTCATCATTTGCCCAGCTTTTTGCAGCTGCTTTGGTGGCAAATGTTTTGGATCTGGTAACTCCGCGACTGCGGATAAGAGCCCTCCAACGTGAGCCTCTTTTCTGAAAAGTAGCCATGCTTTTTCTCTCTCTTGGTACAGTCTTTGGTACACATAGGTACACAGTGCGCTTCACTTTGTTTATGTTTTGGGAAGTGTACCGCAGTGAGATGATGTGCGCTAATGTGTGCGTAAGGCGCTGATAATGCTGCATGATGATGTGCTGTGATGTGCGATTAGGCATAAAAAAACCCTCTGATGTGAATCAGAGGGTTATGTAGGATGGTACTCCCTAGGGGAATCGAACCCCTGTTACCGGCGTGAGAGGCCAGCGTC
>CAYQFH010000026.1:0-27870 GCA_964416755.1 uncultured Piscirickettsiaceae bacterium | reverse complement strand
GTCTGCCGATTGAACTCAATGTGGAGAAGAAGTGGGGCAAGCCGGGGCGCAAGCTCGATGCCAAGGGGTTCCGCCAGAAGGCGCGTGAGTATGCGGCACGTCAGGTCGAGGGGCAGAAGAGGGATTTCCAGCGTCTGGGTGTGTTGGGCGACTGGGAGAACCCTTACTTGACGATGGACTTCCAGTTTGAGGCGGACATTATCCGTGCACTGGGCAAGATCGTCGAGAATGGCCATCTCCACAAGGGGGAGAAGCCGGTCCACTGGTGCAGTGACTGCGGCTCTGCGCTGGCGGAGGCAGAGGTGGAGTACGAGGACAAGACCTCTCCGGCGATTGATGTCCGGTTCAATGTGGTCGACGAGTCAGACTTTATAGGCCGTTGTGCTTTAGAGTCTGAAGGCAGTGGCACTATCTCGGTAGTGATCTGGACCACCACCCCATGGACCCTGCCGGCCAACCAGGCGGTGGCGCTCCATCCTGATTTTGACTATCTGTTGGTCCAGGTGGGCGCTACCCGTCTGCTGTTGGCGGAGGCACTCCACAGCGATGTGATGGAGCGCGCAGGGGTTGAGGAGTACTCTGTTCTGGGTCGCTGCAAGGGGGCTGACCTTGAGGGGGTTCAGCTTTACCACCCCTTCTATGATCGACAGGTTCCGGTCATTCTGGGCGACCACGTCACACTCGATGCCGGTACCGGCGCGGTCCATACCGCCCCAGGCCATGGTCAGGAGGACTATGTGGTCGGCATGCAGTATGACCTGCCGGTCCACAATCCCGTTGGCCCCAATGGCTGTTTTCTCGACGATACCGAGCTGTTTGGTGGGGAGCATGTCTTCAAGGCCAACGACCATGTGCTGGAGGTGTTGACCGAGCGTGGTGCACTGCTCTGTGTGGAGAAGATTCGCCACAGCTACCCACACTGTTGGCGTCACAAGACCCCGATTATCTTCCGTGCCACCCCGCAGTGGTTTGTCAGCATGGATCAGGCTGATCTGAGAAAGAACGCGATGGCCTCTATTCAGAATGTACGCTGGATGCCCGATTGGGGGCAGGCCCGCATTGAGGGGATGGTGGAGAACCGCCCTGATTGGTGTATCTCGCGTCAGCGTACCTGGGGTGTACCGATTGCACTCTTTATCGACAAGCAGAGCGGGGAACCGCATCCCGATACGGTCTCCCTGATTGAGCAGGTGGCGCAACGGGTTGAGAAAGAGGGGATCGATGGCTGGTTTGGTCTGGAGCCGCAGGAGCTGCTGGGCGATGAGGCCGATAACTATATCAAGGTGATGGATACCCTTGATGTCTGGTTTGACTCCGGTGTCACCCACCATGCGGTACTCGATCGCCGTGAAGGGCTGTCACGTCCCTGTGATCTCTATCTGGAAGGTTCCGATCAGCACCGTGGCTGGTTCCAGTCCTCGTTGCTCACCTCGGTGGCGATGGAGGGGGAGGCCCCCTACAAGGCGGTGCTGACCCACGGTTTTACCGTCGACAAGGATGGCAAGAAGATGTCCAAGTCGCTCGGTAATGTGATTGCCCCGCAGAAGGTGATTCAGGAGCTGGGTGCCGACATCATTCGTCTCTGGGTCGCCTCGACCGACTATCGCGGTGAGATGACCGTCTCTGATGAGATCCTGCGTCGTATGGCTGATGCCTACCGCCGTATTCGTAATACGGCCAGGTTTTTATTGTCCAATCTCAATGGATTTGACCCTGCTAGCGATACGCTGAAGCCGGAAGAGATGCTCTCACTCGATCGCTGGGCAGTTGACCATGCGGCACAGCTGCAGGAGGAGATCGTCGCGGCCTATGAGGAGTACAACTTCCATCTGGTGTTCCAGAAGATCCACAATTTTTGTTCGGTGGAGATGGGTGGTTTCTATCTCGATATCGTCAAGGATCGTCAATACACCACACAGGCTGAATCACAGGCACGCCGTTCGACCCAGACCGCGATGTACCATATCGTCGAGGCGATGGTGCGCTGGTTGGCACCGATCACCAGTTTCACTGCTGATGAGATCTGGAGCTTCCTGCCTGGGGAACGCAACGAAAGTGTCTTTCTGGAGGAGTTCTACACAGGGCTGTTCCGTATGGAGGCGGGTGAGCGTTTCAGCGTGGCGGATTGGGATCAGATTGTGGCGGTACGTACCGAGGTGGCTAAGCCGCTGGAGGCGCTACGTGCCAACAAGACTATTGGTTCCGGTCTCGATGCCGAGGTTGATCTCTACTGTGATGAGGCCCTCCATAGCTTGTTGGAGAAGTTGGAGGATGAGCTGCGTTTTGTGCTGATTACCTCCTACGCCCGTATTCATCCGTTGGATGAGGCATCGGCTGATGCCGAGACAACCGAGTTGGAAGGGCTGAAGGTGGTGGTGGCCGCCTCTGAACAGGTCAAGTGTGTGCGTTGTTGGCACCACCGTGAGGATGTGGGCAGCAATAGTGACCATCCTGAGCTTTGTGGTCGTTGCATAGAGAACGTCACCACTGAGGGTGGTGAAGAGCGCCGTTACGCCTGATGAACGAAATTGATCAGGAGGAGGATCGAGGCAGCCCGCTGTTGAAGTGGTTGCGCCTCTCGGCGCTGGTGCTGTTCCTCGACCAGGCGACCAAGATCTTGGCCGAGTACCAGCTGGAGTTGTACCAGCGGGTCGAGGTGCTGCCGTTCATGAATCTGACCCTGATGCAGAACCATGGGGCCGCCTTCAGCTTTCTTGCCGATGCCGGCGGTTGGCAACGTTGGTTCTTTGTCATTCTGACACTGGTGATCACAGTCTTCCTGTTGCGTTGGTTGCGATCATTGCAGCCCGAGGAGCAGTTACTGGCGATTGCGCTGTCATTGATCATCGGTGGAGCCATCGGTAATCTGATCGACCGAGTGCAATATGGCTATGTGATTGACTTCCTCGATTTTCACGCAATGGGGTGGCACTGGCCCGCATTCAATGTTGCCGACAGCGCCATTGTGGCAGGCGCGGCTATTCTGATCTGGGATGCCCTTTTTGGGAACGAACAGAGCGATAATGCGGTATGATCCGTTGTAACTTTTTTTGATTTTTATCGAGACCATCATGAGCGACGCGACCCTCTCCAAACGAATTGACGACTACCGCCTGCAGTTGCTGGGGAAGGAGTATGTTCCACTGATGCTCGGTGGAATGGGGGTCGATATCTCGACCCGTGAGTTGGCGCTGGTCTTTGCCGAGCAGGGGGGGATCGGTCACCTTTCCGATGCAATGGTGCCGACAGTGATCGACAAGCAGTTCAAAACCCGCTATGTCGGAGATCGGCTGAAGAAGTACAAGACCAATGTTGGCAATGATGACAAGTCAATTGCTCAGTTCGACTTGGACGAGCTGCGCGAGGCGCAGACCCGCCATGTCGATGAGGCGATGTCTGCCAAGAAGGGGGATGGAGGGGTCTTCATCAACTGCATGGAGAAGCTCACCATGAACAACTCCAAGGAGACGTTGCGGGTGCGCCTCAATGCAGCACTGGATGCCGGAATTGACGGTATCACCCTGAGTGCGGGTCTCCACCTCGGTTCACTGGATCTGATCAAGGATAATCCCCGCTTCCGTGATGCACCGATTGGCATCATTGTCTCCTCGGTACGTGCGTTGAAGCTGTTCCTCAAGCGTGCGGCACGTCTCAAACGTCTGCCGGACTTTGTGGTGGTTGAGGGGCCGCTGGCTGGTGGACATCTTGGTTTTGGTATGGACTGGGCTAAGTATGATCTGGCGACCATCACTCAGGAGGTGATTCAGTATCTGCGTGATGAGGATCTGCAGATCCCGGTCATTCCTGCGGGTGGTATCTTTACCGGTACCGATGGTGTGGAGTATCTGGAGTCCGGCTCCTCCGCAATTCAGGTCTCCACCCGCTTCACGATTACCGAAGAGTGTGGCCTGACTGACGTGGCTAAGCAGGCCTACTTCGTGGCGCAGGAAGAGGATATCGAGGTCAATACCCTCTCACCTACCGGTTATCCGATGCGTATGTTGAAGAGTAGTCCAGCGATCCACTCCGGTATCCGACCCAATTGTGAATCCTATGGCTATGTGCTCGATAACAAGGGGGCATGCAGCTATATTGATGCCTACAATGAGACGGTGGCGGCCCATCCGGATGAGAAGAAGATCTCGGTTGAAGAGAAGATCTGCCTCTGTACCCACATGCGCAAGTACAAGGTGTGGACCTGCGGCCACTATACCTATCGCCTGAAAGATACGGCCAAGCAGAATGAGGATGGCAGTTACCAGCAGCCCTCTTGTGAGCATATCTTCAAGGACTATCAATTCAGTACGCATAACGAGATCAAGAAGCCTGAATAGGGTCGTTGTTGTCGCAGGTGATGTTGCGCCGGAGTTGGCGCAGCGATTGGGGCTACCGCTTCAGGTCGATTTGTTTGCTGCAGAGTATAAACTTACCTTCGTCGGGCAAGTGCTGCAGCTGATCAAGATCAATTCCCGTGTTGGTGGCGTCTATGCCGATTTTGTGGCCGGGAAAGTGGGGCACCGTTTCCGTTATGGTGGGGGTAAGGGGCAGCTGATTGCCAAGGCAGTCGGTTTGAACAAGGGGGAACCGCCCACAGTACTGGATCTGACCGCAGGACTTGGACGTGATGCCTTTGTGCTCGCGTCGCTTGGTTGTCATGTGACAATGGTGGAGCGTTCCCCTGTTGTGGCGGCCCTGCTGCGTGATGGACTGGAGCGGGCGACTGCTGAGGCAGAGATCGCTGAGGTGATTGCACGGATGCAGCTACTGGAGTCGGATGCGTTGGAGGTGATGCAGGCTGTAGAGCAGCTGCCAGCAGTCTGCTATCTCGATCCGATGTATCCCTACAGCAAGAAGAGTGCGCTGCCTGGTAAGGAGATGCTGCTGTTTCGAGATGTGGTGGGGGAGGATCTTGATGCCAATCAGTTGCTGGATGTGGCACGCAGGGTGGCGACCAAGCGGGTGGTGGTCAAACGTCCACGCAAGGCGGAGTTGCTGGATGGGCAGCAACCCGATTTTCAGATCAGTGGAAAAAGTACCCGTTATGATGTCTATCTACCCTATTGATGGAGTGTGTGATGCGTAGAGAGCTGTTGGTGATGCGACATGGAGAGTCGGGTTGGGACGCCCCCTCCGATTTTGAACGCACCTTGACCGTGCGCGGTATGCGTGATGCGGCACGTATCGGGCAATGGATCGATGAACAGGGAATTACACTCGACTATATACTCGCTTCCCCGGCACAACGTGCCAAAGAGACCGTGTTGACCGTCTGTGCAGCACTGCAGATTGATCCACAGCAGATCCATTGGGAACCGTCGATCTATGAAGCCTCGGTAGATACTCTGGTTCGTCTGTTGAGCAGTGTGCCGGATGGTGCCGGCTTGGTGCTGATGGTAGGGCACAACCCAGGCCTGGTTGAGCTGGTCGGAGCGCTCTCTGGAGAATTTCCTGCAGGTTTTTTACCTGCCAATATGGCCTGGATGGAGTTGAGAGAGGGTGGAGCAGCCCTGAAACAGCTGGTTAGACCCTGAACCGGAAAAGTCAGCGCCGAATCACTCGTAGCCACTTCCAGAAATTCAATAGACTGCCCAGTGAACTGGCGACATAGGTCCAGGCAGCCGCCTTCAGAATCTTATGGGCATCTGCTTCATGTTCCGGTTTGAGGTGCCCATCCGCTTTCAGAATAGGCAGTGCACGGTTGAAGCTGGCATCAAACTCCACCGGTAGCGTGAACAGGTGAGCAACGACAGGGGCTCCCATGCTGATCAGACCGGCACCAAACAGGATCAGTGCGGGTAGCGGACGGCGAGCCACGATGGCAAAGACCGGGGCGGCCATCAGAATCATCGCCCCCCAGCGCTCAGCAGTTGCGGTCTTGCCGATCATTTTGGAGCGCAGCGCCATCGGTGCATAGTCGGTGTCATCCTGGATGGCATGTCCTACCTCATGGGCGGCCACGGTGATGGCGGTGAGGGTTTTTCCATTGTAGTTGGATTCACTCAACCGTACTGTCTTGTCGCGAGGGTCGTAGTGATCCCCCTCTTTGGTGGACTCCAACTGAACGTGGTTGAGACCGTAGCGATCCAGCATCATTCTCGCCAGCGCTGCTCCACTCACCGCATAGCGGTAATCAGGGCTGTCATATTTCACCATTACCCGCTTGACCCAGAGTTGGGGCAGGGTGATGGCGGCCAGCAGCAAGATGCCCAGTATGGCAAAGATCATAGGCACCTCAACCATGAGAGAATTGCAGTTGCAGAGCCTTTCCAAACCGATCCAAGCAAGGCGCAGCCATGCAGGCATAGCACTTCTATGTCAAATGGCTGCATCCGCCTCGAACGGCAAAAGGCCGGTAACGCTGAATGGGTTGGTTTGGATGGCTCCCTGCGGGTAAGCCAATAAGCGCTCATCTGCTGTGTTGTTCTCCCTTGAATTAGTCTACTAGTCCTGCGGTCGGCCGCCTTGCAGCTAACCGCTTATTAGCTTACTGCAGCTGTAATTCTCTCATGGTTGAGGTGCTAGCTCACCTTCTAGGTCATGTTCATCAGCAGCAACAATCTTCACCTCGACAAAATCGCCGGGAGTAAGTTGAGTGACTTCAGGTAGATGCACCTCTCCATCAATCTCTGGAGCATCGCCACGACTGCGGCCAATTGAGCCCTTCTCGGTCACGCTGTCGATCAGGACGGTTTCGGTGGTGCCGATCTTCTGCTGCAGTTTGCTTTCACTGATCTGGCTCTGCAGTGCCATGAACCGCTCCAGCCGATCCTGCTTGATGTCCTCGTCGACCGGGTTGGGCAGGGTGTTGGCGGCAGCCCCTTCTGCAGGAGAGTAGGCAAAGGCACCAGCACGATCCAGTTGTGCGGCATCGAGAAAATCGAGCAGCTCGCCAAACTGTTCGTTGGTCTCTCCGGGGAAGCCGACAATAAAGGTGCTGCGTAGCGTCAGATCAGGGCAGATCTCTCTCCACTGTTCAATGCGTTTGAGGATGCGTTCGGTATCCCCAGGACGCTTCATTGCCTTGAGGATTTCCGGTGAAGCATGTTGTAGTGGTACATCCAGATAGGGGAGAATCTTCCCTTCTGCCATCATCGGGATCAGCTGGTCGATCACTGGATAGGGGTAGAGATAGTGTAAGCGCAGCCAAATCCCCAGTTTGCCTAGCTCCTCGGCCAGTGTGGCGATACGGGTGGAGAGGATGCCGCCGTTGATGATCTCGCTTCGGTAGCGGAGATCCGCACCATAGGCAGCGGTATCCTGCGAAACGACCAACAGCTCTTTGACGTCACTCTCTGCCAGCCGCTCTGCTTCTCTCAGCAACTCACCCATGGAACGACTGATCAGTTTGCCGCGTAGGTTGGGGATGATGCAGAAGCTGCACTGCTGGTTACACCCCTCGGCAATTTTTAGATAGGCATAGTGGCCCGGAGTGAGACGAATTGATCGATCCGGCAATAGTTCAATCAACGGGTCTTCCGGTGGTGGGAGTACCTGGTGTACTGCGTTCATCACTGCAGCCGTCTCATTCGGGCCGGTAATGGCCAACACTTCCGGGTGGTGACCGAGCACTTTCTGCCGGTCTCCACCCAGACAGCCGGTGACGATGACTCGACCGTTCTGTTCCATTGCCTCGCCAATGGTGTCCAGTGACTCCTCCACTGCAGCATCAATAAATCCGCAGGTATTGATGATCACCAGGTCGGCACTATCGTATTGATTTACCAGCTGATACCCCTCAGCACGAAGCTGGCTGAGGATGCGTTCAGAGTCGACGGTTGCCTTGGGGCATCCGAGACTGACAAAGCCGATGTTGGGTAAGTGGGTCATGTGGCAATTATAAGGCTTTGCAGGCAGGTGTTGAAAAAAGTGCAATTGCCCCCATCTTCTGTGCAACTTAAAAAATATTTGGAGAGCACAGACCATGAGAATGGAAAAACTGACGACAAAGTTTCAGGCTGCATTGGCCGATGCGCAATCGCTGGCAGTGGGCAAGGATCACCAATTTATCGAGCCGATTCACCTGATGCTGGCGCTGCTGGATCAAGAAGGGGGGAGTCTGCGCCACCTGTTGACCTTGGCGGGGGTGCAGGTCAATCCATTGCGTGCCAAGTTGGGGGAGGCGCTGGACCGTCTCGCCTCGGTAGAGGGTACCGGTGGGGATGTGCAGCTCTCCAATGAGCTGGGCAAGCTGTTGAACCTGACCGACAAGCTGGCGCAGAAGCGAGGCGATCAGTATATCTCCTCCGAGCTGTTTGTGCTGGCGGCAATGGATAGCAAGGGCTCGCTGACTGATCTGTTACGTGATGCCGGTGCTGCCAAGGGTTCCCTGGAGCAGGCGGTGGAGCAGATGCGTGGTGGGGAGAGCGTCAATGACCCCAATGCCGAGGAGCAGCGTCAGGCGCTGGAGAAGTACACCATCGATCTGACCGAGAAGGCAGAACAGGGCAAGCTCGATCCGGTGATCGGGCGTGATGATGAGATCCGGCGTGCCATTCAAGTATTGCAGCGCCGTACCAAGAACAATCCGGTACTGATTGGTGAGCCGGGTGTTGGCAAGACCGCCATTGTCGAGGGGTTGGCGCAGCGTATCGTCAATGGCGAGGTACCGGAGGGGATCAAGAACAAGCGGCTGCTCTCGCTCGATATGGGCGCACTGATTGCCGGGGCCAAGTTCCGCGGCGAGTTCGAGGAGCGTCTGAAGGGGGTGCTCAACGATCTCAGCAAGCAGGAGGGGCAGGTGATCCTCTTTATCGATGAGATCCATACCATGGTCGGTGCGGGCAAGGCGGAGGGCTCGATGGATGCGGGCAATATGCTCAAGCCTGCGCTGGCTCGCGGTGAGCTGCACTGCATTGGCGCCACCACGCTGGATGAGTATCGCCAGTATGTGGAGAAGGATGCGGCGCTTGAAAGAAGATTCCAGAAGGTGCTGGTGGATGAGCCGTCCGTTGAGGACACCATCGCCATCCTGCGTGGGCTGAAGGAGCGCTACGAGGTGCACCATGGGATCGATATCACTGATCCGGCGATTGTTGCGGCCGCCACGTTGTCACACCGTTATATCACCGACCGTCAGCTCCCCGACAAGGCGATTGACCTGATGGATGAGGCGGGTTCGCGTATCCGTATGGAGATTGACTCGATGCCAGAGGAGATGGACAAGCTGGATCGTCGTGTCATCCAGTTAAAGATTGAGCGTGAGGCGCTGAAGAAAGAGAGTGATGAGGCCTCTAAGAAGCGGCTTGGTGATCTGCAGGAGGAGCTGGATCGTCTGGAACGGGAGTACTCCGATCTGGAAGAGATCTGGAAGGCGGAGAAGTCAGCGGTGCAGGGGACGACCCATATCAAGGAGGCGCTGGAGCAGGCCCGTATTGAGCTGGAGACAGCGCGCCGTGCCGGTAATCTGGAGCGGATGTCGGAGCTGCAGTATGGGCAGATTCCACAGCTGGAGCAGCAACTGGCTGCAGCTGCAGAGGTAGAAAACAGTCAGCAGGAGAATCAGTTGCTACGTAACAAGGTGACCGATGAGGAGATTGCCGAGGTGGTTTCACGCTGGACCGGGATTCCAGTTTCGAAGATGCTGGAGGGGGAGCGCGAACGACTTCTGCGTATGGAAGATGCGCTCAAGGAGCGGGTGATCGGGCAGAATGAGGCGGTGGAGGCGGTCTCCAATGCGATTCGTCGCTCCCGCGCGGGGTTGGCTGATCCCAATCGTCCCAATGGCTCCTTCCTTTTCCTCGGTCCGACCGGTGTCGGCAAGACCGAGTTGACCAAGGCGCTGGCCCACTTCCTCTTCGATACCGAGGAGGCGATGGTGCGCATCGATATGTCGGAGTTTATGGAGAAGCATTCGGTGGCGCGTTTGATCGGTGCGCCTCCCGGCTATGTGGGTTATGAGGAGGGGGGGTATCTGACCGAGGCGGTACGTCGCAAACCCTACTCCGTCATTCTGATGGATGAGGTGGAGAAGGCCCACCCCGATGTCTTCAATGTACTCCTTCAAGTATTGGATGATGGTCGCCTGACTGATGGGCAGGGACGCACGGTTGATTTCCGTAATACCGTGGTGGTGATGACCTCCAACCTCGGTTCACAGCAGATTCAGCAGCTTTCCGGTACCGAGAATTATGATGCGATGAAAGAGGCGGTGATGGAGATTGTGGGTAGCCACTTCCGTCCTGAGTTTATCAACCGTATCGACGAATCGGTGGTGTTCCATCCGCTGGGGCAGTCTGAGATTCGCGCCATCGCCAAGATTCAGGTGGAGTACCTGCATCACCGTTTGGCAGATCGTGAGATCGGATTGGAGATCAGTGATGCAGCACTGGATCGACTGGGTGAGGCTGGATTTGATCCGGTTTATGGAGCACGTCCGCTGAAGCGGGCGATTCAGCAGCAGATTGAGAATCCACTGGCACAGCAGATTCTGGCGGGTGACTATCTGCCGGGGTCGGTGGTGAAGGTGGATGTGGATGAGGCAGGGATTAGCTTTCGTTAACAGAGTCGGGCTGTAGCGTGGAATGCGCTACAGCCCAGATTTTCACTGCTGTGCCTTTGCGCCTTGAGCAATCAGCTGTAGCAGATTGCCAATCAGTGCCTTCTGGTTGTTGTCACAGTTCTGCTGCATCTCGGTCAGTTTGCTGGTCAGTTCGTTGATCAGTCGCAGGTGAGCCAGTTTTTCTTCACGTGCCATGCGCAGCTCCAGTCGCAGCTTCTGCACCTGTCCCAGTAGCGTGTAGGCATCGGGGATGTGGGCGCTCTGTACCCGGTTGGCGTAGGCGTTGTCCTTGATAAACTCCATCTTCTCCAGAATAGCGGAGGTCTCCATTCTGGCAGCGGCTGGAAAGACCGCCTCCAGATGTTCCAGAGAGACTTTGCCTTCAAAGGCCTCCAGTTCACCGGATTGGATCTTGTGCTGTAGTGCCTTGCGCTTAATGCCCAGTTGTTTGGCTGCCTTGGCAACGGGTAATAGTTCGTTGCTCATAGTTTCGCTCCCACAAAAACTCACTTCGATATAGGGATATTAGGAGGGTTTATCTGTGCTTGCAACACCACTTAGCGTTTTCCATCTCCAGAGGCCTTGAGCAGGATGGCATCCTGCCAACGATCCGGTAACAGCCGCTTGAGCCAGGCGAAGAGGTAGGTGGGGAAGGTGACCGGATAGCGCACTTTGGGGCGGGGGCTCTCCAGTGCGTGGACCAGTTTGTCGGCCACAGCATCGCCAGGCAGGGTAAAGGGGGCTGCTGGCCCCTCTTTTTTCAATCGTGCCTCCATTGCCTCGTAGTTCTCTCGATGGGGACTGTTGGTGGGATCGATGTTGGCCTCGAAGGCGGCAAAGGCGTTGCTGCGGAACTTGGACTCAATTGGGCCGGGTTGGATCAGCGAGAGATGGATGTTGGTCCCCTTCAGTTCCAGCCGCAGGGTGTCGGTCAGCCCCTCCAGTGCAAACTTGCTGGCGTTGTAGGCGCCACGGTAGGGCATTGCCACAAAGCCGAGTACCGAGCTGTTTTGCACAATGCGCCCATGTCCCTGCTTGCGCATGACTGGGATCATGTGGTTCATCAGTTCGGCGGTGCCGAAGAGATTGGTCTCGAACTGTTTGCGCAGAGTGTCGCGACTCAGATCCTCGACCGCACCGGGTTGTCCGTAGGCTCCGTTGTTGAAGAGGGCATCCAGTGTGCCGCCAGTGCGTTGCAGAATTTCAGTAACCGCCTGTTGAATGGAGTATGAATCATCTAGGTCGAGCTGCAGACTTTCGAGCCCCTGTGATTGCAACTGCTCCACGTCGGCGGTCTTGCGAGCGGTGGCGAATACACGCCAACCTCGCGCTTGGAGGGTCTCGGCACAGCACAGCCCAATGCCGCTGGAGCAGCCGGTAATCAGAATGGTTTTTTGTCCTGCCATGGGCGGCAGTATAGCGGATTAGTGGGAGCAGGCCGCCAGTTGTGCGCTCTCTACGGTGATGTGCTGCTGCTTGCCCAGCATCTCGATCAATACCATCGAGCGGTGCAGTCCATCATCCATTACAAATACCCCATTGATCTCGGCAAAGGGGCCGCTGGTAATGGTGACACAGTCCCCTTTGTTGAACCACGTCGCCTTCTCCAGCTGGTGCAGGCCGTTCTCATCCTCGTGTGCCTTCAGTTGCTGAATGACGCTGTCAGGGATGGGAATGTAGTTGGTCTGGCGTGAGCCGAAACCGACCAGGCCAGAGACGCCATAGGTGGAGCGGATCGGTGCCCAGTTATCATTCTCTCGATCGAGTTGGATGAATAGATAGCGGGGGAAGAGGGGTTCGGTCTTGATTGCACTCTTGCCACTACGGCGGTGCTCCCGCTTCACCATCGGCAGATAGGTGGTGTACCCCTGGTTTTCCAGATTGAGATGCGCTCGCTCCTCATCGCGTGGTTTGCTTGCCAGCAGATACCAGCGACTGTTCTCTGCAGTGTTGTTACTTTCCAGTTGCATGGTGTGCTCAATCCGTTGAGTAGTCAGGTTATTATCCCAGAAAGTACCAGTTTTGTAAGTTACAAAATGTTACAAGTGGGGTCAGAGCGCTCTTCCTGCTGCTGCAGTTGCCACATTTCTGAGTAAGTACCTGATTGTTCAAGTAGTTCACTGTGAGTGCCGCGCTCGATAATGCGCCCTTTCTCCATCACCAGAATTTCGTCGGCATCGGCGATGGTGGAGAGACGGTGGGCGATCACCAGCGTGGTATGTTGGGAACTGAGCGTCTTCAGTGCGTCGTTGATGGTGCGTTCTGCCGCCGAATCGAGCGAAGAGGTCGCCTCGTCGAAGATCATGATCGGTGGATTTTTCAGAATCGCACGGGCGATGGCGATGCGCTGCTTCTCGCCGCCGGAGAGCTTCAATCCCCGTTCGCCGACGGTGGTCTCATATCCTTGGGGGAGCTCGTCGATAAACGGATGAATGTTGGCCAGCTTTGCCGCCTCTTCGATCTCCTCTTGTGGAGCACTGGGGTGAGCGTACTCGATGTTGTAGCCGATGGTATGGTTGAAGAGCACAGTATCTTGCGGCACGATGCCTACCGCCGCTCTAAGACTGCTTTGTGTGACTTGGGTGATATCCTGGCCATTAATCGTAATGGAGCCGGATTGCGCCTCGTAGAAGCGGAACAGCAGTCGTGCCAGGGTCGACTTACCGGAGCCACTCTTTCCTACAACAGCAACCTTGTTGCCTGCTGGTACACTGAATGAAATATTGTGCAGAATGGGGCGGTCTTTATTATAGGCAAAGTTGACATGGTTGAAGCAGATCTCGCCCCGTCCCGCATCTAGCGTGGTGGCGTTGTCACGGTCAACAATTTCCGGCTCTTTCTCCAACAGCTGGAACATCATGTCGATATCGGAAAGTGAGTGTTTGATCTGGCTGTAGACCACGCCGAGGAAGCCGAGCGGGATGAAGAGCTGCAGCAGGAAGGTGTTGACCAGTACCAGATCGCCCAGTGTCATCTCGCCATTGACCACCCCCTGGCCCGCCATCACCATGATGATGGTGACGCCTATGGCAATGATGAAGGCCTGTACAAAATTTAGTGCTGACATCGAGGTCTGGCTCTTCACTGCCGACTCCTCCCAGGCGCGCATTTGAGTATCGTATTGATCCAGCTCATAATGCTCGTTGCCAAAATATTTGACCGTCTCATAGTTGATCAGGCTGTCCACCGCCTGTGTGCTTGCCTCTGAGTCGCGCTGGTTCATCGCTACGCGGAATTTCATGCGCCAGTTGGTGATGAGAAAGGTAGTGGTGATGTAGATACCGACGGTGCCGAAGGTGACGATGGCAAACCAGGGATTGTAGTTGGCAAGCAGAATGGTTGCGATCAATGTCACCTCCACCAGTGTGGGGATGATGTTGAACAGCAGCATGTTGAATAGCGAGCTGATCGAGCGGGTGCCACGCTCCATGTCGCGGGTGATGCCACCGGTTTTGCGATCCAGATGGAATCGTAGTGACAGGTTGTGCAGGTGCTGCATAAAGTGGATTGAGATCTCGCGCACAATGCCGTGGCGCACCTTGGCGAAGATGCCGTCGCGCAGTTCGTTGAAGAGGGCGCTGCCGGCGCGCATCACCCCGTAGCCAACCAGTAGCCCCAGTGGTAGCACCAGTATCGCCTCATGATTCTGATCGAAGGTGTCGACAATCTCCTTTAGAATCAGTGGCACAGAGACATTAGCCAGTTTGGAGAGGATCAGTGAGCCAATTGCCAGACCGGCCCGGAACCGATAGTTCCATAGATAGGGGAGCAGAGACTTGATGGTACGCCAGTCCTGACGGTGGTCAGAGGGCATGCGGGTGTTTGCGTGGTGCATGGTGATTGGTACGCTTTTCGGTGGTGTCGCCAATTTTGGGATTCGGTATAATAGTCGATTGTTTTGCGGGGGGAGCTATTCTTTGTCCGTGAAAAGTGCATCAAGAACCGTGCATAAGGAAGTGAACCATGCCGATTTACGAATATGAGTGTGGTGGCTGTGGCCATCAGCTCGAAAAACTGCAGAAGATGAGTGATGACCCGATCACCGATTGCCCTGCCTGTAATGAGCCCAAGTTGCAGAAGATGATCTCTGCGGCCGGATTCCGCCTCTCCGGCGCAGGTTGGTACGAGAGTGATTTCAAGACCGGCACCAAAAAGAATATGGCGGAGAGCAGCAAGGAAGCCCCTGCCTGTGCAAGCGGCGGTTGTGGTGGTGCCTGCCCCGTTTCAGAATAACAATTTGTAAAACCAAGGAAAAACTATGCGAAGCCACTACTGTGGAGAGATTAATGAGTCTCTGGTTGGTGAAGAGATTCAATTGGCTGGATGGGTCAACCGTCGTCGTGATCATGGTGGTGTCATCTTTATCGACCTGCGTGACCGTACCGGTATTGCTCAGATCGTGTTTGACCCCGACCACGCTGAGGCCTTTGAGATTGGTGAGCATGTCCGTTCCGAGTATGTATTGAATATCAATGGTGTGGTGCGCGAACGTCCTGAGGGAACCATCAACGAAGAGTTGCCCACCGGTAAAGTTGAGGTGCTCATCAACGACGTCGATGTTCTCAACAAGGCGGAGACACCACCGTTCATGATCGATGATGACAGCATGGGTGAGGATATTCGCTTGCGCTACCGCTACATCGATCTGCGTCGTTCGGTGATGCAGGAGCGCATTCAGCTACGTGCTGCGGTCACCCGCCAGATGCGTCGCTACCTTGAAGACAACGGCTTTCTGGATATCGAGACCCCAATGCTGACCCGCGCTACTCCTGAGGGTGCGCGTGATTATCTGGTGCCGAGTCGCACCCATCCGGGTGAGTTCTTTGCGCTGCCTCAGTCGCCACAGCTCTTCAAGCAGCTGTTGATGGTCTCCGGTATGGACCGCTACTACCAGATTGTGCGTTGCTTCCGTGATGAGGATCTGCGCGCCGACCGTCAGCCCGAGTTTACTCAGCTTGATGTGGAGACCTCGTTCCTCAATGAGACCCAGATCATGGAGTTGATGGAGAACATGGTGCGTGGCCTGTTCAAGGATGTGCTCGAAACAGAGTTGCCAGAGCGCTTTGAGCAGATCAGCTATGACGAGGCGATGCGACGTTATGGTTCGGATCGCCCCGATCTGCGGGTCTCGCTGGAGCTGGTTGATGTCGCCGATCTGATGTCCGAGGTGGAGTTCAAGGTCTTCTCCGGCCCGGCCAATGACCCACATGGTCGGGTGGCTGCACTCTGTGTGCCGGATGGCAATAGCATCAGCCGCAAGGAGATTGATGAGTACACCAAGTTTGTCGGCATCTACGGTGCGCGCGGTCTCGCCTATATCAAGGTCAACGATGTCGATGTGGGCCGTGATGGACTACAGTCCCCAATCGTCAAATTCCTTCCAGATGACACTATTACAGGCATTCTCGAAAGAACCGGTGCGAAGAATGGTGACCTCATCTTCTTTGGGGCCGACAAGGCGAAGATCGTCAACGAAGTGCTTGGCGCACTGCGCGTCAAGGTGGGTGAGGATCGTGGCCTGATGTCCGACGAGTGGAAGCCGCTCTGGGTCATCGACTTCCCGATGTTCGAGTGGGATGAGAAGGCAGAGCGCTGGAGTTCGTTGCACCACCCATTCACTGCACCGAATCCAGACCAGCTGGAGCAGCTGGAGAGTGATCCTCATGCGGTCTACTCCCGCGCCTACGACATGGTACTGAACGGAAGCGAGATCGGTGGTGGTTCGATCCGTATCCACGATCCCGAGGTGCAGGCGCGTGTCCTCAAGGTGTTGGGGATCAATGATGAAGAGGCGCAGGACAAGTTCGGCTTCCTGCTGGATGCGCTGAAGTATGGTTGTCCTCCGCACGGTGGTATGGCCTTTGGGCTGGATCGTCTGGTGATGTTGATGGCTGGTGCCGACTCCATTCGTGACGTGATGGCCTTCCCCAAGACTCAGTCGGCCAACTGTCTGTTGACGGGTGCCCCCGATTTTGCCGGAGATCGCCAGCTGCGCGAACTCAATGTTCGTTTGCGTAAAGATCCCCGTAAGGAAGCTGCAGATGCAGCCGCAAAGAGCGAGGAGTAAACCGATGGCGGCCAGTGACCCATTCTCCATTCAGGACAATGAAGAGTGCCAGCAGCGCATTCTTGAGGCAAAAGAGAATCTGGGTGAACGGCTGGTCATCCTCGGTCACCATTACCAGCGTGAAGAGGTGTTTCGTCATGCCGACTTTTCGGGTGACTCACTGAAGCTTTCGCGTCAGGCGGCCAACTCCAAGGCGGAGTATATCGTCTTCTGTGGTGTTCACTTCATGGCCGAGGTGGCCGATATCCTCTCGCGCCCGGATCAGGTTTCTGTTATTCCCGATATGAATGCAGGCTGCTCGATGGCCGATATGGCCGACCTTCCCAATGTGGAGAAGGCGTGGCAGGAACTATCATCAGTGCTTGATCCGGATGAGGCCATCACCCCGGTCACCTACATTAACTCGGCGGCAGACTTGAAGGCATTTTGTGGTCGTCATGGCGGTATCGTCTGTACCTCTACCAATGCGCGTCATGTGCTGGAGTGGTCCTTCAGTCAGCGTGAGAAGGTACTCTTCTTTCCCGATCAACACTTGGGGCGTAATACCGGAGCGGTGATGGATATCCCGCTGGAAGAGATGGTGGTGTGGGACTACGAACAGCCGATGGGTGGGCTTACTGTAGAAGAGATCAAGAGTGCGAAGATGATCCTCTGGAAGGGATTCTGTTCTGTTCACCAGATGTTCAAGCCGGAGCAGATCGACAAGTTCAAGGAGAAGTATCCCGAGACCCAAATCATCTCTCATCCCGAATCCTCCTATGAAGTGTGTCAGAAGTCCGACTATGTTGGTTCTACCGAGTACATCATCAAGACCATTGCTGATGGTGAGCCGGGTTCGCGTTGGCTGGTGGGTACGGAGCTTAATCTGGTCAACCGCCTCCATGAGCAGTACAAGGGGGAGGGCAAGTCGGTTCACTTCATGTCTCCAACCGTTTGCATGTGTTCCACCATGTTCCGTATCGATCCGCCGCACCTGTTGTGGACACTGGAGAACCTGTTGGAGGGCAATGTGGTTAACCGCATTCAGGTTTCCGGAGAGGAGGCTGAGCAGGCCAAGCTGGCGCTGGAGCGGATGCTCGAAGTTTCTCCGTAGGCCTTATTGGTGCTGAGTTTTTACCAAGAGCTGGAGGTTTCCACAGACCAACCGTTCTCTGTGTGTGATGTTACTGAGAAGGTGGGGACCGTGCTTAAGGCATCGGGTGTGCAAGAGGGAACAGTTGCGATCACTTCACTGCACACCACCTGTGCGCTCACTGTAAATGAAAATGAAGAGCGTCTGTTCGACGATATCCGTGATTTCTTTCTAAGAGTGGCACCTTCGGAAGATGCGTACAAGCACAACGATCTGCATCTACGAGTCGATATCCCACCCGATGAGCCGGAGAATGCGCACGCCCATCTGATTGCGATGGTGGTAGGGAACAGTGAGACAGTTACAGTGCACAATGGTGTGCTGGTTCTTGGGCGTTACCAGTCGATCTTATTGTTGGAGATGGATGGGCCGCGTGAGCGTAAATTGGCAGTACAGGTCTTGGGTGTTTAGAATAGGAGCAGGTTATCATGGTGATCTCCTGAAGTGATTTAGGCTCTAACAATCTCTAGAACAGATCAATGTTGCCCACTTTGTGATCCTCATTTTCCAGGGTGTTGAAATTTTTGATCTGGTTGCGTCCATGGTTCTTGGCATAGTAGAGTGCTCTATCTGCATGCTCCATCAGTAGGGTGGGTGGTGCCATGGGGTCAATCATGGTGTAGCCGATGCTGACAGTTACGTTGCCCGAGGGAAACTGATACTCCTCTACTGCCTGTCTGAAGCGTTCCAGAGAGTGTTCGGCATGCTCTTCGTTGCAGCTGTTAACAATGACTACAAACTCTTCTCCACCATAACGGAAGACAAAATCGGAGTGGCGAAAAGTCTTGTCCATCAGGCGTGAGAAATGGAGTAGCACTTCATCACCATAGACATGGCCAAACTCGTCATTGATCCGCTTGAAATGGTCAATATCGAGAATTGCAAGCCAGGATTTTTTCTCTTGGTTGCGCACATCTTTGCCCCGGTAGAAGACGATGATGTCGTTGAGCGTGATTTCCAGTGTCTGCCGGTTGAGAAGGCGTGTCAGAACATCCCGCTCCTTGGAGTCAAGCAGTGCGACCTGGTTGGAATAGATGCGGTAGAGACCATTGATGATTGACATGTCTTTTTCGTTGGCCTTGCCCTTGAGCAGAATGACGCGACGAGGCGTGACATTGTTGACCACATCCATAAAGATCCAGTCACTACCGCTGTCAGTGAGGGTGTTTACCCCTCCTCGACTCTGTTGCAAGCATCTCATCACCAGACCAAGATTGTCGTCTCGATAGACCTCGTCCAGGGCGATTGGAAAACGTCGGATTAGTACATCATCAGGATCAGAAACTTTGCCAAACACCTCATAGGCTGCTACATCTTCAATGCCTTCAAGGGAGTTGAAGTAGTGGATGATTGCATGGGTCAAGGATTGGTAGTTGTTGTGTGCCAACAGCATGGAGGAAAGTTCAAATACATGCTGAATATCTTTCTGTGACATCGTAATCTCCCGATGAAAACTGCTTCTAATTAAAGCATAGTCGAACTTGCTTATTTTTTCATCCAATGTTGGTGGGATATGGTGACTTGGGTATATGAAGAGTACGATCTGTGCTGTGCTAAAATTCACCGATTTCAGGTAGTAGCAGGAAGTAACCAAGATGGCAGGACACAGTAAATGGCACAACATCCAGCACCGCAAGGGGGCGCAGGATGCAAAGCGTGGCAAGATTTTTACCAAACTGATCCGTGAGATCACCGTGGCGGCGAAGATGGGTGGGGGCAGTATTGCTGATAACCCCCGTCTACGTGCTGCAGTGGACAAGGCGCTCGGTGCCAATATGACCCGTGACACCATCGACCGTGCGGTTAAGCGCGGATCCGGTGATGTCGATGGGGAGAATTTTGACGAGATCCGTTACGAGGGCTATGGCCCGGGTGGTGTCGCGGTGATGGTCGATTGCCTCAGTGACAACCGCAACCGTACCGTCTCCGAGGTGCGTCACGCTTTTACCAAGCATGGGGGCAATCTCGGTACCGATGGCTCGGTCTCCTACCTCTTTACCAAAACCGGAGTGCTGATCTATCCTGCGGGGAGTGATGAGGATGCGATCATGGAGGCGGCACTGGAGGCAGGTGCGGAGGACGTGGTGGCCGGTGATGATGGCATGGTTGAAGTGCTGACTGATGAAACCAGCTATATGGATGTGAAGCAGGCGATGGTTGATGCCGGTCTGGAACCAGAGTCATCTGATCTCACTCAGCGTGCCTCTACCATGTGTGATATGGATCAGGATGGTGCCGAGAAGTTGATGAAGCTGGTGGATCGTCTGGAAGATCTGGATGATGTGCAGAATGTCTATACCAATGCGGATATCTCGGATGAGGTGATGGCTGCCCTCAGCTAATCTGAACTGATGATTCACCGCATCCTCGGCATTGACCCCGGCTCCCGCACCACCGGCTATGGGGTGATCGAGGTGATGGGAAACGACTTTCGCCACATCGAGAGTGGTGCATTGCGTATCCGTGGCGATACACTGCCGGAGCGACTGCATGCGATCTTTGATAGCGTCAGTGAGGTGCTGGACCGTTGCCAGCCTACCGCCTTTGCGATTGAGAATGTCTTCATGCACCGTAATGCCGATTCGGCGCTGAAGCTGGGGCAGGCGCGTGGGGCGGCGATCTGTAGTGCAGCCAACCGTGATATCGAGATTTTCGAGTACACCCCGGCCGAGATCAAACAATCGGTTGTCGGTAAGGGCAATGCCGCCAAGCCGCAGGTACAGCTGATGGTGCGCGCATTGTTGAATCTGAAGACCCATCCACAGGCCGATGAGGCCGATGCGCTGGCCTGTGCGATTTGTCACGGCAATCACGCCGGTGGTGTGGCGCGACTGGGTGGTGTGGTCAAGGGAAGCACTGGGGGGCGTTGGCGATGATTGGTCGATTGAGAGGCGTGGTGATTGAGCGCAAGCCACCAGAACTGTTGCTGGATGTGAACGGTGTCGGTTACGAGGTCGAGGCCTCGATGAATACCTTCTACGCCATGCCGGAGGGGGGCGATCCGGTCACGCTCTATACCCATCTGGTGGTGAGAGAAGATGCGCAACTGCTCTACGGTTTTTATGAAGAGCGAGAGCGTCGCATGTTCCGTGAGCTGATCCGGGTGCGTGGAGTGGGTGCCAAGCTGGCACTGGCGATCCTTTCCGGAATGAGTGCAGACCAATTTGTTGGCTGCGTCCATGAAGAGAACACAACAGCTCTGGTGCGCCTGCCCGGTGTCGGCAAGAAGACCGCTGAACGATTGATTATCGAGATGCGGGATCGGCTCAAGGAGTGGGACAGCTTCTCGCCCAAGGTGGAGCAGGGGGCAGCTACTGCACCGGTTATGGTGGAAGATGCGCAGAGTGAGGCGGTGCATGCGCTGATTGCGCTGGGCTACAAGCCGCAAGAGGCCTCGAAGCTGGTCCATGCAGTGGCCGATGCGGATGAACTGAGCAGTGAAGAGGTGATCCGCCTCGCGCTCAAACAGAGTGTGAAACTGTGACTGATCTGGCTCGCCCCATCTCCCCGTTCTCCACCCCGGAAGAGGATCGCATCGACCGTGCTGTGCGCCCCCGTATGCTGGAGGATTATCGCGGTCAACCCGCAGTGCGTGAGCAGATGGAGATCTTTATCCAGGCGGCGCGCAACAGGGGCGAATCGCTCGACCACACGCTGATCTTTGGTCCCCCTGGTCTCGGCAAGACTACACTGGCCCATATCATCGCCAACGAGATGGGGGTGAACATGCGCCAGACCTCCGGTCCGGTGCTGGAGAAGCCAGGTGATCTGGCAGCGTTGTTGACCAATCTGGAGGCGCACGATGTCCTCTTTGTCGATGAGATTCACCGACTCAGCCCGGTGGTGGAGGAGGTGCTCTACCCGGCGATGGAGGATTTCCAACTTGATATCATGATTGGTGAAGGGCCGGCGGCCCGCTCAATCAAGCTTGATCTGCCGCCGTTTACTTTGGTCGGTGCTACCACCCGTGCTGGACTGTTGACCTCACCACTGCGAGACCGCTTTGGTATTGTGCAGCGCTTGGAGTTCTACGGTGTGGAGGATCTGGCCGCGATTGTCAGCCGCTCTGCCTCGATTCAGGGGGTGGCCTCCGATCCGAAAGGGGCGCTGGAGATTGCCAAGCGCTCACGCGGTACTCCAAGAATCGCGAATCGATTGCTACGCCGGGTGCGTGACTATGCCGAGGTGAAGGGGGATGGAGCGATTTCGCAGCAGAGCGCCGAACGGGCGTTGGATTTATTGGATGTCGATGTGAAGGGGTTTGACCAGATGGATCGCCGCCTGCTGCTGAGCATGATTGAGAAGTTTGATGGTGGCCCGGTCGGGGTCGATAACCTGGCGGCAGCGATCGGTGAAGAGCGTGGCACCATCGAGGATGTGGTGGAGCCCTATCTGATCCAGCAGGGCTACATGATGCGTACCCCGCGCGGACGTGTGGTGACCAGCCATGCCTATCTCCACTTCGGACTGCAGCCCCGTGAACAGACACCACAGAATGCAACGGGAGATCTGTTCTCGTCATAAATTTCACAGCGGTTGTGGTTTTACTGCTGAGGTGGATCGGGCAAAATAGTACCCATGGCAACCCCCTTTATCTTCCCTGTTCGGATTTACTATGAGGACACCGACTCCGGTGGTGTGGTCTATTACGCCAACTACCTGAAATTCATGGAGCGCGCCCGTACCGAGTGGCTGCGCGCGCTCGGTTTCGAGCAGGATCAACTGATTAAAGAGAGTAGAGTGATTTTTGCGGTGCGTTCAGTTACCGTCGACTACAACGCACCGGCCCGCTTCAATGATCAGTTGGAAGTAGTGACTACGCTGCAGAAACAGGGGCGTGCAAGCCTGACCTTGCTGCAGGAGATCCGCCGCTGTGGCGAAGAGAGCTTGCTCTGTGCTGGAACGGTCAAGATTGCCAGTCTGGATGTGGACTCTTTCCGTCCTAGGCCAATGCCTGAAACCCTTTTTATTGCGATAAAGAACCTATGAATAGTGAACTCTCGATTGCCGCCCTGATTCTCGAAGCCAGCGTGGTGGTACAGTTGATTCTGCTGCTGTTGGTCGCCTCTTCGGTCTGGTCTTGGAAGGTAATCTTCGACAAGCTGCAGGAGATGAAGCAAGCGAAGGAGGCGGCCGACCGTTTCGAAGATCTCTTCTGGAGTGGGCGCAATCTGAGTGAGCTGTTCCGCAAGTTCGAGAATGCCAAGCCGCGCGGTATGGCGGGGATCTTTGTTGCCGGTTTCCGTGAATTTGTCCGTCTGCACAAGCGGCCGGGGCTGAGCTCTTCCGATGTGGTCGATGGCTCCAGCCGGGCGATGCGGGTGGCGCTCAATCGTGATCTGGATGCGCTGGAGATCAACCTCTCCTTCCTGGCAACAGTTGGCTCTACCACCCCCTATATCGGTCTGTTCGGAACGGTCTGGGGCATCATGAACTCCTTCAGCGCGATTGGTGCGACCAGTAATGCCACCCTGGCGATGGTGGCCCCCGGTATCTCCGAGGCGCTGGTGGCGACGGCGATCGGTCTGTTTGCGGCAATTCCCGGTGTGATCTTCTACAACCGTTTTGCCAATGAGATTGAGCGTCTCAACAACCGCTACGACATCTTTGTGGAGGAGTTCTCCAGCATTCTGCGTCGTCAGTCGCACCATGGGGAAGAGGAGACATCTCAGTCTCAACAGGAGGGCGAGGCGACAGCATGAGTCGTCAACGCAGTCACAAACGGCCCATGGCCTCGATCAATGTGGTGCCCTACATTGATGTGATGCTGGTGCTGCTGATCATCTTCATGGTGACTGCACCGCTGCTGACTCAGGGGGTCAAGGTGGATCTGCCGCAGACCGAGTCGAAGGCGGTGGAGAATAGCGAGAAGGAGCCGGTGGTGGTCACCGTGCGCAAAGATGGGGTGCTCTACATTAACGTAGGGGATAATCCTGAGAAGCCAGTTGGTCCTGACCTGTTGCAGAAACGGGTAGCGCTGCTGGTGGAGAAAGATCCGGCTACCCAGGTGCTGGTACGGGGTGACCACAAGGTCGATTATGGTGCCGTGGTGCGGGTGATGGCACGTCTGCAGCAGTCCGGTGTACCCAGCGTTGGATTGGTGACTGATCCAGTCGAGCAGTAACGATGGAGCCGTTGAAGGCACAGCTGCAGGCGCTGTTTCAGAGGGCACAGGAGGCGATTTCATCTCTGGGAATCTCTGTTGTGCTTCATGTGGTGTTGCTGGCGTTGCTGCTCTGGGCGGGAACGGCAACCATTGAGAAGAAACCTCCAGCCCCCAAGGTGCCGGTGATTCAAGCCCATGCGGTTGATGGTCAACAGCTCAAGGCGCGAGAGGAGCGCAAGCGCAAGGAGCAGGAGGCGAAGGCACGCAAGGAGCGGGAGAAGCGTGAGGCGGCCAAGCGCAAGAAACAGCAGGAGTTGAAGCGCAAGCAGGAGGCCAAACGCAAGGCGGAAGAGAAGAAGAGAAAGGCTGCCGAGAAAAAGAAGGCTGAAAAGAAGAAAGCCGAGGAGAAGAAGCGCAAAGCTGCAGAGAAGAAAAAGGCGGAGAAGAAGCGTAAAGAGGCGGAGCGTAAGAAAGCGGCAGCACTGAAAAAGAAGAAGGCTGCGGAGAAGAAAAAAGCGGAAGAGAAGAAGCGCAAGGCGGCTGAAAAGAAGAAGGCCGAAGAGAAGAAGCGTAAAGCGGCAGAGAAAAAACGGGCGGAGGAGAAGCGACGTAAGGCAGAGGCTGAGCGCAAACAGCGTGAACTGCAGATGCAGCTTGATGCCGAGATGGAGGCGGAACAGGAGCTGATTGCATCGAGTCGACGTCAGAGTGCAGTCAGTCGTGAACTCTCACAATTGAAGTCGACCATCCGTCAGCAGATCGAGCAGGTCTGGAGCAAGCCGTTGGGTACCCCGGTAGGTAGAACCTGTAAGGTGCGGGTCAATCTGCTGCCCGGTGGTGAGGTGGGTCGAGTGACGGTGCTGGTGAGTAGTGGCAATGAGGTATTTGATGCCTCGGTGGAGCAGGCGGTACGAAAAGCGGCTCCATTTCCCTATCCAGACTCTGTAGAATTGCGCAACGAAGTGAGAGAATTGGAAATGACGTTTGTGCATGAGGGCTAAGAGATGATGAAGCAATTTGTGGCTTTTCTGGTTGCGGCACTGTTGAGTGCGCCGCTCTCCGCACTGGAGATCACCATCACCCAGGGCAGTGAGGCGGCGCTGCCAATTGCAGTTACGCCATTCCCTGGTTCCGGTATCGTGGCCAATGATCTGCGCCTCAGTGGTGAGTTTGCTCCGCTCTCTGAAGGAAAGATACTCTCTAAACCGAACCATATTGATGAGGTCAACTATACCGACTGGCGTCTGCTGGAGGTGCCGACCCTGCTGGTCGGGCGTATGGTCAACGGGGGCAATGGCAAGCAGTTGGAGGTGCAGTTGATTAATGTTTATCGACAGCAGCTGTTGGCGCACTATCGCTTCTCCGTCGGTAATATGAGTACCAAGAGGATGCGCAAGATTGCTCATACCATCAGTGACCTGGTCTACAAGAAGTTGACCGGAGTGCCCGGAGTCTTCAGTACCCATGTCGCCTATGTCTCGGTCAAGCGCCACAAGAATCGCAAACGCACCTATACCCTGGAGATCGCCGACTTTGATGGCCGCAATGCACAGGTGCTGCTGACCTCCAGCGCGCCACTGCTCTCTCCGACCTGGTCACCGGATGGGCGCAAGCTCGCCTATGTCTCGTTCGAGAACCGTCGCTCCGAGGTGTGGATTCAGGAGGTCTACAGCGGCAAGCGTACCAAACTGGCCAGCTTCAAGGGGAGCAACAGTGCCCCGGCGTGGTCACCGGATGGGCGCAAGCTGGCGCTCTCACTATCACGCGATGGCAACTCCGAAATTTATCTGCTCGACCTCAATAGCAAGACCATGCAGCGTCTGACCCGCAACCGCGGAGCGGATACCGAACCGGATTGGTCAGCGGATGGTAGCACGATCGCATTTCTCTCCGATCGCAGTGGTCGCCCACAGATCTATCAGGTCAATGCCTCAGGAGGGCGTGCTGAACGCCTCACATTCAAGGGGCGCTACAACACCAGTCCGGATTGGTCCTCTGACGGAAAGCAGATCACCTTCCTGCAGGGGGAAGGGGGGCGTTACCGTATTGCGGTACTTGATGTAGAGAGTGGGGTGGTGCGTCTGCTCTCCAGAAATCGTCAGGATGAGTCCCCCAGTTTTGCCCCGAATGGTCGTCTGATCGTGTATGCTACGCAACAGAATAATCGGGGGGTACTGGAGATTGCCTCGATTGATGGTGGCACTGTGCAGCGCCTGAGTCTGCCAGGCAAGGATGTGCGGGAGCCTGCATGGTCACCTTTTCTGAAAAAATAAGTTTTTGAAAAAAAGTGGGAATAGGATGATGAAACGTATTGCGGTAGTGGTAATGGCAAGTGTACTGGTCTCAGGCTGTAGCAGCCTCAACGAGTCTCTCGATAGTGCGCTGGGTGGAGGAAGCTCGGATGAGCCTGCCGAGGTGGAGGTGATCGAGATCAGCGATGCCGAGTCGGTCTCTGCAGGAAGCGCAATGGAGGGGGAGTCGATCCAAGGTGAACAGGTCGCATTCGAGAGTGGTATGCAGGAGACAGCTGCGCCAATGGCAGCCAATGGTCTGAGTGTACCGACCCAGCGTCTCTTCTTCTTCGGTTTCGACAGCAGTGCGGTGGGGGCAGAGGATCTGGCCGTGGTGCAGGCCCATGCTGCCTACCTGATCAACAATCCGGTGATGATTGTACGTCTTGAAGGGCATGCCGATGAGCGTGGCTCCCGCGAGTACAATCTGGCGCTGGGTGAGCGCCGTGCACAGACCCTGAGTGATCTGCTGGTTGCAGAGGGGGTCAACAGCGGTCAGATCGAGATCATCAGTTACGGTGAGGAGAAACCACTGGAAGAGGGGCATGAGGAGGCCTTCTGGGCGCAGAATCGCCGTGTTGAGCTCACCTATCCGCAGTAAGTTGTGATGAAACTACGATTCTGGATACCCCTGCTTGCAGGGGTTTTTGCTTTCTCTGCAACCTCTGCCAACACGCTGGAGCAGCGTTTGCAGAAAGTGGAGCGGCAGATGGGCCGTCTGAGTGCGCTGATGCTGGAGATCCAGCAATTACGTGAAGATCTGCAGCAGAACTACGGCGCGGTGGAGGAGATGCTGCACCGGCAGAAGCAGTTGAAGAAACAGCAGAGCAACCAGTATCTCGATCTCGATGCGCGTCTGCGCAAGCTGGAGGCGGGGAGCAAGCGTGCAGCAACGCCTGCTCCGACTGTGCCGGTAACCGGCAAACAGGGCGGTGAGTATGAGGCCTACAACAAAGCCTTTGCGCTGGTGCGGGCCAACAAGACCAGCGAGGCGCTTGCAGCACTCAACAAGCTGGTCAAGGCATACCCCAAGGGGGAATACACGGGTGATGCCTGGTACTGGATGGGACGCCTGCATACTGTGAAGAATGAGAAGAAGCAGGCCAAGCGTGCCTTTGCGCAGGCGAAGAGCATCCTCTCTGCGGTAGTCCAGCAGCAGCCCGGCTCTACGCAGGCGGAGCGTGCCGCCGCCAAGCTGAAAAAAATCCCGTAACGAGATCCGGACGTGAGCGGTGGGGTAGAACGCAATACGCTGCAGATCAGCGAGATCTTCCTCTCACTGCAGGGTGAGAGCCGCAGTGTCGGGTGGCCGACCACCTTTATTCGTCTGACTGGCTGTCCGCTGCGTTGCAGCTACTGTGATACCGAATACGCCTTTCAGGGTGGTGAACAGCGCACACTGGAATCCATTCTGCAGCAGGTGGAGGAGTTGGATGCACACCATATCTGTGTGACCGGAGGAGAGCCACTGGTACAGAGGGCCGTATTTCCACTGCTGACACAGCTGTGTGATGCAGGGTATGCGGTCTCTGTGGAGACGGGGGGAATGGTCTCAACGGCAGAGATTGATTTCAGAGTCATGCGAGTGGTCGATCTGAAGACCCCTGGTTCCGGTGAGATGGAACAGAACCATTGGGAGAATTTACAGCTGCTGCGCAGAGAGGATCAGCTCAAGGTAGTACTACAGGATCGTGCCGACTACGACTGGTTTCTTCCCATTCTGAAAGAGCACAAACTGGAGCAGCGCTGTGAGGTGCTGCTCTCTCCGGTGCAGGG